>CAZDPA010000011.1:0-7489 GCA_964507195.1 uncultured Salinisphaerales bacterium | reverse complement strand
GCCCGAGCCGGTCGGCCCGGTCACCAGCACGATGCCTCGCGGGATCTCCGAAATTTCCTTGAAGATCGACGGGCATTTGAGATCTTCCAGCGACATGATCTTCGAAGGAATGGTACGGAACACTGCACCGGCGCCGCGCGCCTGCGTGAACGCGTTCACGCGAAAACGGGCCAGACCGGGAATCTCGAATGAAAAGTCGGTTTCGAGAAACTCGTCCCAGGCCTTGCGCTGCTTGTCATTCATGATGTCGTACACCATGTCGTGGACCTGTTTATGGTCCAGTGCCGGCAAGTTGATGCGCTTGACGTCACCGTCGACACGGATCATCGGCTCGACGCCCGACGAAAGATGAAGATCCGAGGCCCCCTGTTTGACGCTAAAGGTCAATAGCTGCGCAATATCCATGCGGATGCTCTGTAAGAATTCGTTATTGTTTCAGCCCCTGCACTCCGGTCAGGTCGCGCGAACGCGAGCCTGAAGACGGATGTTACTTGTTCAGACGTTAAAGACTATTCCCCGTAGAGGCAACATGACGCAGATCGCGCAGCAGCTTGCTGCAGTCCGCAGCCGCATCGTCCGGGCCTGCGGTGGCGCCGGCAGACCGGCCGCAGACGTCAAGTTGCTGGCGGTCAGCAAGACCTTCGGCGCCGACGCCGTGCGCGCGGCAGCAGCAGCCGGTCAGCGCGATTTCGGTGAAAACTACCTGCAGGAAGCGCTGGCCAAGCAGTCGCTGCTGGGCGATCTGGACCTGATCTGGCATTTCCTCGGCCCGCTGCAGGCCAACAAGACCCGCGCGGTTGCCGAGCATTTCCATTGGGTGCACAGCATAGCCCGCCTGAAAATTGCGCAAAGATTGTCCGAACAGCGGCCGGATGCACTGCCACCGCTGCAGGTCTGCGTGCAGGTCAACATTTCCGGCGAGGCGAGCAAATCCGGCTGTGCACCGGCCGATGTGCCGGCACTGTGCCGCGCCGTTGCCGCCCTGCCGCGCCTGCAGCTGCGCGGGTTGATGGCCATTCCCGAGCCAGCCAGTCCCGACAGCGATGCCCGCGCACCCTACAGTGCACTGCGCGCGCTGCAGAACAGCATGAACGGCTTCGAGCCGGCGCTGGACACTCTGTCGGCCGGCATGTCGGATGATCTCGAAGCGGCAATCGCCGAGGGCTCAACCATCGTGCGCGTGGGGACGGCGATTTTCGGCAGGCGGGGCTAGGCACTTTCGCGCCACCGGGTCTGTCACCGCGCTCATTGCTTTTGAGCCGCGCTTGTCTTCACTATCCATCACGCACCGCGTCGACTAAACGCTGATCACCGGGGACACGCGCGAATGCTGCAATTCATACACACCGCACTGCTGACGGCGCAGACGAATTTCCTGGCGCAGTGGTGGCTGTACCTGTCGATGCCGGTTATCGCAGCCATCATCGGCTACGTCACCAAGATTGCTGCGGTGCGGATGATGTTCGAGCCGCTGGAATTCATCGGCATCAAGCCGTACTTCGGCTGGCAGGGCGTGATTCCGCGCAAGGCCGAGAAAATGGCCAGTATTGCGGTCGACGTGATCACGCGGCGCCTGATCACTGTCGAGGAAATCTTCTCGCGCCTTGATCCGAAAAAGATCGCCAGCCAGATTGAAAAGCCGATGCTCGGCGCGGTCGAGCAGATCACCCGTGAAGTGCTGTCGCAGCATCAGCCGGGTATGTGGGAGATGCTGCCCAACTTCGCCCGCGAGCGCCTGATCAAGCGCGTGCAGGCCGAAGCCCCGCAGGTCGTGGCCCAGGTCATGACCGATATACGCACCAATGTGCGCCAGGTCTTCGATCTCAAGCACATGGTCATCGGCGCGCTGATGCGCGACAAACGCCTGCTCAATCGCGTATTTGCCGAAGTCGGGCGCAAGGAATTCCGCTTCTTCGGTCACTCCGGTCTTGTTTTCGGCTTCATCATTGGCCTCGTGCAAATGGTGGTCTGGATGTTCTACCAGTCACCGTGGATCCTGCCTGCATTCGGCCTGTTCATCGGCTTTGCGTCGGACTGGCTCGCGCTGCAGATGCTGTTCCACCCCAAGAAGCCGATGAAGATCCTCGGCCTGACTTATCAGGGTCTGTTCCTGCGGCGGCAGCAGGAAGTGTCACGCGACTATGCGCGTCTCGTCGCCGACCAGATCATCACGCCGGCCAACATATGGCAGGCCATCCTTGAAGGTCCGGGATCAGACCGCCTGTTCTCTCTGGTGCAGAAGCACGTCGAACAGATGGTCGACGAGCAGGCCGGCATCGCGCGACCGCTGGTCGCGTTTGCGATCGGCTCGCGCCGTTATCAGGAGATGAAGAAACTGGTCACTGCCAAGCTGGTCGAGACCCTGCCGCAGACCCTGCGTCATGTCGATAACTACGCCGAAGGCGCGATGGACATCCGTAACACCCTGACCGAGCGCATGCAGAAGCTCAGTCCGGAAGAATTCGAAGGCATGCTGCGGCCGGCCTTCAAGGAAGACGAGTGGTCGCTGATCATTGTCGGCGCGGTGCTCGGCTTCATCGTCGGTGAGTTGCAGACCTTCATGATGCTGCACTGACCGGCCGAGCCGAATTGAATTAGTCTTCGCATCCCGAAACCCCTGCTTGCGGAAATCCCATGTCTGCCGACACTGCCAAACGCCTCGCCGCCGAGGCCGCCCTTGCCTACATTGAGCCCGGTGAAGTGCTGGGCGTGGGTACCGGCTCCACGGTCAATCACTTCATCGACCTGATCGCCGAACGCCGATTGCTCAGTGATATTCCCGGTGCGGTGTCGTCGTCGAATGCGAGCACCGAGCGCCTGAAGAAGGTCGGCATCCGCGTGCTCGACCTGAATCAGACCGGCACGCTGTCGATCTATGTCGACGGCGCAGACGAAGCGAACAAGCATCTGCAGCTGATCAAGGGCGGTGGCGCGGCACTGACGCGCGAGAAGATCGTTGCCGCGGCGAGCCGCAAGTTCATCTGCATTGCCGACGAGTCGAAGTTGGTCGGCGTGCTTGGCAAGTTCCCGCTGCCGATCGAGGTGATTCCGATGGCACAGTCCTACATCGGCCGCGAGCTGACGCGTCTGGGCGGCCATCCGGTGCTGCGCAAGGACGTGACGACCGACAACGGCAACGTAATCATCGATGTCCATAATCTGAGCATTGTCGATCCGCTCAAGCTCGAAGCCGAGATCAACAGCCTCGCCGGCGTGGTCTGCGTCGGCCTGTTCGCGAAACGCCCGGCCGATGTGCTGATTCTTGGCGGGCCCAGCGGCGCACGCACGCTCAAGGCCAGCTAAGAAAATCTCGCGCAGCGAGATGCCTGCCTGCCCTGTCCCGCGTCGCGGGAGAGGGGGAACCGGTCGCAGAGCGGCCGGTGTGTGAGGGCAACAGGTACAAAAAAGCCCGCCCGACAGTGACGTCGGGCGGGCTTTTCATTGACAGCTTGACGATCTTAGCGGCGGCGCGGGCCGCCCTTCTTCAGATCACGCGGCTGTTCTTCGTTGACCTTCATCGGCTTGCCACGCAGGTCCTTGCCGTTGAGACCGGCAATCGCTGCACGCGCTTCATGGCCTTCCATCTCGATGAAGCCAAAGCCCTTGCACTGGCCACTGAACACGTCCTGCACCAGCTTGATCGAGAACACCTTGCCGAAGCCGGCGAAGATCTCGGTGAGCTCGCGCTCGGTGGTGTCGGCAGGCAGGTTTCCGGCGAAGACTCGTTTCATGCGGTACTCCTAAAAGTGCGTCAAAAAATAACTCTTATCGGCCGCCGCGATGGCGACCCCCTTGATTCGACCGCTCCGGCGTCCCACCAGCCGGGCGATCGCGACGGCCGTCGCCGCGTGGACGTGACGGCGCAGCCGCCGACGTCGCCGGCCTGCGCTCGCCGTTGGCGTTGCCATTGCCGGCAGGCTTGCGCTGCTGTCCACCGGACGGCTTGCCGCCATTGGCATGGGCCGGACGCTGGCCGTTGTGACGACCACCCTGACGATGATTCCGGTGATCGCGTGGCGGACGCTCCTCGTCTGCGTCCTTGGCAGATTCAGAACGCGGCCGCGGGGTGAAGCCTTCAACTTCAAACGCTTCAATGCTGCGTTTCAGCAGCTTTTCAATACCCTTCCACTCGTCATATTCCTCGCGGCAGACCAGCGAGATCGCCTCGCCCGTCTCGCCGGCGCGGCCGGTACGACCGATGCGGTGCACGTAGTCTTCCGGGACGGCCGGTAATTCGTAGTTGATGACATGAGGCAGCAGTTCGATATCCAGGCCACGGGCAGCGATATCGGTCGCAACCAGCGCGCGGACGCTGCCATCCTTGAAACCGGCCAGCGCTTTCTGACGCGCGTTCTGGCTCTTGTTGCCGTGCAGAGCGGCGGAATTGATACCGTCCTTGATCAGGCGTTCCATCAGGCGGTTCGCGCCATGCTTGGTGCGCGTGAAGATCAGCACCTGCTTCCAGTTGAAGCGGCTGATCATGTATCCGAGCAGTTCGGCCTTGTGGTTCTTGTCGACGTAGATCGCACGCTGCGTCACCGCGGTCGCGGCGCTGTTGCGCGGCGCGATGTCGATCGTTGCCGGATTCTGCAGCAGGCCTTCAGCGAGCTTGCGGATGTCCGGCGAGAACGTCGCCGAGAACATCAGGTTCTGGCGCTGCTTGGGCAGGCGCTCGATGACGCGGCGGATATCGCGGATGAAGCCCATGTCGAGCATGCGGTCGGCTTCGTCCAGGACGAAGAACTGCACCTGCGACAGGTCAATCGTGCGCTGACCGACGTGATCGAGCAGACGGCCCGGCGTGGCGACGACGATATCCGCGCCACGGCGCAGGGCGTCGATCTGCGGATTGATGCTGACACCGCCGAAGATCAGCACCGTGCGGACCGCAGGCAGGTGCTTGCTGTAAGTACGGATGCTTTCCTCGACCTGCGCCGCGAGCTCGCGGGTTGGCACGAGCACGAGGGCACGCACCGGTCGGCGCACGCCTTCAGCAGGCGGATTGGCCTGCAGGCGCTGCAACATCGGCAGGGTGAAGGCAGCGGTTTTGCCGGTACCGGTCTGCGCGGCGGCGAGCAGATCGCGGCCGGCAAGGATTTCGGGAACCGAGCGCTGTTGAATCGGGGTGGGCGTCGTATAGCCCTGATCGGCCACGGCGCGAACAATGTTCGGCGCAAGGCCTAGTCCATCAAATGACACGTGAAACTCCTGAATAGCGTTCAAGCGGCTCGAAAGCCGCATGTGGCCTGCCTGGCAAGCAACGCGCTTACCGGGGCCGGTTCAGGCAAGGGGGTTGATACGGGACGGATGTCACCGAAAAAGGTCTGCGACCATGGGCCTTGAGTGGCCGAACGGGGTGCGCAAACCGGGATGCGCCTCACAAACGGTGGGCAGTATAGCGATCCTGCGCTGATTCACCTAATCTCCACTCTGTTGGCACGCAAATACCGTGCCGAAAAAATAGCCAATGCCACTCCCGCACCCCCTGAAGACCTGGACACGCCGATGAATACCACCCTGATTGCCACTGCCGTTGCCATCGCCGCCGCCTGCGCCACCCTGACGGCCCAGGCCGACTCCTGGAAGGATTTGAAGGATGTTGCCAAGCAACAGGCCGCGCAGCGCGCCGAATCGGAGCTGGGCCTGCCACAGGCGGCGACTGCCGGTGCCAAGGTCTACATTATCTCTCCGCAGAACGACGCGGAAGTCAGCAGCCCGGTGAAGGTATTGTTCGGCCTGTCCGGCATGGGCGTCGCTCCGGCCGGGGTCAACCAGGCCGGCACCGGCCATCACCACCTGCTGATCGACAACCCCGAAGTGGACTTCACCAAGCCGCTGGCGATGACCGACCAGATCAAGCATTTCGGTGGCGGCCAGACCGAAGCTTCGATCGAACTCAAGCCAGGTACCCACACCTTGCAGCTGGTGCTGGGCGACTGGAAGCACCAGCCACAGAACCCAGCCGTACTGTCGGAAAAGATCACGATCACGGTCAAGTGAGTTCACGCAAGGGAACAGCGCACTCAGGGCACGCTGACGCATGAAGGCATCACTGGGCCTGCGACTGGGACAGTCGCTGACGATGACGCCGGCCTTGCAGCAGGCGATTCGCCTGTTGCAACTCTCCAGCCTCGACCTCCAGCAGGAGATCGAGCAGGCGCTGGAATCCAACATCCTGCTCGAGCGCGAAGACGCACCCGAGTCGGGGGAGGCCAGCGACGACGTCTACAGCGCCAGCGATGCCGCTGCCGAAGACGGTGGCGACAATGAGGGCGCGACCAAGGAAGTCGGCACCGATACCGACATTCCGGACGAGCTGCCGGTCGACGCCGACTGGGGTGATGTCTTCGATGATCTTCCGGCGCAGCCACGCAGCGGCGACGACGAAGAGCTGCGCGAGTTCATGGAGGCCAACCGGCGCGCCGCGACTGGACTCTACGAACACCTGCTTGAACAGGCACGCGCCGCGCCGTTCACGCAGAGCCAGACCGAGATCGCGGCGTTTCTGATCGACGCGGTCGATGAGGATGGCTACCTGCGCGAATGGGACGAACTCAAGGCACAGATCATCAGCGCATTGCATGTCAGCAGTGCAGAAGTCGACGCCGTGCTGGCGATCGTCCAGGAGTTCGATCCGCTTGGCGTCGGCGCGCGCGATCTCGGCGAATGCCTGCGTCTGCAGATCGAGGCGCTGCCGGCGCGCACGCCGGGGGCGAACACCGCCTTGCAGGTCGTTGGCGACCATATGATGTTGCTGGCGCGACACGATTTAGCCGCACTGGCCAAGGCCAGCCACGCCAGCGAGGCCGAATTGCGCCTCGCAGTCGACCTGATCCAGTCGCTGCAGCCACGCCCAGGGCGCCCGTTCCAGGTCCACGAGGCCGACTACATCACGCCCGATGTCTTTGTTTTGAAACGTAATGGCCGCTGGACCGTGCGCCTGAATCCGGAGCACATGCCGCGCCTGCGGATCAATGGTCAGTACCAGGGCATGATCCGCCGTGCCGACAGCTCGCGCGACCAGCAGATGCTCAAGCAGCACCTGCAGGAAGCCCGCTACTTCCTGAGCAGTCTTGAGGCCCGCAATGAAACTTTGTTGCGGGTCGCGCACTCCATAGTTGAAGAACAACGTGCTTTCTTGGAATATGGACCCGAGGCGATGCGACCTTTGGTCCTCAGAGACATCGCCGAACAGCTGGGCATACATGAATCAACGGTATCGCGCGCCACAGCCAACAAGTACATGCTCACTCCGCGTGGGCTCTGCGAACTCAAATATTTTTTCTCCAGCCACGTCCAGACCACGGGCGGTGGCATCTGCTCGGCCACGGCAATCCAGGCCATGATCAAACGTCTGGTGACTGCCGAAAGCCCAAGCCGTCCGCTGTCCGACGCCAGCCTGTCCGAGCTGCTGCTCAAGGAAGGCATTCAAGTTGCGCGACGTACGGTCGCTAAGTATCGCGAAGGCCTGGGAATCCCTCCCTCGCAT
>CAZDPA010000010.1:21306-44085 GCA_964507195.1 uncultured Salinisphaerales bacterium | reverse complement strand
GATCGCTTCCGCGTGCATGGATGCATAACCGGCCCGGTCGAGCGCATGTTCGAGGCGGCGGAACTGCGCACGCAGGCGCAGCAGCTGGGCCTGCGGAGGATCCGCGCCGGCAGCCGCTCGATCACCCTGGATTTCGGCGCGCAGCCCAAGGTCAACAGCGCGCGCCTGATCCGCCTGATCCAGCAGCAGCCCAAGACCTACAAACTCGAAGGCCAGAGCCGCCTGCACTGCTACGGTGAGTTCGACGTGATCGAAAAACGTGCGCAGACGGCCGCTCAGCTGTTGGATACACTGCAGATCAAAGAAGCTGCCGGGGAGGCCTGATGATGTTCGTGCGCGCATGCGTTATCGCAGTCCTGCTGGGCTTGTGCAGCCAGACTGCGCAGGCCGACACCTACCGCGTAGACCTGATCGTGTTCCAGAATCTCTACGCAGCCAGTGCGGGCGGCCTGCCGGCATCGGCACCGGCCGCCGATGCGATCGCGCTGACGGATACGGCGCGCCTGAATGCGGCCGGGATCCGCATCCTGCCCGACAACGATTTTGCACTGCAGGACCAATGGGCCCGCCTGCGCAGCTCCTCGCAGTTCCGTCCCCTCGTGCGTCTGGCCTGGACCCAGGTCGATCCACCCACCGAACGCGGACCGAACCTGCAGCTGCGCCAGGGCACGCCGTTCACCGTCTACGATCCGCAGGGACTGAGCAGCTTCCTGAGCACACCGATCGATGGCAGTGTCGCGCTGCATCTGAGCCGCTACCTGCATCTGGATGTGGATGCGATGCTCAACGAACCGCGCGGCACCGGTGCGATGGCCTACCGCCTGAATGATCGCCGGCGCATGCGCCGCGACGAACTGCATCACCTCGACAGCCCCAAGCTCGGCGTGCTGGCGAAGGTCACGCGCATTGATGCAGCAGCAGCTGCATCCAACTGAGGCGTACGGGTCATGAAACCGCACAAGCTGACCATCGCTGCGGTTGTGCTGCTGTCAGCCTGCGTCACCCCGCCGCCGCCAACGACCAAGCCCCCGGCCACGCCGTATCCGCCCGAAGCCTGCACGCAGGCGATGAAGAACGTCGAGCATCTCAAACTGAGCCGCACCAAGGAAGACGGTGGCGATCAGCTGTCCAAGGTGATCAGGGTCGGCCGGTCGCTGAACAAAGCCAGCGAATGGATCGATCGCGCCGACGGCTGGTCGGTATCGACGCTGATGCTGACCTCACCGGGTGCGATTTCCCTTTCCGTGCAGCTCAGCCATCTGAGCCTGCCGCGTGGCGCCCAGGTCTGGCTGTGTTCGCCGAACGGCCGCGTTCGTCACGGCCCCTATCGAGAGGATGATGGCGAATCGCTATGGTCGCCCGTGGTTCCCGGCGACACGGCGATGCTGCAGATCTGGTCGCCAAGCAATGCCCGGCTGTCGCTCAAGGGTGAACTGGACAGCGTGCAGGGCGGCTACAGGTAGCTCTCGCGCGAGGCGCTCAGCGTCTGCGCCAGAATCTGCCGCACCTTGCCCATGCCCTGCACGATCGACTGCTCGATCTGCGCGTGGATGTCCTCGATACCCTGCACGCCAGCGGCCCAGTTGACCGATACGGCAAGGCACGCGTAGTCGAGGCCCAGTTCTGCGGCGAGCGCTGCTTCCGGCATGCCGGTCATGCCGACCATGTCGGCACCGTCGCGCTGCAGTTTGCGGATTTCCGCCGGACTTTCGAGGCGCGGCCCCTGCGTCACCGCCATCACACCAGCGCCGGCTATACGCACGCCACTGTGCTCGGCGGCTGACTGCAGCGCCTTGCGCAGGCCTGGCGCGTACGGATGACTGAACTCGACATGCTTGAGCGGGCTGCTTTCGCGGCCATCCGAGTAGCTGTGCTCGCGACCCCAGGTGTAGTCGAGCACGTCATCCGGAATTGCGACCTCGCCTGGCGCAAACCACGCTGCGATACCGCCGACTGCAGCCACGGCAACGACAGCAGTCGCACCTGCAGCCTGCAGCGCCCACAGATTGGCGCGATAGTTGATCGCATGCGGCGGCAGCTTGTGCCCTTCGCCATGGCGCGCGAGAAAGACGGCTTCGACGCCACCCACCTGTCCGTAAACCAGCGGCGCACTCGGCACACCATAGGGCGTCTGCACGGTCTCGCTACCGGTGATTTCCAGATCGGCCCACTGGTTCAGACCGGTACCGCCGATGATTGCAATGAGCTTGCCCAAAGAGGTCTCCTACATGCTTTTCACGGCGTAGATCGCCGGCAGCTGACGCCAGTATTCCTTGTAGTCCATACCGCAACCAAAGACATAACGGTCTTCGACCTGCAAGCCGATGAACTCGGCATGCGCGCCCGCGGCACGGCGGTCGTGCAGCTTCTCAGCGAGTACCGCAACGCGTAGCGACGCCGGATCGAAAGCAGTCAGCGCCGCACGGATCGCAACCAGCGTATGCCCCTCATCGAGGATATCGTCGACCACCAGCACATGGCGTCCGTGCAGGCGCTGCGGATCGATCTGGCGTTTCCATACCAGGCCACCGCCACTGGTCCGGCCGCGATAGCGCGTTGCATGCAGATAATCGATCTCAAGCGCAAACGGCAAGCGCTCCGAGAGCGCTGCCGTCGCATGCAGACCACCAGTCATCACGCAGAGCAGCAGCGGATTGAGGTCGGCGTACACGCCTTCGATCTCTGCAGCGAGGCTCGCATAGGCACGCTGCACTGCAGCGGCATCGTGCAGACAATCCGCCGTCCTGAGAACAGCGACTGCTTCTGCTGCCAGCATGTCTGATGCCGAAGGCGTCTTGCTCATCTCACTCTCTGCGAATGCGCTGCCGTCAGACCTTGCGCAAATACAGGCGCTTGATCCGCTCAGACGCGGTCTTGCTCGGCTTGAGTGATTTCAAACCGTCGAGCAGGCCAATCACAGCAGCGCGGTCATTGCACACCGGCAGCATGTCGCAACCAGCGGCCAGTGCCATGCGTGCACGATCCTCCATGCTGCCGACGACGGCTGCGCCGCCCATCGACAGGTCGTCGCAGAAGATCGCGCCCTTGAACTTCAGATCCTTGCGCAGCACGCCACGGATCCACTTGCGCGACAGCGAAGCCGGGGTTTCATCGACCGTCGTGTAGCGCACGTGCGCCATCATGATCGACTCGATGCCGTCAGCGATCAACGCTTCGAAGGGCTTGAGGTCGAGCGCACGCAGGTCCGCATCGGAGCGCCGGTCGATCGGTAGCTCGACATGCGAATCCGCACGCACTGCGCCGTGACCCGGAAAGTGCTTGCCGGTCGCCGACATGCCCACGGAATTCAGACCGGCGCGAAACGCACGTGCAAGTTCGATGACGACGTCGCTGGTATCGGCAAACGCGCGATCGCCGATGATCGTGCTGACGCCGTAGTCCAGATCGAGTACCGGGGCAAAGCACAGATCGATGCCGAATGCGGAAATCTCCTGGGCAATCGTTCTTCCGTGTGCCTGCGCGTCGGCAAGCGCCTCAGCGGCGTCTTCGCGATACAGGCCACCGAGCGAGCGCATTGCCGGCACGCGCGAGAAACCGACACGGAAGCGCTGGACACGGCCACCTTCGTGGTCGACGGCAAGCAGCAGGCGCGGGTCGCGCAGCTTGAGAATGTCGCTGCACAGCGACTGCAGCTGCTCATGATCTCGGTAATTGCGCGTGAACAGAATGACGCCACCGACCAGCGGATGCGCGAGGATCTCGCGGTCCTCTGCAGTCAGCTCCAGACCGCCGACATCGACCATCAGGGGCCCGAGTGGGGCAGCGTCAGTGTTACTCGTGGATCTCAACTTCGGTTCTCGGAGGAATCAGATCAAACAAATCCAGAACATCGGCATTGCTCATGCGGATGCAGCCTTTTGAGTGCGGCGCGCCCAGTGCATCGACGTAGGGCGTACCGTGGATGTACACGTAGCGGCGAAACGTATCGACACAACCGAGACGATTACGCCCGACCTCGCAGCCCGACAGCCACAGGATGCGTGTCAGGATCCAGTCGCGGTCGGGATGACGTTCCTGCAAGGCGGGATTCCAGACCTCGCCGGTCCAGCGACGCCCGCGCAGTACAGCTGCCAACGGCAGATCGGCGCCTATTTTCGCACGGACACTGTGTCGCCCGCGCGGCGTACAGCCGGAGCCCTGGATTTCACCCGCACCGTTGGCACCGGTCGAAATCGGAAACTCGCGGATCATCTGGCTCTCGTGGCGTACCCACAGGCGCTGGGCCTTCAGGTCGATGTCAATTTGCACGGCCGCGCTCGGTTTCCGGCCACTGCCCGTAGGGATGCTGCGACAGGCTGTGGTTGTAATAGCGCCGCTCGTCGGTGACTTCCCGCCCCAGCCAATCCGGCCGCTCGAAAACCTGATCCGTCGACTTGAGTTCCAGCTCGGCGACGACCAGACCGGCGTTGTCACCGATGAATTCGTCGATTTCCCAGACCAGACCATCGATCTCGACGTAATGCCGGGTCTTCTCGACCCGCCCGACGCACAGGCTTCCGAGAATCTCGGCCGCCTCGGCTGGATCGATCGCATACTCGAACTCGGCCCGAGCGCTGCCAACGACCGCCGCCTTGATGTTCAGATTTGCAGCGCCGTCTTCGAGGCGCACGCGCACCGAAGCCTTGCCGGCTTCCCGGCTCAGATATCCCTGGCGCATCGCGACACTGCGCGTGACCAGCGCGCGCCAGCCGTCACCCATCACCAGAAACTTGCGTTCGATCTCGATGGCCATTGCGAATCAGCGGATAAACAGCGCCATGCTTTCGACATGACTCGTATGCGGGAACATGTCCATCACCCCGACCCGCTCAAGGCGATAGCCGAACTCGTTGACGAGCATGCCAGCGTCACGCGCCAGCGTACCCGGGTGACATGACACATAGACAATGCGCTGCGGCTTTCGTGCGGCGATGATCGGCAGGATTTCACGTGCACCGGCGCGCGGCGGGTCGAGCAGCACCTTGTCGAATTCCGGCTGCAGCCACGCGACATCGGCTCCCGCCGTAAACAGGTCGGCGCGCTCGAAGCGGATGTCGACCCCATTGCGCGCAGCGTTGTCGCGCGCGCGCTGGACGAGGCCCTCCTCACCCTCGACTGCGATGACGCTCGCACCTCGCCGTGCCAGCGGCAGAGAGAAATTGCCGAGGCCGCAGAACAGTTCGAGCACCCTGTCGCCGGCCTGCACATCGAGCCAATCCAGCGCCTGGCGCACCGTGTGCTGGCTGATCGTGCCGTTGATCTGGATGAAGTCGCTGGGCCGGAACTGCAGGCGCAGATCGGAGCCGTCCGGCGAATACGCCTGCACGGGGGTTTCGGCAGACAGCGGACGAATGCTGTCCGGCCCACCACTCTGCAGATAGATATCAAAGTGTTCATCGCGACCGAACGCGGCGAGGCGTTCAAGGTCTTCCGCCGTGGGGGGTTCGAGCACACGGAACACGAGCGCTACGGTTTCGGCGCAGGCGACTTCGATCTGCGGCATGCGGTTGTTGATCGACAGCCCGTCAATCAAAGCACCCAGCTCGCGCAGCTTCGTGCCGACGCGTGGATCCAGCACCTCACATTGATTGAGTGCCGCGAGAAAGCTTGACTCACGCTCGCGAAAGCCGACGAGTACGCCACCTTTCTTCGGTACTCGCTTGGCACCCAGGCGCGCACGACGCCGATAGCCCCAGACGTCATCGGCATTCGGCCCGACCAGCGGCGCCGCGATCTGCGCCGGCGTGACCTTGCCGATGCGCGTCAGCTGGTCGAGCATCTGCTTCTGCTTGAACAGGATCTGCTGCTCCGGCGCGAGGTGCTGCATCGAGCAGCCGCCGCAGAGACCGAAGTGTGCGCAGCGCGGTTCTACGCGATGTGGGCTGGGCACATCGACCGCAACGCACTGACCTTCGTCGGCATCCTTCGAGGTGCGCAGATAGGCAAAGCGGACCCGCTCGCCGGGCAGCGCATCCGCGATGAACGTGGCCTTGCCGTTGACGCGCGCGAAGCCGCGGCCGTCCTGGTCGAGGTCAATGATCTCCGCCGCGAACTCGCCGGCTGGAGGGGGTTTCTTCTTGCGATGCATTTAGAGTTAGGCGATCCAGGCTTCAGAAAACTCTGACCAGTGCGCTGCGCTGCTGGCTTCGAGAAATGCACGCACACGCTCTTCTTCCTGCATGTGCGTCGCATGATCCAGCCGGCCGCGCATCAGCTCGAAGCGCAGGTAGACCAGATAGGTGTTGAGCACATCGGTCTCGCAGTAGGCGCGGATCGCCGGCAGCTGGCCGGTCAGATAAGCGTCGTACACTTTCGAGCCATCCATGCCGAGCTTGCCGGGGAAGCCCAGCAGTACCGCGATCTCGTTGAGCGGCGCGTTGTTGCGGCCGTTGTACAGCGCCAGCACGTCCATCAGATCGGTGTGGCGGAACTGGTAACGCGCAATGTAGTTGTCCCACTTCGACTCGCGATCCAGCGCGCCGGTGTCCCAGTAGCGCGGTGCAACGCAGCCGTGCAGCAGACCCCGATAGTGCAGCACCGGAAGATCGAAACCACCGCCGTTCCAGGACACCAGCACCGGGCGATATTTCTCGACGCCGTCGAAGAAGCGCTGGATCAGTTCGCCTTCGGTCGCATCCTCATCGCCGATCGACCAGACCTTGAAGCTCTCATTGCTTCCCTGGCCATGCCGCATCGCGACCGAGATCGCGACCACGCGCTGCAGATGCGGCGGCATGAAGTCATGGCCCTTGTCGGCAAGGCGCTGGGTCTTCATCGCCGACCAGACATCGGTGTCGCTGTGCTCGTCCAGGCCGAGCAGACGGCGGCCGCCCTCGACGTCCGGCACGGTTTCGATATCGAAAACGAGGATGGGCTCACGCATAAGACACCTCGCGCAAAGATCGCAAAGAAATAGAAAAAGACTTGCCGTTCACTTAGCGTTCTTTGCGCGAGCTGCGCCGTTGCCGCTCATACCGGGAACACGCCGGTCGAGATATAGCGATCACCACGGTCCGGAATGATCGTCACGATCGTCGCGTTCTCGGCCTGCTTGCAGATCTGCAACGCCGCCCACAGCGCACCGCCGGAACTGGGGCCACAGAACAGGCCTTCGAGCTGACCGGCCTGACGCATCGTATCCTCGGCGTTCTGCGCATTGACTTCGACCACCCGATCAATGCGCGTGGCATCAAAAATCGCCGGCAGGTAGGCCTCCGGCCATTTGCGGATGCCGGGAATCGACGACTCACCATCCGGCTGCACGCCGATCACCTGCACGTCCGCGCTCTGCTCCTTGAAGTAGCGCGAGCAGCCCATGATCGTGCCGGTGGTACCCATCGACGACACGAAGTGGGTCATGCGGCCTTGCGTGGCCGTCCAGATCTCCGGTGCGGTGCCTTCGTAGTGCGCCCGCGGATTGTCCGGGTTGGCGAACTGGTCGAGTACCTTGCCCTTGCCTTCGGCCTGCATCTGCAGGGCCAGGTCGCGTGCGCCTTCCATGCCCTGCTTCTGGGTCACCAGGATCAGCTCGGCACCGTAGGCCTTCATCGACGCGCGACGCTCGACCGACAGGTGTTCAGGCATGATCAGGACCATTCTGTAACCCTTGACCGCGGCGGCCATGGCCAGCGCGATGCCGGTATTGCCGCTGGTCGCCTCGATCAGCACGTCGCCCGGCTTGATCTCCCCACGCTCCTCGGCACGGCGGATCATCGAATATGCCGGTCTGTCCTTGACCGAACCGGCTGGGTTGTTGCCTTCCAGCTTGACGAGCAGGGTATTGCTGCCGATACCGGGCAGCCGGCGCAGCTGGGCGAGCGGCGTGTTGCCGATAGAATCGGCGAGCGTGGGATAGGTCATCCACGAATTCTACCGGAGCGAGGGCGAGTGCAAGGCAGGCTCAACAGCAACTGGCGACGCTGGCCACCGGGTGGAACGGCGACGCTTGCCCTGGGCCTGGTCGCCGCTGCGCTCGGCAGCCTGGCGGCGGCGCTGCTGGCCCCGATGGTCCCGGTCTGGCAATGCCTTGCGCTGCTCGGCGCCGGCTGGCTCGCGGCCGGACTGGCAGTCTGGTCCGTCCAGCGCAGCAGCCGCGAACTGGACGAGATCACCCAGACCCTGCAAAGGCTGGTCGCCGGTCGCGACGGTATCCGCCTGGACGGCTCCCGCCCGGGAGCACTCGGCGCCCTCGCCCAGGCGGTCAACCAGATCGCCGCGCAAGTCGAGACCCTGAATGCGCAGCGCGAGGGGCAGGCCAGCGAACTGCTGCGCCAGCTGCGTACCGATCGCAGCACTCTGACCGAACAGAACCAGGCTCTGCGCACGGCGGCGGGCGCAGCGCAGGACGAGGCGCGCGCACACAGTGAAATGCTGTCCAGCCTCTCGCATGAATTGCGCACACCGCTGACCGGCATTCTCGGTTACGCCAAGCTGCTCGGCCGCTCCGGGCTCAATGCCGGTCAGGCCCAGCAGCTCGACACGCTGGAAAAATCTGCGCGCTCACTGCTCGGCATGATCAATGATCTGCTCGACTGGAGTCGCATCGATGCCGGTCGCCTGCGCCTCAACGAAGATACGCTAGCCATCAGCGAACTGATCGAGGACACCTGCACGCTGCTCGCACCACTTGCATATGACAAAGACCTGGAGCTGGTCAACATCGTCTACCACGACGTGCCGCAGCAGGTCCGCGGCGACGTCCAGCGCCTGCAACAGATCCTCACCAACCTGCTGTCGAATGCGATCAAGTTCACCCAGCGCGGCGAAGTCGTTTTGCGGGTCATGCAGGAGCGCGAGGAAGCCGGTCGTAGCTGGATCCGCTTCTCGGTCAGCGACAGCGGCATCGGCATTTCCAGCGACCAGCTCGCGCGGCTGTTCCGGCCGTATCACCAGATCAGCCACGAGTTCAATCGCTCGCGCCACGAGGGCACTGGCCTCGGCCTGTCGATCGCCCGCAAGCTCGCTGAGCTGATGGGTGGAAAGATCGAAGTCAGCAGTGAACCGGGACGCGGCTCGACCTTCAGCCTGCTCGCACCGTTCACGCTGATCGCCCAGGCCGGACGCTCACGCAGCCACGATCCGCGTCTCGCCGGGCGCACCGTCTGGCTGCTCGAATCGCACGGCACCGCGCGCCTTGCCCTCGTGCACTGGCTGGAGTTCTGGGGCATGCGCGTGCGCAGCTTCGAGCACGCCGAGAATCTGCAGCAGGCCCTGGGTCGGCCGGGATCATCGGCCGCGCCGGATCTGGTGATCGCCAGCCTCACGCTGGCGAACAGGGATTCGCTGGCATCGCGCGCCGTGCTCGAACGTTGCCGCGACGCGGCACCGCCGCTGTTCGCGTTGATCGGCAGCGGCGCATCGACCGTGCACGCCGAACTGCTGGCCGCCGGTGCTGCCGCGTGCCGGCCGAAATGGATCGGTCGCCAGACTCTGCATAACGACATCCTGCGCCTGCTGACACGCGGGACCATCGATGCAGCCCTGCCGTTGTCCGGTCAGCGCGTACTGGTTGCCGACAACAACCTCGTCAATCGTCGTTACCTGGTTGAGCTGTGCCGGCAATGCGGCCTGCAGACGCTTGAGGCCGAAGATGGGCACATGGCATTCGAGCTGTGGCAGCGCGAACGTCCGGAGCATGTCCTGCTGGATGCGCGCATGCCGAATCTCGACGGCGCTGGTTGCGCGCGGCTGATCCGCGCAGCAGAAGCCCGCGGTGACAGCCCTGCACGCTGCAACATTCTGGCGGTGAGCGCGCACCTCGAACCGGAGGAGCGCGTCGCGTTCATCGAAGCCGGTGCCAATGCCGTGCTGATCAAACCGTTCGACGAAAATGAGCTGCTGCGCCGGCTGAGTCCCGCCGCCAGCGGCACATCACCGACCGCGACACGTCTGGCCAGCGATCCTGAGATGCTGGCACTGCTGCAGGACGAACTACCCAAACAGTTCGCCGATCTGGAGGCAGCGTTCAGCACGCATAATCTTGAACACGCCTGCGATGCCGCACATACGCTGCGCGGCACCGCTGCCTTTTACAAGATGTCGCGCCTGCGCCAGACCACGACCGCGCTGGAAACCTGGCTCAAAAGCGGCGCCACGTTGCAGGAAGGCCCGCAAAGCAGGCGCGAACTGGAACATGTCCGGCGCGCAGTGCAGGACACGCTTGAGGCCTTGCGCTCCGGTTAAAGGGGAGCTCTCTCCAGCACGACGTAGGCACACACCATGCCGCCGTCGTCGCTCAGGGACACGTGTGCTGCACCCACACCCATGGACTTGAGCTGCGCCTTCATGCGCCGGCTGAAAATCAGACGCGGCCGTCCATTGCCTTCGCGCACCACCCCTGCATCCTTGAAGCTGACGCCGGAAAACCCTGTACCCAGCGCTTTGACAAAAGCCTCCTTGGCCGCGAAACACATCGCCAATGCACGCGCCGTATTCCTGCGTGCGCGGACTTCCTTGATCTCGGCAGCGCACAGCAACTTGGTCAATACCTTGCGGCCACGACGCTCCAGCATCTTCTCCATGCGCTCGATGCGCAGCAGGTCGACGCCGACACCATGCAGCGCCGCAGCACTCGCTGGGGACTTGCCTACCATCCGCGGGCGTCAGTCATCACGCGGCGCATCTCCGACACCGCCGCCGGCAGGCCGACGAACAACGCACGGGCGATGATGCTGTGGCCGATGTTCAACTCGACGATCGGTGCAATGCGCGCGATCGGCGCGACGTTGTCCAGATGCAGGCCGTGGCCGGCATGCACTTCCAGACCTGCGGCATGCGCCTGCTTCGAAAAGTCGGCAATGCGCTTGAGTTCAGCCTGTCGCGCGCGGCCCGTGGTTTCCGCGTAGCGGCCGGTGTGGATTTCGATATGCGGTGCACCGCTGGCGAGCGATGCAACGAGCTGCCTGCGATCCGGATCGATGAACAGTGCGACCTCGATGCCGGTCTTCGCCAGCTTGGCGCACGCCGCGCTGACGGCCTTGAGATTCGCCGCTACGTCGAGGCCGCCCTCCGTCGTCAGCTCGGCGCGCCGCTCGGGCACCAGGCAGACGTAGCGCGGCCTGATGCGGCAGGCGAAGGCGACCATCTCGTCGGTCACCGCCATTTCGAGATTGATCGGCACCGGGCAGCGCGCCTTGAGGCGCCGCACATCATGCTCCTGGATATGCCGGCGATCCTCGCGCAGATGGATCGTGATGCTGTGCGCCCCCGCAGCGGCAGCAATCAGCCCGGCTTCGACCGGGTCTGGATACTCGGTGCCGCGCGCCTGGCGCACGGTCGCGACGTGATCGACGTTGACGCCGAGGCGGATAGGGTTCGGTCCGTGCTTCACGGGCTTGCGGGACATGGGGCGATCACCGGGTTAGTGTGCGCGCACGATAAACCAGACCGGGCGACGAATCACTCACCGGCGCGCTTTGCCTCGGACTTCGACTGCGCACGCATGTTGCGCAGCAGGGTCGAGGTCTGCAGCTCGCGATCGCCAAGCTGGCGTCGCAGCGCGTCGCGCAACAGCCGGCGCGCATCCTGCCGCGCGGCATCGCCTTCCAGGCGTTCGTCACGCAGCGCAATCAGGCTGCTACCGGGGATGCCCTTGTCCGCAGGCAGCGGGCCGTGATCCGGGTCGTAGCGGTAGCACCGATCCGCCTCGATGCTATCCGGGAGCATCAGGCCGTAGCCGAGTTCCTCAAGCAGTCGTTTCTCGAATACGCGCAGCGCCGCCTGCGCGCTGGCTTCGCTGCCCGCGAGCTCGGGCAGCAAGGTCGCATAGATCGCATACAGGGCCGGGGGCGGATCATGCCGCTGCAGCAGCCGCAACAGCAGCTCGTTCAGATACCAGCCATAGAAGATGCGCTCGCCGCTCAACGGAACTGCCGCGGACTGTGCCTCGGCACCGGTGAGACTGCCGAGCTCCCCACGCTGGGTCCAGGAGATCAGCAGGGGCGCAAACGGCTGGAGCACGCCACGCAAGCGCGACTTCGGTCCGCGCGCGCCGCGCGCGACCAGGCCGATGCGCCCCTGCGAGACACCGAATACTTCGACCAACTGGCTGCTGTCGCGGTAGGGGCGCAGTGACAGCAGATACGACGGTTCGAGAGAGATGGTCTGGGACATCGAGCCCAAGCACCCGCAGAAAACTAGTCGTTGTTGCTCAGACCGAAGCGCCGCAACGCCTTCGGATCATCGCTCCAGTTCTCTCGCACCTTGCACCACAGCTGCAGAAAGACCTTGCGGCCGAGCACGTACTCGAGTTCGCGACGCGCGCTCGTACCGACCTTCTTGAGCGTCTCGCCACCTTCGCCGATGACGATCTTCTTCTGGCCTTCGCGCTCGACCCAGACGATCGCACTGATGCGGTCCATCTCGCCTTCGCGTACGTAGTGCTCGACTTCCACCGTCAACGCGTACGGCAGCTCTTCATGCAGATTGCGGATGAGCTTTTCGCGCACCAGTTCGGAGACGGTGAATGAATCGTCATGGCCGATGATCTGGCCCGGCGGATACAACGGCGGCCCCTCCGGCATGAACTTGATGATTTCCCTGCGCAGCTGCTCGATGTTGTCGCGCTTGGTGGCCGACACCGGCATGATGAACGCGTATTCCTGCATCGCCGCCAGGCGCTGCAGATCCGGTAACAACTTCTCGCGATCCTTGATGCGATCGACCTTGTTGACGATCAAACCGACCGGGCAGTTGGCCTTGGCCATGCGTTCCTGCACTGCCTTGTCCTCCGCCGTCCAGTAACAGGCCTCGACGACGAACAGCAGAAGATCGACGTCGCGCAGCGCGCCAATCGCGGCGTCGTTCATCACGCGGTTCAGGGCCTTCTTGTTGATGCTGTGGATACCCGGCGTATCGACGAAAACAACCTGGTCCGGTTCCTGATGCAGTACACCCTGGATGCGATGCCGCGTGGTCTGCGGCTTGTGCGAGACGATGCTGACCTTGTGTCCGACCAGGGCATTGAGCAGCGATGACTTGCCGACGTTGGGGCGGCCTGCAATGGCCGCAATTCCACTACGCATCGGGAGCAGCCTCCAATCCTTTCAACATGACATCGGCGGCCTGCTGTTCGGCATAGCGGCGGCTGCCCGCCTCTGCTTCGGTTCGCAGTTCATCATCGACCAGAATGCAGCACACCAGAAAGCGCCGCGCATGCGGCGGGCCCTCTTCCTGCAACACTTCATAGCGTGGCAAGGGTCGAGAGCGCGCCTGCAACCACTCCTGCAGACGCGTCTTCGGATCTTTGAGGCTTTCTGGATCCGGCAGATTTCCGAGCGCGGCGGCGAACAAATGGCGACTCACCGTCTGCGCCGCGGCGAAGCCCCCATCGAGATAGACCGCACCGAGCAGCGCCTCGAACGCATCTGCAAGGATCGAGTCGCGGCGGAATCCACCTGACTTCAGCTCACTCTCACCAAGATGGATGACCTCACCCAACTGCAGATCGCGCGCGAGCTGAGCCAGCGATTCTTCGCGAACCAGGCTGGCGCGGAGCCGCGACAGCGCACCTTCCTCTGCAACCGGCTTGACCTCGTACAGCGCCGCGCCGATGACAAAGTTCAGCAGTGCGTCCCCCAGATACTCCAAGCGCTCGTTGTTGCGCCCGCTCAGGCTCCGATGCGTCAGCGCCTGATTGAGCAGCACCTGGTCAGTGAACTGATAACCGATGCGCCGCTGCAGGGTGGCGAGCGGATCGCTCACTTACTGGACGTTGGGCAACTGCACATCGTCCGCGAAATCGATCACGATGGAGATGTTGTAGAAAAGACTCTCGCGGGCTTCGTACTCGTAGCTCAGAAATCGACCTGCCGCAGTCCGTTTGACGTTGACGTCGCGCGGCTCCAGGTACTTGATATCTTCAATATCCCAGTAGCGCTGCAGATCCCTGCGCAGCTGTCCTACCTCAACCTTGCCATTTTCCGGATCGGTCGCGACCTTGTTCACCGAACTGGCAACCTTCATCTGATTCAAATAAATCGGCAGGCATTTGACGACGATGATCGCGACGAACGCAATCGTGCCCAAGACGAACAACATGCCAAACCAGCCCAAACCCAACTGACGGCTACGCAGATTCATTGCTGTGTCCCCTTTCGCAATAGATTGGCTGACAAACTACTTGATCCTGGCCCCGATGCGGGAGACATCAACACGCGTGTTCGCGCTGTCCCACGACATCCAGATCATGAACGCCTTACCGACCAGATTCTTCTCCGGCACTGTACCCCAACGGCGACTGTCGTCTGAACCATCACGGTTGTCGCCCATCGCGAAATACTGCCCCTCGGGCACGACAAACTCAAAATCGTCGGACGGGCGCGCCGGATTGACCAGGATGTGGTGATTGACCCCAGCCAGATCCTCGCCCATGCGGTATACAACCCCCGGCGGCGGCAGACCCTGGGCGGCGAAGACTCCGGCCGGCTCCAGCTTCATCGGCTCGCCGTTGATGTACAGCTGCTTGTCGCGGTAGGCAATGCGGTCTCCTGGCATACCGACCAGGCGCTTGATGAAATCCTTGCTCGGATCGACCGGCCAGCGGAACACGACCACGTCGCCCCGTTCCGGTTTTCCGAAGTCCATGAACTTGCGGTTCAGCACCGGATCGCGCAGACCGTATGACCACTTGTTGACGAGAATGAAATCGCCGACCAGCAGGGTCGGAATCATCGAACCGGACGGAATGCGGAACGGCTCGACGACGAACGAGCGCAGCAGCAGCACGACCAGGATGACCGGGAAGAACGAGCGGCAGAAATCGATGAACGCGCCCGGCTTGTCGTCGCCGATCAGCTTGCTGCGGCGCGGGCCCAGCCACCACTTGTCGAGCGCCCAGAACACGCCGGTGCCGGCGGTCAGCGCGGTCAGGATGACTGCGAAATCAACATGGAAATCCGACATGGTGCGTCTCGCTCCAATGCAACGCTGTGCCGCCCAAAAACAACAAAACTTACTTCTTGCGATCCACGCCAAGCACCGCGAGGAAGGCTTCCTGCGGAATCTCGACACTGCCCACCTGCTTCATGCGCTTCTTGCCCTCTTTCTGCTTCTCGAGCAGCTTCTTCTTGCGCGACGTATCTCCACCGTAGCACTTGGCGGTGACATCCTTGCGCAGCGCCTTGACCGTCGTACGGGCAATGATCTTGGCGCCGATCGCGGCCTGGATCGCGATATCGAACATCTGCCGGTGAATCACTTCCTGCATGCGCTCGCAAAGATCGCGTCCGCGTGGATATGAGCTGTCGCGATGCACGATGCTTGCCAGGGCGTCGACCCTGTCGCCGTTGACCAGCACATCGAGCTTGACCAGATCCGCGGCCTGGAAGCGCACAAAATCGTATTCGAACGATGCATAGCCACGCGACACGCTCTTCAGGCGATCGAAGAAATCGAGCACGACTTCGGCCATCGGCATCTCGACTTCCATCTGCACCTGGCTGCCCAGATAGCGCAGGTTCTTCTGCACGCCGCGCTTTTCCATGCACAGCTGCATGACACTGCCGACGTAATCCGGCGGCATCAGGATGCGCGCGTTGATGATCGGCTCGCGGATTTCCTGCAGCGATCCGGGTTCCGGCAGCTCGGCCGGATTGTCGACCTTGATGACATCGCCGTCTGACTTCAGCACCTCGTAGACCACCGACGGCGCGGTCGTGATGAGGTTGAGGTCGTACTCGCGCTCGAGACGCTCCTGCACGATCTCCATGTGCAGCATGCCGAGAAATCCGATGCGGAAGCCGAAACCCAGCGCGGTCGAGTTTTCCGGTTCGAACACCAGCGCCGAGTCGTTCAGACGCAGCTTGTTCAGCGACTCGCGGAAATCCTCGAAGTCTTCCGCATCGACCGGGAACAAGCCGGCGAACACGCGCGGCTGAACCTGACGATAACCGGCCAGGGCTTCCTCGCAGGGATTGCTGGACAGCGTCAGTGTGTCGCCGACCGGCGCACCGAAGATGTCCTTGATGCCGGCGACGATGAAACCGACTTCGCCGCATTCGAGCAGGTCCTTGAACACGCGCTTGGGCGCGTTCACGCCCATCATCGTGATTTCGTAGTCCTTGCCGGTCGACATCACGCGGATCTTCTGGCCCTTCCTGACCGAGCCATTGTAGATACGCACCAGCGAGACCACGCCGAGGTAATTGTCGAACCAGGAATCGACGATCGAAGCCTGCAGCTTGCCGGTCGGGTCGCCCTTGGGCGCCGGCAGATGGGCGACCACAGCTTCCAGCACATCAGGCACGCCCAGGCCGGTCTTCGCGGAAATTCGCAGCGCATCAACCGCCGAAATGCCGATCACCTGCTCGATTTCGTCGGCAACGCGTTCGGGCTCGGAATTCTGCAGATCGATCTTGTTCAGGATCGGCAGCACTTCAAGGTGCAGTTCGAGCGCCGTGTAGCAGTTGGCCACCGACTGCGCTTCGACACCCTGCGAAGCATCGACGACCAGCAGCGCGCCTTCGCAGGCAGCCAGCGAACGCGAGACTTCGTAGGAGAAGTCGACGTGCCCAGGCGTATCGATCAGATTGAACTGGTACAGCTCGCCATCTTTCGCGCGGTAGTGCAGTTGCACCGCCTGCGCCTTGATCGTGATGCCACGCTCGCGCTCGATTGGATTGTTGTCGAGCACCTGCGCCTGCATCTCTCGCTGTTCAAGACCACCGGTGAGCTGGATGAAACGATCGGCCAACGTCGACTTGCCATGGTCGATGTGCGCGATGATGCAGAAATTGCGAATGTTGGCTTGCTTCATGGGGTCACGCGGGTTCCATCGAATTCCGCGGGCTGAGGGGCGCGAAAAGGCCGCGCAGTATAGCTACTTTGGCAGGCGGCTTTAGGGCAGGCTCCCGGGCGCCAAGGCCGCGGGATCGAAGCGACCCTCGGCGATGACTTCCCCCGCCTCGTCCAGCAACACCGGGATGCGCAAACCGAAGCGCATCCGCCACTCGCCGCGATCATCGACGCAGGCATGGTTGATCCGAACCGGCGCCGCACCCAGAAACGCCCGCAACTCGACTTCAAAATCTTCGCAGAGGTGGCACTCCGGCCGCCCCAGCAGCAGCAAGGTGCGCACGGCCCGACCTATTCCGACGTCGTCGGTGCCGGCACGTCCAGCGACAGGAACAGTGGCGCGCTGCCGCGCTGGACCAGCACCGCGACGGTCTGACCCGGGGTCAGGCGACCGATGACCTCATCAAAACGTCGCAGGCTGTCGACTTCCTGACCGGCCAGCTGCAGCAGGATGTCGCCGCTGCGGATGCCGGCGCTGGAAGCCACGCCCTCGCCGACCTGGGTCACCATGAGGCCTCCGCTGACCACATGCAGCGAGCGGCGCTCTTCGGCACTCAGCGGGCGCACCTGCAGACCGAGCACGGTTGGTCGCTGTGCCGGCTCGGCTTCGGTCGGCACCGGCGATGCTGAGGCCGTCGAGGTTTCAGCAAGCAAGGCGCCCACATCAATGCGGAAAGACCGGGTCTTGCCTGCGCGGTTGACGTCGAGCGTCGCGACCTCACCGGGATCGGTGATGCCGACCATATGCGGCAAGCTCGACGAACTGGGCAAAGCCTCACCGTTGTAGCGCAGAATGATATCGCCTTCCTGCAGACCGGCGCGCGCCGCCGGGCTGTCCGGCAACACCCGCGCCACCAGTGCACCTTCGGCCTTGTCCATGCCGAGCTGCTGGGCCAGATCGCGGTCGACTTCCTGGACCACGACCCCAAGCCAGCCACGCGTGACCTTGCCGGAATCGCGCAGCTGCCGCGCCACCTTGGCGGCGACATCGATCGGGATCGAGAACGACCCCCCCATGTAACCGCCGGACTGGGAGTAGATCTGCGAGTTCACGCCGATCACTTCGCCCGCCAGATTGAACAGCGGCCCGCCGGAGTTACCGGGATTGATTGCGACGTCGGTCTGGATGAACGGTACGTACTGCTCGGTCACCAGCGCGCGACCCTTCGCAGAAACGATGCCAGCAGTCACCGAATAGTCGAAGCCGAATGGCGAGCCGATCGCCAGCACCCATTGGCCGGGACGCAACTTTGCCGTATTGCCGAGCCTGACCACCGGCAGATCCGTCGCTTCGATCTTCAGCAGAGCCAGATCGCTGGCCTCATCGCTGCCGATGACCTGCGCGGAAAACTGGCGGCGGTCGAGCAGCCTGACAATGACCTCGCGCGCGCCACGCACGACGTGGAAGTTGGTGATGATGTAGCCATCGTTCCAGAGAATGAATCCCGAACCCAGCGACTGCTGGTCCGGGAACAGGTTCTCGCTGTCCGGCTGCGGCTCGATCTGCTGATCGAAGAACCTGCGAAACCACTCCGGCGTTTCTTCGAGGCCCTGCGCATCCGGTGACGCCGATTCTTCCGGATTGATCGCGTCAGCCGCGGGTGGCTCGGGCTCCTGCGCGACGGTGCTGATGTTGACCACGGCCGGCGACACCTGCTCGACCAGATCGGCAAAGTCCGGATAGGCCGACATCGCCGCCTGCGGGCTGCGGTTACAGGCCGCCAGCACCAGGCCCGCAGCAGAGACTATTGAGGCGGCCAGCAATTTTTTGGGCAAGCGCATGAGCGTTTGGACGCAGTAAGAGGTCATCAGGGCGCGTTTGGCCGGCTCAATGATACAGAGCGCCGGCTTTTTTATTGATTCGGCGCCCACAAGCCACCGCTGGAATCGGAATTGCGCCAATTTGCAGGCACCGCAACCTGCGGGCAACAGACGACATTGGGGGCTCCGTCCGGCGAATATCCGGGGGTCAGACGCGGATTTCAAAGGATTCGCCGCCGAAACACAAACCTGGCGCAAAAAACGGGATCAGGTTTTGGCCCGAAATCCGGCGTTACGGGCCAACCGTCGAAGACCGACGGTGACGCAGGAAGCCTCTGAACGAGCGCTCAGGGGCCGGTGCGAGGAGCGACGTCTGCGTCCTTGCCGGCCGGCGCGGCATCCTCCGCGTTCTGCACATTGTCGCCGATCATGCGCACAGTCTCCTGTGGTACCTCACCGACGACAGTGATGTGGACGGTACCGACGGTGCGACCAAATGCGTGGACCGCGCCGATGCGCGAATCGCCGGTAAACCCTGTGGCCGGCTCGGGCCGGCGGGCGTTGAAGACCGAGATGGCCGACAGACCATCGGACAGCAGCACGTGCTCGATGACGCCGCCGTCCGCCGTCCGGCGGATGCTGCGCATGGTCACCCGGTAGCCTGGCGGCAATTGGCGAAAACGTCCGATCTGCTGCATGTCGGCCTGGATCTTGGCCTGCGCAACTGCCTGCGGCAGTGGAACCTGCGGCGACATGCGCGCGATATCGGCCGGATCACCCGAGATCTCGAACGCGGACTCGGCGATCTGCTCGGGGAAGCGCACCGACGTGAACATCATCCGCTCCAGCACCGCTCCGCTGGGCGCGGTCAGGTCAACCTTGAGCGGAACGCCGGTCTGGGCGTCAGCCCAGATCCTGTAGCCATAGCGATACTGGTCCTTGGGTGCAATCGCGAGGCCTTTGCAATCGCGGCCGGCGACCCGCGCCGCATCGAATTCCTTGAACGAGTAGATCGCCGACAGCTGACCGATCTGCCTGGGCGTCAGCTCCGGAAACAGACTTTGCGGGGTGCTGCGATCCATCGTCACCCGACGATCCTTCGACAACAGGGCGATCACCCTGCCATCGCGCTTGACGATCTCGCGCGGGCTGCCGGTCAGCGCCTGGATGCGCTCCATTTCGACGCCGGCATTCACGCCGTGCACAACCCGCAGCGTTTCCAGGCGATTCTGTGCCTGGTAGACGATTTCGCCTTCATAGTTGGCCTTGCGTGCAGCCTCGCTGAGGCGCACCAGCATCTCGCCGGCATCACCGGCAGCCCAGACCGCAGAGCAAAGAGTGGTACCCGCCAGACCGAGAACTGCAAGCAGCGCAGATCGACTCACGGTTGGGCCTCGCCGGGAGTCTGCTGGGCTTCGTACTGGTCACCAATGCTATGTGCAGCAAAGCGCGCATAGGACAGGGTTGCACCCATGCCGCGATCTGCCATCGAGTTGCTGTGCTCGATCAGGTAATTGCGGAGTTCCTCTTCCCCGGCCGAAACCGTGCGCAGATTGGCCGGTCGGCGCGGGCCGACGAGGCTGCTGGCTGGCACTGTCTGGATCACGACCGGCGGCGCCATCTGCGCCTCGGCCAGCGTGCCTGCGGAATCCTCTCCATCTCCGAAGTTCAGGGTCACTGCGATTGCAGCGACCGAAGCTGCGGCAGCCAGGCCGGCCAAAGGCTTCCACAGCGTGGCGAGTCGGCGCGGCTTCAGCTCCACCACGCGGCTGGCCAGCGGCTTGTCCTGGGCATTCAACCCCGCCATCACACCGGCGCAGATGCACGGCTGCGCCTTGCGTATGCGCACCCCTTCAACGGCGTCGCGGGCCATGCACTGGCGGCTCCATTCGACAGCCAGCGCCGGCGAACGCGCCATCTCTTCGAGGATGCGATCAAGCTCGGCGGGAGTACATTCGCCGTCGAGCAGTGCAGATATGGAGTCTTTAGCCATGACCAGTCCTACCGAAATCCAATACAGGCATAACCGCGGAAAATGGGGAAAGTTCCATCCGCCGCGACACATTTATAGCCAAATCCATGAGTCCGAGCATACTCAGTCCGATCCGAGCAGGGGCTTGAGCGCGAGGTCGATCGCCTCACGAGCACGGAAGATCCGTGAACGCACCGTACCGATCGGACAATCCATGACTTCGGCAATCTCCTCGTAGCTCAGCCCTTCGAACTCGCGCAGGGTAATGGCCTGGCGCAGGTCGGGCGGCAGACTCGTGATCGTGTCGGTCACGCATTGCTTGATCTCCTCGGTCAGCAGCTCGGCCTCGGGGGTATCGATGTCGCTTAGATGTTCGGTATGTCCGAAAAGTTCGGCGTCGGCCATGTCGATGTCCTGATCGGCCGGTCGGCGTGAACGTGAAACGAGGGTATTCTTCGCCGTATTGATGCCGATCCGGTACAGCCAGGTATAGAACGCCGATTGCCCGCGAAAACCCGGCAGCGCGCGCCATGCGCGGATAAAGGTCTCCTGCGCCACGTCCGGTGCGTCGGCGTCGCCGACCAGACGGGACACCAACTGGATGATCTTGTGCTGGTACTTGCGCACCAGCAACTCGAACGCACGCTCGTCGCCGGCCTGCGCGCGCTCAACCAACTGGATATCGGTGCTGTTGTCTGACATTTTTCGTACGGCCCCGGCACTGGACGCTTGCCAGTGCCGGCGCGGTTACACTTCCCTTGTGAGCAGCAAACTGTCTGGTGGGGGCTGGCAGCAGCGCGAATAATCGCGTGCGCACCACATCCCCCAGACAAAAATCGGGCGACCCCAAGCAGAACACTGCAGCCATCCGCCCGGACATCGATCCAAAACGCCGCATAGTCTAACAATCCGTGACTCGCCAAATGCGTTCAACTGATGTGCTTGTGATCGGCAGCGGTGCTGCCGGCCTGTCCTGCGCCCTGCGCCTGGCTCAATCCAACGTCAAAGTCATCGTCGTTTCCAAAGGTCCCTTGAGTGGTGGCAGCACCCTGTGGGCACAGGGCGGCATCTCGGTGGTGCTTGATGCCGAGGATTCGCTCGAGTCGCATGTGCAGGACACCCTGACCGCCGGCGCCGGCCTGTGCGACGAACGCGCCGTGCGCTTCACCGTCGAGCGCGGACCCGACTGCGTGCGCTGGCTGGTCAACAAGGGCGTGCAGTTCACCCTTGATGTCGACACCCCGGACGGCAACGGCCTGCACCTGACCCGCGAAGGTGGCCACAGCCACCGGCGCGTCGTCCACGCCGCCGATGCCACCGGCCGCGCCGTCGAAACCACACTTGCCAGTCTGGCGCTCAATCATCCGAACATCACGGTCTGCGAGAACACCCTGGCGGTAGACCTCATCGTCGATCACGCATCGCGCAAGGTCCTCGGCGCCTACCTGCTTGATGTCGAAGAGGGCGGCGTCAGCGCGGTATCCACCCGCGCCGTCGTGCTTGCCACCGGTGGCGCCAATCAGGTGTACCTGTACTCGAGCAACCCGCATGGCGCGTCCGGCGACGGCATCGCGATGGCCTGGCGCGCGGGCTGCAAGGTCGGCAACATGGAATTCATGCAGTTCCACCCAACCTGCCTGTTTCACCCGGAAGCACGCAATTTCCTGATCACCGAAGCGCTGCGCGGCGAAGGCGGCCTGCTGCGTCTGCCGAATGACGATGGCACGGCGGGCGAGCGTTTCATGCCGGCCTTCGACGAGCGTGCCGAACTCGCTCCGCGTGACATCGTTGCCCGCGCGATCGACCACGAGATGAAGCGACTCGGCCTCAAGCATGTGTTGCTGGACGTCACGCATCTGAAGCCGGAATTCATCATCGGGCATTTCCCGAGCATCCACGCGCGTTGCCTGGAGCTGGGGCTCGACATCACGCGCGAACCGATTCCGGTCGTGCCATCCGCGCATTTCACCTGCGGCGGCGTCGTCACCGATCTGCGTGCGCGGACCGACATCGATGGCCTCTACGCGATCGGCGAGATCGCCTGCACCGGGCTGCATGGCGCGAATCGCCTTGCGTCGAACTCGCTGCTCGAATGCCTGGTGTTCGCCGAAGCTGCGGCGGACGATCTGCTTGCCACCCTGCCGAATCGCAAGGCACCAGCGACGCTGATCGGCTGGGACGAATCCCGCGTCACCGATTCCGACGAAGACGTCGTCGTGTCGCACAACTGGCTCGAGCTGCGCACCTTCATGTGG
>CAZDPA010000010.1:13236-21296 GCA_964507195.1 uncultured Salinisphaerales bacterium | reverse complement strand
TCGTGCGCACAACCAAGCGCCTCGAACGCGCGCTGCATCGCATCGAGCTGCTGAAAAGCGAGATCCAGGAGTACTACGGCAACTACCGCATCAGTGCCAACCTGATCGAACTGCGCAATCTGGTGACCGTTGCCGAACTGATCGTGCGCTCGGCACTCAGCCGCCGCGAAAGCCGCGGCCTGCACTACACACTGGATTTTCCGGAAACCCTGAAGCAGCCCAGTCCGACGATACTGCCGGGGCGCGCTTAGTGCCTCAGGCGACCGATAACCGTGCGCGCAACTGCCGCAAGGATTCCGCTGGCAGTTCATCGCCGCAGATCAGTCGCGATGCATTGGGCGCACCGTCGATACTGAAACGCAGCAGCAGCACCGGACCTCGCACGATGGATTCATTGGCGAGTGTCGCTTCAGCAGATTGGCCGTTGCCCCGGTGCAGCGTCCAGCTGCCGTCGGCATGCCAGACGATGCGCCTGATCGCCTTGGGGCCATAACCGAACAGCGGATGACGGCGCACGCTGAACCACGACACACCAAACACAGCGGCGAAGCCGACCATCACCGTTGTCGGTGGTTGCGCCAGCAACAGCAGAATCAGGCAAGCCACGTGCAGCGCATAGACCCAGATCAGGCCGCGCAGCGAAGGCCGCAGCGGCAGGTCGACAGTCATGCCGAACTCGTTCGTCATGACTGCCATCACCCCGCCATCCGCGTCCGCGGATGGCCCACCCCTCTCCCGCCATGCGGGCGAGGGACGGTAGTGTCGCTACGCGACATGCTATTCACCGATGGATTCGAAGCTGTTCGACAATGTCATGGTATTCCGAGGGTGTGGGCTCGTAATCCATGACCCAGGTCCAGATGTCCGGATCCTCGGCCAGGGTCACCATACGCAGGAACTGCGCCTTCTCGATCGGGGGGGCGACCACGAAGCGCTGCGCGTAGTAGCGCTCGAACAGTACGTCGAGCTCCTTCATGCCCCGCCGCAGGAGCCACCGAAGCCTGCCGTCGTTCATGCTTGTTTTGAAAGGCGCGTCATGGACGACGCGTTCTTGTGCATGGACGCACACTGCCTCATCAAACGGTACGCTCGACCATCATCTGCTTGATGCCGGCAATCGCCTTGGCCGGGCTCAGACCCTTGGGGCAGGTCTTCGCGCAGTTCATGATCGTGTGGCAGCGATACAGCTTGAACGGATCTTCCAGCGCATCGAGACGCTCGCCGATGGACTCATCGCGCGAGTCGACCAGCCAGCGGTAGGCCTGCAGCAGGATCGCCGGGCCGAGGAAGCGATCCGAGTTCCACCAGTAGCTCGGGCAACTCGTCGAGCAGCAGGCGCAGAGAATGCATTCGTACAGACCGTCGAGCTTGGCGCGATCGTCTTCCGACTGCAGGCGTTCGCGCGTCGGTGCCGGCGAATCGGTCTTCAGCCACGGCTCGATCGACGCGAGCTGTGCGTAGAAGTGCGTCATGTCCGGCACGAGGTCCTTGACGACTGGCATGTGCGGCAACGGATAGACCTTGGCGTCGCCCTTGATCTCGTCGCAGGGCTTGATGCACGCCAGCGTGTTGGTGCCGTCGATATTCATCGCGCACGAACCGCAGATGCCTTCGCGGCAGGAACGACGGAAGGTCACCGTCGCGTCCATCTCGTTCTTGATCTTGATCAGCGCGTCGAGAACCATCGGCCCGCACGTGGCCATGTCGACTTCATAGGTGTCGACACGCGGATTCGCGCCAGTGTCCGGGTCATAGCGATACAGCTGGAACTTCTGGATCTTGGTCGCGCCAGCCGGCGCCTTGAAGGTCTTGCCGGCCTTCTTGTCGATCTTCGAATTCTGCGGAAGGGTGAACTGTGCCATTGGGTAAGCTCCGAATTCCGAATATCAGGCGGCGATCAATATTTGCGCGCAACTGGCGGGATGTGATCGACCTCGTTGTCGAGCGGCTGCATATGCACCGGGCGATAGTCGATCTTCACGTCCTTGTCGCCGGTCCGCCAGGCAATGGTGTGCTTGATCCAGTTCTGGTCGTCGCGATCCTTGATGTCGTCGCGCGCATGAGCGCCGCGCGATTCCTTGCGGTTCTCGGCGCCGACGATGGTCAGCAGCGTCTGGCCGAGCAGGTTGTCGAGTTCCAGCGTTTCCGCCAGATCCGTGTTCCAGATCATCGAGCGATCCGACACGCCGACGTCCTGCGTGAAGTTGTCGATCACCGATTTCAGCTTGCCGATACCGGCCTGCATGATCTCGCCGTCGCGGAACACGGCACAGTGCTTCTGCATCGTCTTCTGCATATCAAGACGGATGCTCGCCGTGCTGCTCTTGCCCTTGGCGTTGCGGAAGCCATCGAGGCGGGCAATCGCCTTGTCCTCGGATGCGCCGGAAATCTTCTTGTGCGACTGACCCGGCTTGACCAGTTCGGCAGCGCGGATCGCAGCGGCGCGGCCGAACACGACCAGATCGAGCAGCGAGTTCGAACCGAGGCGGTTGGCGCCGTGCACCGACACGCAGGCAGCCTCGCCGACCGCCATCAGGCCCGGCACGACGCTATCCGGATCACCGTTCTTCAGCGTCACGGCTTCACCGGTCCACAGCGTCGGGATACCACCCATGTTGTAGTGCACCGTCGGGACGACCGGGATCGGCTCGCGGGTAACGTCGACACCGGCAAAGATCTTCGCCGACTCGGAAATGCCCGGCAGCTTCGCGTGCAGCACTTCAGGGCCGAGATGCTCGAGGTGCAGGAAGATGTGGTCGGCTTCGGCACCGACGCCGCGGCCTTCGCGGATCTCGGTTGCCATCGCACGGCTGACCATGTCGCGCGGCGCGAGATCCTTGACGCTCGGCGCGTAGCGTTCCATGAAACGCTCGCCGTTCTTGTTGGTGAGATACCCACCTTCACCGCGTGCGCCCTCGGTGATCAGGCAGCCTGCACCGTAGATGCCGGTCGGGTGGAACTGCACGAACTCCAGATCCTGCAGCGGCAGGCCGGCGCGCAGCACCATGCCGGCACCATCGCCGGTACAAGTATGCGCACCAGTGCAGGAGAAGAAAGCTCGCCCGTAGCCGCCGGTGGCGAGAATCACCAGCTGCGCACGGAAGCGATGCAACTGGCCGGTGGCCATATCCCAGGCCAGCACCCCCTTGATCGAGCCATCGTCGTCGGTGAGCAGATCCAGCGCGAAATACTCGATGAAGAACTGCGCTTTGCACTTCAGCGACTGCTGATACAGCGTGTGCAGCATCGCGTGGCCGGTGCGGTCGGCTGCGGCGCAGGTGCGCTGCGCCGGCGGACCCTTGCCGAATTCGGTGGTCATGCCGCCGAACGGCCGCTGGTAGATCTTGCCTTCCGGCGTGCGCGAGAACGGCACGCCGTAGTGTTCGAGTTCGATGACGGCGTTCATCGCTTCACGCGTCATGTACTGGATCGCGTCCTGGTCACCGAGCCAGTCGGAACCCTTGACGGTGTCGTAGAAGTGCCAGCGCCAATCGTCGCGGCCCATGTTGGACAGCGCTGCCGAGATGCCGCCCTGCGCAGCCACCGTGTGCGAACGCGTCGGGAACAGCTTGGTGATGTTGGCAGTCTTGAGGCCGGCCTCGGCCAGACCCAGCGTCGCGCGCAGACCTGCGCCACCGGCACCGATCACGATGGCATCGTATTCGTGATGGACTATTTCGTAAGCAGCCATTGGTTCCTGATTCCTAAATTTTGTCTGGGTTGGGCGGGCTTAAGCCAGCGCCACCTTGAGCACCGCGAAAATGCCGGCAGCGGCAACAATCACGTGGAGAAACTTCGACAGCACCAGGGCTGTCAACTTGGCCGCTTCACCGTGGACATAGCCCTCGATGACGACCTGGATGCCGAGCGCCGAGTGATACAGCGCGGGGCCGAGAAACAGCGCCAGCGTGACCGCCACCGACGGTGCCGACACCCAGTGCTTGACCGCGGCGTAGCCGGTACCGAAGCTGCTCAGATTGGCGATCGAGAACACGAGCCACAGCGCCAGCGGCACAAGCGCGACGGCGGAGAGGCGCTGGACCCAGAAGTGGTGCACGCCGTCCTTGGCAGAACCCAGGCCACGCGCGCGCGACAGCGGAGAACGAAGATTGCTCATGATCGGACTCCTTCAGCGCAGGTAGGCCACGGCCCAGGCAGCGGCCGTCAGCAACAGGGAAACGACGACAACGGCATAACCCGAGCGTTCGGCGGTCTTCAGATCGAAGCCGCGGCCGACGTCCCAGAACAGATGACGGATGCCGTTGCCGAGGTGATACATCAGCGCCCAGGCCCAGCAGAACAGCAGGACCTGGCCATACCAGGCACCGAGATGCGTGCTGTAGAGATTGAACCAAGCGGACCCACTGGCCAACGCAACCAGCCAGCCGACAAGCAAAACCGTTCCGAACGTCAGGCCTATGCCGGTCAGGCGATGGATGAACGACAGGACCGAAGTCCACTGGAAGCGGTAATAGGGCCCCAGCATGAAGGGTGATAGCGGACGCTGGTCCGCGGTCGGTTTACTGCTCATTCCGGCTCCCCAATAACAAAAAACGGGACGTGAAAACTGCAGACCACTGAGGGTCTGGCGAACAACCCTGTCAAAAATCGATGCAGCGACCGTTCTTCTCCCAGTCCCCGTAGCGCGTCGGCTCCGGGCCATCCGTGCGGCCGCCCAACTCACGTACAGGTTCGAGCACCGGCGGCGGCGTTGGCGCCACCTGCTTGAGTAGTTCCGCCAAAGGCACGGCTTCCTGCACGCGAACGGTGCCGTTTGGGGCCTTGGCTTTGGATTCGGACATTCGGGATATGCCGCTCGGGGCGGAAAGGAGAGAATTGTGGTCTGCTGAGCTGTAATAGTGTGACAAAGTTTGCAGGGCAAGGGCAATGAATCTGAACAAAAACCGTCCTGAAATCGGACAATTGGGCGTCACGCACTATTTGCGTGCGAGTGGCGCGGACGTCGACAGCTTTCTGCAGGGCCAGCTCAGCAGCGATCTGCGCCTGCTGAGCAGATCGCAGGCGCAGATCAGCAGTTACAACAGCCCCAAGGGCCGCATGCTGGCCCTGCCCCACCTGATTCGTCGCGACGGCGACATCCTGATCGAACTGCATCCTTCGGTCGCCGCCGCGACGCTCAAGCGCCTTCGAATGTTCGTCCTCCGCGCAAAAGTGGTGCTGGAAGACGCGTCGGCGAGCGTGCGGTCGCTGGCGCTCATCGGTGATGGCGCAACCGAACTGCTGCAGAAGCACGGGCTACCCGCTCCAACCGGCGCGCTCGAATCCGTCTTCGATGCCGAGCGTCAGATCACTGTGGTTCGCCGCATCGGCACACTGCCGCGCTACAGCCTGATCGGCGATCAGGACAATCTGGCTCGGCTGCCGTTTGCTACGACGGTTGATACCGCGGCATCCATGGACGAAGCCTGGCGACGCGCCGACATCGAGGCCGGCGTAGCGACGGTCACTGCTGACACCAGCGATCATTTCGTCCCGCAGATGGCCAATCTCGATCTGCTCGGCGGCATCAGCTTCGACAAGGGCTGCTACACCGGCCAGGAAATCGTTGCGCGCCTGCACTACCTCGGCCAGCTCAAGCGCCGGATGTTCGTCGCCCGCATCGCTGGCCCCGCGCCGGCACCGGGCAGTGAAATCCGCATCGCCGACCATGAAAGCGCAGCGGGCGAGATCGTCGATGCCGTCGCCGAAGGGACAGGCAGCATCGCCAGCATGGTCCTGCAGCTGGCGCATGCAGAGCGCAATGATCTTCAACTCGCAGACGGAACAACCGTCGTCATTGCAAGACGGCCCACCAAAGTCGAAGCCTGAGCGGCGAGATCACGGCAAACGCCTCGCCGTCGAACCACCGGTCAGAAGCCATCGACCAATCGAGACCTGACGCACAAGACGGCAGCATCCCCGACCGTTAGACTCAGCCATCAAACTATCAAACAGCGCTGGCTCACGCACGGGCCAACGCCGAGGAGATTCCTGATGCGCCGCATTCCATCCCTGATTGCCCTGATGTGCCTGCCCGCCTCGGCAATCGCATTGACTCCGGATCTGGCTCGGCTGGATAGCCTGCCATTGCATGTCGTGCCCGAAGCGCTGACGGCAAAGGCTCTGGTCGACGTCAAGCAACGCAAGGGTTCGGGTCCGGCGATCTTTGCAGTCACGGCAGCCTTGCCGGTCGGCCTGGCTGACGGCGTCTGGGATCAAGTCGATGCGCAGACCGATCGCTGGCGCGCGCGCGCGTATTCCGCGGGAGCGCTTTCACTGCTGATGGAGTTCGGGCAGTTTCATTTGCCTGCAGGCGCGGAACTCTGGATCTATGACGTCAACGGCAAAGCCGTGCAGGGGCCTTACACCGCCAGCAACCATTCACCCGAAGGCAGTCTGTGGACCGCCACGGTGCCGGGGGAAATGGCCGTCATCGAACTGCGAACCCCTGCGGGCACGCGCGATCAGATCCAGCTTGAACTGGCACGCCTGGGTCACGCCTTCAAGAACGCCCGCGACCTGGGCGAGAGCGGCGCATGCAACATCAATACCGTGTGCAGCCTCGGCAATGACTGGCGCAACGAAATTCGCGCAACGGTCAAACTGCAGATTCCCGTCAACGGTGGTGTCGGCGTGTGCTCGGGCACTCTGATCAACAACCTCGCGCAGAACAACAAGCCGTACATCCTGTCGGCGGATCACTGCGGCATCGGCGAAAGTGGCAGCCCTGCTTCCGGCGTCGTCGTCTACTGGAATTTCCAGAACAGCGCGTGCGGTGGCGCAGACAATGCCAGCGATACCCAGAATCAAACCGGCACCATCCTCCGCGCAGACGATGAGGTCACCGACCTGACCCTGCTTGAGCTCAGCAATCCGCCGAGCAGTTCGTTCAATGTCTACTTCGCAGGCTGGGACAGCTCCGGCGCCGGCGGCACTTCCGGCGTCAGCATTCACCATCCTTCCGGAGACGCCAAGAAGATCAGCGAATTCACGACCTCGCTGTCGCAAAGTACCGTCGTCATCGAGGACGACGGCCCGGACATCCCGGCATGGCGCGTGCTGCGCTGGGAGCAGGGCACGACCGAACCGGGTTCCTCGGGTTCCGGCCTGTGGAATCAGGACCATCTGATTGTCGGCACGCTGTCGGGCGGCAGTGCGGCATGCATCGGTTCGGTCGACAACAATCTATCGGACTTCTATGCGCGCCTCGACACCCAGTGGCAGGCACGCCCGACGACCAGCGGCCAGCTGAAAGCCTGGCTCGATCCCAACAACACGGGACTACGCAAGGTCGGCGGCAAGACCCCGACGGCAACGGCGACACCATTCCCGACGGCGACACCAGGGCCGACGGCGACCCCTTCCCCGACGGCAACGCCGCTTCCGACACCCACGCCGACACCGGGAGACGATGGTGATGGCGGCGGCGGTGCGTTCAATCCGCTGCTGCTGCTCGCACTGCTGTCGCTGCGCACACTTGGCTGGCGCCGCAGAACCGCTGCGGTCTGAATACCTGCGGCGCGGATGACCGTCATCCGCGTCGCTTGCGTATCAGTTGACGCCGTGCATCGCCCGCTTCAACAGCGGCGTCAGCAGCAGCACGATGAGACCTGAGCCGAGGCCGATCCACAGCATGGTTGCAAACAGGCCTTCGTACTTGGTAGCTGCAGCAGCCATGTCCAGCGTCGCGCCTTCGACCATTTCCAGCGAGGCGAGCTTGCCGAACTGCGCGGCGAGCACTTCCGAGTACGCGGTGGCGAGCCAGAATGCGCCCATCATGACGCCGACGACGCGGGCCACCGACAGCTGGGTCACGGCCGACAGACCGATCGGCGACAGACAGACCTCGCCGATTTCGAGCAGCAGGTAGGCCAGCACCAGCCACCAGACGCTGGCCATCACGCCGGTGCTGGCAATCTCGGCAGCAGCAATCAGCGGCAGGAACGAAATGCCCGCGATCGCGAGACCGATCGCCATCTTCATCGGCGTGCTCGGGTTGAGCTTGCGCCGCGCCAGCCATGGCCACAGCCACGCGAAGACCGGCGCGAGGACGACGATGA
>CAZDPA010000010.1:3129-13226 GCA_964507195.1 uncultured Salinisphaerales bacterium | reverse complement strand
TGAAGAACGCACCGAGGAATGTGAGTGATCCCGCAGTCTGTGGCACAAGCACGACGTCATGCGCCAGTGCAGCGGACAAGCCCAGCGCCATCAGCACGAACATGCCGCGTGCAAGCGCTGCCCGGCCACGATCAGCGAAGACCAGCGCCGCGACCATCAGCACCGGACTCGCCGCCAGCGCAAACGCCGCCCACGGCAGTGTCGCCTGCGAAGCAAGAGGAATCGCGCCGAACAGGTCCTTGGTCATCAGGCGATCGGTGAAGGTGATCCACGAACCGTAGGTTTGCTCGTACAGCGTGAAGAACACCAGCACGGCAAAGATCAGCACGACCAGCGAAATCATCTGGCCGCGCTCCGCGGCGCTGCACCTGGCCCACAGGAACCAGACGAACCAGAGCACGAAGGCCAGCGCGATCAGGTGCATAGCCCCATGCACGGTCCAGGTGCGCTGGATCAGCTGCCAGACCAGCGCGACACCTGCGATGCCGCCTAGATAGATCCACGCCTCGCGCGGCAGGCCGGCGACATGCTCACGGAGCAGTGCCGGATTGTTCGGCTCGGCATGACCGTCGAGGTACTTCTGGCCCCACAGGAACACACCGAGGCCGGCGACCATGCCGATACCGGCGGCGCCGAAGCCGTACTTCCAGCCATAGGTTTCGCCGAGGAAGGCGCAGATCAGACTGGCGAACAGCGCACCGACATTGATGCCGGCGTAGAACACCGTGAAACCGGAGTCGCGCCGCGGATCATTGTCCGGGTAGAGCTTGCCGACGATGGTCGAGATGTTCGGCTTGAGAAAGCCGACCCCCATGATGATCAGCGCCAGCGACAGGTAAAACACCTGCATCGCCGCCTCATCGCGCTCGACCACGCCATTCACCAGCCGCGCCTGATGCCCTTCAAATGCCATGCCGAGGTGCCCGAGCACCAGCAGCACCGCGCCGAACACGACCGCCTTGCGCATACCCAGATAGCGGTCGGCGAGCAGACCGCCGATCACCGGCACCGCGTAGACCAGACCGCCATAGGCACCGAGCAGGTCGTACCCGGCGTCGTCGGTAAACAGGTGGTACTTGAGCAGATACAGCAGCAGCAGCGCCTTCATGCCGTAGAACGAAAAGCGCTCCCACATTTCGGTGAAGAAGCACACATACAGACCTTTCGGGTGGCCGAGAAAGTCTGTGCTGGCGGCGGCAGGAGCGGTCATGGCGATTTTCGTGGGCTGAAGGCGCTGAGTATAGGCAAGCGTCAATGGCGCCGGCTGAGGCATTATCCCCAGTCCCCTGGCGGCACGATCCGATTACCATGCCGGTCTGATATTCGGAGGAGTGCTGTTCCCGTGATTTTCACCACCAAGCCCCTGCTCGCGGGCGCGCTGCTCGCGCTTGCCTCGACCACCGCCATGTCCACTCCCGAATCCACCGCTCCCCGTGCCTTCAGCGTTGCCGACCTCGTGCGCCTTGAGCGCGTTTCCGGCCCGGTGCTGTCGCCGGACGCGCAGTCGGTGGTCTACACGCTGCGCCGCACCGACTACGACGAGAACAAGGGCACGATGGATCTGTGGCTGCTCGACCTGCAGACCCGGCAGAGCCGCCAGCTTACCCGCGCCGATGGCAATCACACCGATCCGCGCTGGGCTCCGGACGGCAAGTCGATCTACTTCCTGTCGACGCGCAGCGGCAGCTCGCAGATCTGGCGCCTGGAGGTCAGCGAAGGCGGCGAAGCCAAGCCGGTCACCGCGCTGCCGGAACCGGTCGGCAATTTCACGCTGTCACCCGATGGTCAGCGCATTGCCCTGTCGATGGAGATCTACCCGGACAGCGCCGACCTCGCCAGCAGCGGCGAGCGCGACAAGAAGAAGGCAGAGAGCAAGTCCAGCGGCATGCTGTTCGACCAGTTGTTCATCCGTCATTGGGACACCTGGAAGGACGGCAAGCGCTCGCAGTTGTTCACGCTGACGCTCAATGCCGACGGCACGGCCGGCAATCCGGTATGGATCAGCAAGGGCATCGATGGCGATGTGCCGTCCAAGCCTTTTGGCGACGCGACGGAATACACGTTCTCGCCCGACGGCCAGACCGTGATTTTCACCGCACGCATCGCCGGTCGCACCGAAGCCTGGAGCACGAACCTCGATCTGTGGTCGGCGCCGGCCGATGGCTCAGCGGCGCCGGTCAATCTGACTGCACCGAACCAGGCGATGGATGTCGGCCCGGTGTTCTCACCGGACGGCCGTTATCTGGCCTGGCGCGCAATGAAGCGACCCGCGTTCGAGGCGGATCGCCTGGCGATCATGCTGCGTGATCTCAAGAGTGGCCAGACCCGCGAAGTCGCACCGCAGTGGGATCGCTCCGCCGCTGATCTGGCGTTCTCCAGGGACGGCAAGACGCTCTACGCCAGTGCCGATGATCTCGGCCGTCATCGCCTGTTCGCCATCGATATCGCGACCGGCGCAGCCACGGCCTTGACCGGCGACGGCGCGGTCAGCGGCTACTCGGTCAACGGCGACACCGTGATCTACGCGTTCAACACCCTGACCAGCCCCGACGATCTGTATCGCACGGGCAGCGCCGGCGGCAAAGCCGAGCGTCTGACGCGACACAACGAAGAAGCGCTCGCCAACGTACGCTTCGGCGAGTACGAACAGTTCAGCTTCGACGGCTGGAACCAGGAAACCGTCCACGGCTACGTGATGAAGCCGTGGAACTACGAGAAGGGCAGGAAGTACCCGGTCGCCTTCATCATTCACGGCGGCCCGCAGGGCAGCATGGGCAATGACTGGCACTACCGCTGGAATCCCGCGGTGTATTCGGCCTGGGGCTATGCGGTGGTCTTCATCGACTTCCACGGCTCGACCGGTTACGGCCAGGCCTTCACCGACGCGATCTCGGGGGACTGGGGCGGCAAGCCGCTCGAAGACCTGCAGAAAGGCTGGGCCTATGCACTCAAGTCGTATGACTTCCTCGACGGCCAGCGTGCGGCCGCGCTGGGTGCGAGCTACGGCGGCTTCATGGTCAACTGGATCGCCGGGCAGTGGCCGGATGCATTCAAGGCGCTGGTCAACCACGACGGCATCTTCGACAACCGCAGCATGTATTACACCACCGAAGAAATGTGGTTCGACGAGTGGGAGCACAAGGGCACGTACTTCGACCAGCCGGCGAACTACGAAAAGCACAACCCGGCCAACCACGTGAAGCAGTGGAAGACGCCGATGCTCGTCATCCAGGGCGAGAAGGATTACCGCGTACCCGCGGAACAGGGCATCGCAACATTCACTGCACTGCAGCGCCGCAACATCCCGAGCCAGTTCCTCGTGTTCCCCGACGAGAATCACTGGGTCCTCAAGCCGCAGAACAGCCTGCGCTGGCACGACACCGTTCAGGCCTGGCTCAAGCGCTGGATCGGCGAATAAGCATCCGGAAAACGCGTCACGGAGAAACACATGACCAAGCTCTTTCAAATCACGCTGGCAACAGCACTGCTAGCGGGTTGCGCAGTTCCCGCGGTCACTCCGGTGGCGCCGCCGGTCGCGAACGTGCCTGACAACAGCGCAGCGCTGGCCAGCATCACCGCCGACGATCTGCTGCAGCACGTGAAGGTGCTGTCGTCGGATGCCTTCGAAGGCCGCTCGCCGGGCACGCTCGGCGAGGAAAAAACCGTGGCCTATCTGATCGAACAACTCAAGGCGATGGGCCTTGCGCCGGGCAATCCGGACGGCAGCTACGTGCAGGCGGTACCGCTGGTCGGCATCACTGGCGAGCCGACGATGAATCTCAGCGCCGGAACAGCCAAGCCGCAGCCGCTCCAGGCCGGCACCGATTTTGTCGCGACGACATCGCGCTTCGTGCCTCAGGTTTCGGTGAGCAACAGCGATCTGGTGTTCGTCGGCTACGGCGTCCAGGCCCCCGAATACGACTGGGACGACTACAAAGTCGGAACAGGGGGCCTCGACGTCAAGGGCAAGACCATCGTCATGCTGATCAACGATCCTGCGGTGACCAAACCCGGCAGCGATCAACTCGACGACGCCGTCTTCCGCGGCAAGGCGATGACCTACTACGGACGCTGGACCTACAAGTACGAGATGGCGTCAAAGCTCGGCGCCGCTGCGGCGCTGATCATTCACGAGACCGGTCCTGCCGGTTATCCGTGGGCAGTGGTCGAACACAGCTGGTCCGGCGAGCAATTCGAGCTGGCCGCCGCCGACAAGAACATGAGCCGCGTACCGGTGCAGGCCTGGATCAGCAATGAAAAGGCACGTGCACTGTTTGCCGATGCCGGCCAGGATTTCGACGCCCTGCGCAAGGCGGCGACGCAGCGTGACTTCAAGCCGGTCGCGCTGAATGCCCGTGTCGACTTCACGATCCGCAACAAGGTGCGTGAAGCGCAGTCGCAGAACGTGGTCGCGCGACTGCCCGGCTCCGACCCGGCGCATGCCGACGAATGGGTGATCTACAGCGCGCACTGGGATCATCTCGGCCGCGACACCCATCTGAGCGGTGATCAGATCTTCAACGGCGCGCTCGACAATGCAACCGGCACGGCGGGCGTGCTCGAGATTGCCGAAGCCTACTCGAAGATGGCGAAGGCGCCGCAGCGCTCAATGCTGTTCATGCTCGTCACTGCTGAAGAGCAGGGGCTGCTCGGTTCGCGTCACTACGCGACGCACCCGCTCTACCCGCTCAGGAAAACCGTGGCGATGATCAACATGGACGGCCTCAACCCCTGGGGTCCGACCAGCGACATCCAGGTCATCGGCGGCGGCCAGAACACCCTGGAGGATGTGATTGCTTCCGTTGCCAGCGAGAGCGGTCGCACCACCGTGCCGGATACCGAAACCGAGAAGGGTTTTTACTTCCGCTCGGATCAATTCGAGTTCGCCAAGCGCGGCGTGCCCGCGCTGTATGCCGACGGCGGCAATCTGGTGATCGGCAAGCCCGAAGGCTTCGGCGCGCAGAAGCGTCGCGAATACACCGCCAACGACTATCACAAGCCGTCCGACGAAGTGAAGGCGGATTGGGACCTGAGCGGCGCCGCGCAGGACATGCAGGTGCTGACCAGCGTCGGCTTGCGCGTTGCCAACGCCAAGGACTGGCCGAAGTGGAAGGACGGCTCGGAATTCAAGGCCGCGCGCGACGCGCAGCTGGCAACACCCTGAAGCGCGGCAAAGCCGATCGGAAGCTGCGTAGCCCGGTTCCGCTCAGCGGAGCCGGGACGGCCGGGTTTGCCGACAATGCTGCCCCGCTTCGCCTACAGCGAAACCGGGCTGCTCCGCTAAGGTGGTTTCAGGCCGCCTGCAGCAAACCCAGCGACTCGCGGTAATGCATCGCGAGCGGGCCGCCCTCGCCCAACTCAAAGTCAGTGGCGAGATCGAGCTTGGCGAAGGTAGGCAGACGCTCGATGGCGCTGTGCTGCTCATACTCCGAACGCAGGCGCGTCACTGCGACGATCACGACATCGGCGTAGTCGGTTGCAGCGGCATGATCGCGATCCAACTGCGGCCAGGTCATCGGCAGTTCGACCAGTTCGGGCGGAAAGTGCCAGGCACGAAGCACCATGCGTCCAACCTTCGGACCCAGTTCGGCAATCACTTCATCGAGCGCTTCGGGTGAAGGAATCGCGTCGGCATGAACTTCAGCCATGCGCAGGATCGGCAGTGTGCCGATGCGATGCACCAGACCACCGAGCATCGCCATCTCCGGCTGCAGCAGCGTGCACTGCGAAGCCACCGCACGCGCCAGCGCCGCCACCTCGACGCTGTCGCACCAGCAGCGGCGCAGGCGCTCGCGCAACGTCGAATCGCCACTGCGGAACATCTGTTCGAGGACCAGACCGTTGACCAGCAGGCGGGTGTACTCCAGTCCCAGCCGCGTCACTGCCTGCTGGATGCTGTCGACATTGCGTCCACCCCGTACGGCGGCGCTGTTGGCGACGCGGATCAGGCGCACCGTCAGCGCCGGATCGGTCTGGATTTCCTTGACGACCCGCGTGATCGACACCTCGTCGCAGCGCAGCAGATCCTGAATCCGTAACGCGACTTCAGGCAGCGTCGGCAAGGTCAGCCGGTCGTGGGTCAGTGCGTCGACGACAATCCGGTAGAAGCGGTCGGCGATGATGGCCATGCGGGAGGTGTGTGAGCAGGTGTGCCCGCATCTTGCGATAGCGGCGATACCGTGCCGCTCACCGCGCGACAAACGCAGCGATCTGCCGCCTGAACGGAAACGACCGGGAGTTCAGGCCGCGATGGCCGTGGCCGCCGCCGCCTCGTGACTCCGGTCGAGCAGCACCCGGCCCATGCGTTCACGCCCGAACGCCGCCGTGTACCCGCCGTCGCGCCAGGCGATCTGGCCGGCAATCATCACCAGGCTGACGACACCTTTCGGGCGGTTGACCAGCTGGTGATGCTCGAAGGCTTCACGGTAGATGTAGTCGACGCTGGACTCAGGGTCATAGGCCTTGAGCGCCTGCGGATCGATCAGTGCGATATCAGCCTGTGCGCCCACTTCGAGGCGACCGACGTCCAGGCCGAAGAACTCGGCCGGCTCACTCGTCAGACGCCGCACCGCCTGAGCCACGCGCTCCAGACCGTCTTCCTGCGCAAACTTCAGCATGCGCAGGTTGCCGTCATAGAACGCCATGTTGGTCAGGTGAGCACCGCTGTCGTTGAAACCCGGCAGCAGCTTCGGATTGAACAGCAGCCGCTTGGTCAGCGCCGGATCGCGGTTCGCGGTCACCGTCCACCAGCGCAGGCCGGTGTCGTAGCGGCGCAGCAGGTGAATGAAGAAATCGCAGTCGTCGCCCATCGGCTTGGGGAAGCTCACAAAGGCTTCCTGCTCCTGCGCGGTGCGCGCGGCGCTGGTGTCACCCGCCTGCCAGCGCTGCAGACGCTCGTAGACGGCCTGCATGGTTTCGTTGCCCCACACCGATACCGGACAGCGATCGATCGTCATGTCGCGCAGGTTGCGGGTCAGCACGTTGTCGTCCATGCGCAAGCGGCGCTTGAGATGCGCCAGATTCCAGCCCTGCTTGCCGCGCATCCACATGCGGCGGAAATCGGCCTGCCAGGCGGGATCGGCCATGATCCTGGCCCGCGCTGCGGCATCGTCGAGATCGCACTCGTTGAGTCGGCGCAGCACCGGCACTTCCTCGGCAAGCGGCGTCACCACACCGTCGCTCCAGGTCTTGAACGGCGCGGCCAGCGCCTGGAAGCGGAACAGGCCCCCCATGAACTTCGAATTCAGCATGCGCGACAGCAGCAGACCCAGGCGCACGATCGACCGGTTCGTCGAGATGTCGATGGCTGCCACGGCAGTGACCTTCAGCGTCCTGCCGTACAGCCGCGCCGAGGTCAACAGGAAGTTGCGGAAGATCGCCAGCTTGTCGTCCTTCGGCGGGGTTGCCTGCCAGACGCGACCCCAGCGACGCACGACGCCGGTCAGGCGCTTGAGTTCGGAGAACGGTGCGAACTGGGTCGGGATCTGCTTGTGCGTATTCGGCGTGTTGGCGAGGAAGTGGAACGGCAGCGCGTCGGTCGAGAACCCGACATAGCCTTCACGCATGCCCTTCTCGACCAGCGCTTCCATCTGCACCAGTTCGGCTTCGGTCGGATCGCGCGTCACCGACGCCTGCATGCCCATGACTTCGATGCGCAGCATCGAATGCGGAATCATCGGCACGATGTTGGGCCCCAGCGGCAGGCGGTCGAAATGCCTGAGGTAGGCCGCCGAATCGTTCCAGTCGACCTTGTCGGCTACCTTGCGCAGAACGGGTTTGGGCACGTTCTCGACACGCGCAAAGCAGTCGACGATCGGATCCGCCCCATCGCGGCGCTGTGCGCCGTAGGCCAGACCGAGACTGCAGTTGGCAACCACCACCGTTGTCGTGGCGTGGCGCACGGCCTCGGGCAGCTGTGGCTCGATCTCGACTTCGAGATCGAAATGCGTGTGGATATCGAGGAGTCCCGGCGTCAGCCAGCGCCCCTGGGCATCGATCAGCTGCGCCGCATCGGTACGCGACAGATCGGCGCCGATCGCAGAGACCTTGCCGTTGGACACGGCCACGTCGACCTGACGCGGTGCGGCGCCACTGCCATCGAACATCAGCGCGTTGTGGAACAGGACGTCCCAGCGCGGTTTGCCTCCTTCCACGGCTGCTCTCCGCCTCTATGGTGTGCATCGATCATAGGCGCGGATTTGCCGGCAGCGGATGGGAAAATCTGCTCCTGCGAACTGGCGGCGTAGGAAAAATCGCCCTACATCGTGACGACCAACGCAACGCCGGCAAGCGCAAAAAGCACGCCCAGCGCCTGCCGCGGCTGGATGCGTTCGTGCAGGAAGATGGCAGCCAGCGGCAGGATGAAGACGGCGGCCAGCTCGTTGAGCACCGCGGCGATCGAGGCCTGCGTGTATTTGTAGCCGGCCAGCCAGAACATCATCGAGACATAAGTGCCGATGAATCCACCCAGAACGATGATCGGCCAGTGCGTCACACCCCGCCAGGCTTTCCACAGCGTGCCGAATTCGCGGCGCACGGCCGCCAGCGCCAGCATGCCGAGCAGTCCGCCGACGATGCGGATCGTCACCGCCCACAGGAAGCTGTGCTGTTCGAGCATCGGTTTGGCCATGACCACACCGACCGCCATCGCGAACACCGCCACCACCGCCCAGGCAACGCCGCCCCAGAGAAGGCGCCGGTCGGCAATCGACTGCGAACGCGTCCAGGTCACCAGACCGATGCCGAAAAGCACGAGGCCGACACCCGCAAACTGCCAGCCGGCCAGGCGTTCGCCGAGCACGGTCAGCGACAGCACGATCACGAACGGCGAGTACAGGGCCTGCGCGGCGGCCATCCGGCTCGCGCCGATGGCGTTGAGCGCGCGGAAGTACAGCGTGTCGCCCAGCGCGATGCCGAGCGCGCCGGAGACCAGCAGCAGTCCTACATGCGCCGGGGGGATCGCCGGCAACTGCGTACCCTCGAGCACGAGCAGGGTCGCGAGAAACATCGGCAGCACGATCGCGTTCTTGACCAGGTTCAGTGCGAACGGCGGCAGATGCTCGCCGGATTTCTTGAAGATGATGACCGCCGCCGCCCAGGTCAGCGCGCAGACGATCGAGTAGAACTCACCGAGACCGAAGTTCATGCCGTCGCTCATGCGCGCTCGCGCTGCGCGCGCGCCCAGCTTTCCGACCAGCGGCTGATCGGTTCGAACAGGACCATCAGCTCGCGCCCGCGCAACGTCAGCTCGTAACCCTGCTCCGTCGCGTCGACAACCAGCGCCTCGCGCAGCTCGGCGAGCCGCTGGTTCAGCACCGACGGCGACATGCCCTCGCAGGCCGCCTGCAGCGCGCGGAACGACAGCGGCTCTGCACGCAGCTCCCACAGCACGCGCAAGGTCCAGCGCCGCCCGAGCAGATCGAGCAGCGCCATGATCGGACGCCCTGTTCTGGACCCGCGGACCGGCTTGTCGACCAGGCTCATCAAAGCACCTCGGCTTGCGCTACGATTTTAGAAGCAATATGCTTCGATTATCGTAGCAGCCGGAGCACAGCATGTCCTCACTGATCCCCCGCGTGACGCCGATCGATCCACCGTACAGTGCCGAAGTGCAGGCCGCGTTCGATGTCGTGATGCGTGGCGCGCCACCACTGACGCTGTTCCGCAGCGTGGCGCGCAATCCGCGCGTACTGCAACGCATGATGGCCGGCGGCCTGCTCGACCGCGGCAGCATTCTGATCCGCCTGCGCGAGCTGATGATCCTGCGCACGACCGCGCGCTGCGGCGCGGAGTACGAGTGGGGCGTGCATGTCGCGGCGTTTGCCGGAAAATCGCCGTGGACTGCAGAAGAGCTGCACGCGGGTGTGCATGGGAATGCCGGCGCAAGCTGCTGGAACCGCGAGGAATCGCTGACGGTCCGCCTCGCCGACACGCTTCATGAACGTCACGATATCGATGACGCGCTCTGGGCCGACTTACGGAAGCATTTTGCCGAAGACCAACTGATCGAACTGATCATGCTGGCCGGGCTGTACCACGCGGTGTCCTACCTGGTGAACGGCCTGCGCATTCCGCACGAGGCGTTCGCACCACGGTTT
>CAZDPA010000010.1:0-3119 GCA_964507195.1 uncultured Salinisphaerales bacterium | reverse complement strand
GGTTTCCCGCCACAGCCTGAGCTGAAACGAAACGCACCCTTGCGACCAAGTCGCAAGGGTGCGTTTTCAACAGCGTCAGACCTATCGCGGGATCAGATGTGTGCCAGCCACTCCGGATACTGGCTGCTCTGGCCCTTGACGAGATCAAGGTAGGCCTTCTGCAGCTTCTCGGTGATCGGTCCGCGGCTGCCGCTGCCGATAGCGCGGTTGTCGACTTCACGGATCGGCGTGACTTCTGCGGCGGTGCCGGTGAAGAACGCCTCGTCGGCGACATAGACCTCATCACGCGTGATGCGACGCTCGCGCACCGTGTACCCGAAGTCCTGCGCCAGCTGCATCACCGTGCGGCGGGTGATGCCGTCGAGCGCGGATGTCACGTCCGGCGTGCTGATCACGCCGTTGGATACAACGAAGATGTTCTCGGCACTGCCTTCCGCGACGAAGCCGCTCGGATCGAGCATCAGCGCCTCGTCATAGCCGTCCTTGAGCGCTTCGCTGAGCGCCATCGACGAGTTCAGGTAGTTTGCGTTGGCCTTGGCGCGGCACATCGACGCATTGACGTGGTGACGCGAGAACGAGCTGGTCTTGATGCGGATGCCGCGCTCCATGTTCTCGGCGCCCAGATACGCGCCCCAGGCCCACGCGGCGACGATCACGTGCGTCTTCAGGCCGGTGGCGCGCAGCCCCATGCCCTCGGACCCATAGAACACCATCGGACGCAGATAGGCTTCCTCGAGCTTGTTCGCGCGCAGCACTTCCTTCTGCGCGACATTGAGCTGCTCGGCCGTCCAGGGCATCGGCATGCCGAGAATCTTCGCCGAGTTGAACAGACGCCTGGTGTGTTCCTCGAGACGGAAGATCGCGGTGCCCTGCGGCGTCTTGTAGGCGCGCACGCCCTCGAAGCAGCCGACGCCATAGTGCAGCGAATACGTCAGCACGTGGGTCGTGCATTCGCGCCAGGGTTTGAGCTCGCCGTCGTACCAGATGAATCCGTCGCGGTCGGAAAATGACGTCATGACCAATCTTTCAGTTGAGGAGGAACGGGAGCGGATTATAGGGGCTGCGCGGCTGGATTCGCCGGCTTTTCTGGAGCTTAAGTAGAAACCCCTAGAGCGGCGGACTGATCGGACCGGCCGGCTGCTGGGTCACTCGCCGAGTATGGCCTTGCGCAGCCCGATCACCTGCGTCCGCTCGTCGGTGAACTGCCCGTGCGGCGCGAGACTGCCCTCGGCGCGCAGCGAAGCGGCATGGGCCCAGACGCGCAGGTGCCGGTAGCACTGGATCAGATTGTCCTTGTCCCCGGTTGCGATGCTGCCGGCGCTGGCCAGGGCTTCGAGCTGACGCCAGTTGTCGCTCCAGTGCGCAATGCGCTCGTCCTTGTGGGCGTCGCGCAGCACCAGATACTGGGTGATGAATTCGAGATCGACCAGACCGCCGTCGCCCTGCTTGATGTCCCACAGCCCGGCAGTCGACTTGTCGAGCTTGCCGCGCATCTTGGCGCGCATGTCGACGATCTCGCCGCGCAGCTTGTCGACCTCGCGCGGGCGCATCAGCACCTGGCTGCGAATCCGCTCGAATGCCGCGCCGATGTGCGCATCGCCCGCCACGTAGCGCGCTCGGGTCAGGGCCTGATGCTCCCAGGTCCATGCCGAGTTGAGCTGGTAGTCCTCGAAGCTGCGCAGGCTGCTGACCAGCATGCCGGAGCGGCCGTTGGGCCTCAGCTCCATGTCGACTTCGTAGGCACGACCGGCCGGCGTCTGTGTCGCCAGCCAGTTGATCACGCGCTGGGCGAGGCGCGACAGATAGGCCGCGTTGTTGATCGTGCGCGGCCCGCCGCTGCTGTCGCCGTCCGCGGTATCGCAGTCGTGGAGGAACACAAGGTCGAGATCGGAACCATAGCCGAGCTCGATACCGCCGAACTTGCCGTAGCCGACGACCGCGAAACCGGCCGCCTCGCCGCTCTGGTTCAGCGGTGTACCGTACTGCGCACGCATCTCGTCCCACGCGTACTTCAAAGCCTGCGCGACGATGGCCTCGGCCAGCCAGGTCAGGCGGTCGCTGACCTGGACCAACGGCAGCGCCTCGATCAGATCCGCCGCCGCCACGCGCAGCGTGATCTCGCGCTGGTAGTGACGCAGCGCATCCATCGCGCGCTCGGTGTCCTCGGGCACCTGCAGCAGGGCGCAGCGCCGGGCCAGTTCCGAGAACAGGTCGTCGCGCAGCGGCGGCGCGTACAGCGTGCGTGCATCCAGCAGGCTGTCGAGCACGATCGGCGCCCGCGCGATGAACTCGGTCAGCCACGGACTGGCCGCGCACAGACGCGCCAGACTGCTGCGCGCCGCCGTCGATTCGCGCAGCAGGGTCAGGTAGTTGCTGCGGCCAGCAACAGCCTCGATCACATGCAGCATGCGCACCAGCGTCAGCTCCGGCGTCACCTGCTTCAGTGCCTCGTCGAACAGCAGCGCCAGCAATACCTGCAGGTGTTGCGCAGTCTGTTCGCGCATTGCGCGCACCAGACGAACCCCGCGCAACGCTTCGATCTGCGTCAGCACCGTTTGCGGCGTGGCCTTGAAACCGGTCGCGTAGAGGGCTTCGAGTGCATCATCGCCAGACAGCGTGGCGTTCCACAGCGCGGCAACGAGTGCCTGGTGCGGACTGGACTCCGCCTCGCGATCGGTCGCAAAGACCTGTGCGAACTGCGTACGGACAAACTCGCGGACCTTCGCGAGCTGCGCCATCAGGTCCTCCCAACTCGATGCATCCAGCGCCGCCAGCAGGGCCTTGCGACCTGCATCGGATCCCGGCAGCGCGTGGGTCTGCTGGTCGTCATGCATCTGGATTGCGTTTTCCATGCGGCGCAGGAACACATACGCAGCGTCCAGTTCAACGGCGATCTCCGTCGTCAGGAACCCTTTGGCACCGAGCATGCGCAATGTCGGCCGCAGGCGGCTGTCACGCAGGCTCGGATCGGCACCGCCGCGCACGAGCTGGAACGACTGCACGATGAACTCGATCTCGCGAATGCCACCGGCGCCGACCTTGATGTTGTCTTCAAGACCTTTGCGCGCGACTTCGTCCTCTATCAGTTTCTTCAGCGCACGCAGCGAGCCGATGGCGTT
>CAZDPA010000009.1:35493-44257 GCA_964507195.1 uncultured Salinisphaerales bacterium | reverse complement strand
ACTGCGCCAAAACGGTCTCCGTCTCAGCGATCGCCATAGCGTTAACAGGCCCTAGTACAGATTCATCGACAGACCGGCGGCCAGCGTCTGCCCCAGTTCCTGTGCCTGGTCCAGCGCACCTTCGGCGATGCCGCCACGGCTGATCAGCGGCTCGGCGACCATCCGCCAGCCGTAGCCGGTCGCGATGCGCTCGATCGCACGTACCGCGCCTGTGCCATCGTTGTCGCAGCTGATCAGCAGTACATAGGGCAGGCCGATGGTCTTGCCCTCGGCCGGGTAATAGGTGCGATCCATGAAATCCTTCATCGCGCCGGACATGTAGCCGAAGTTTTCCGGGGTGCACAGGATCAGGCCATTGGCCCACAGCAGGTCTTCAAGCTGGGCTTCGCCGGCGCGCAGGACCCGTAGTTCGACTTCATCGGCGAGCAGGCGCGCGCCGGTCGCGGCCGACTCGGCGAGTTGCTGCGTGTGTCCGCTCTGGCTGTGCCAGACCAGCAGCAGATGCTTCATGGGCGACGACATGAAACCAAGCATACCGGCGCGCATCCGGCCCTGTCGCCAAGGCGAATTCTCCGCGGCAGGGCGCATGCCACAATGCGCCGAACTCCCTGTACCGGCGCACACCATGCCCCAGATTTCCGCCAACGGTCTCAAGCTCGAATACGAAACCTTCGGCCACGCCGGAAAGCCGGCGATCCTGCTGATCATGGGCCTGGGCAGCCAGATGGTGCTGTGGCCGGACGCGTTCTGCCAGCGCCTCGCCGCCGCGGGTTACTACGTCGTGCGGTTCGACAATCGCGACATCGGCCTGTCGAGCAAGCTCGATCATCTCGGCAAGCCGCACCTGATGCGCACCGGCATCGCATACACGCTGGGACTGAAGGTGCGGGCGCCTTACCTGCTCGATGACATGGCGCTCGATGCGGTGGGTCTGCTCGATGCGCTGGGCATCAAGAATGCGCATGTCGTCGGCGCGTCGATGGGCGGGATGATCGCGCAGCTGATCGCTGCCAAGCACGGTGCGCGCGTGCGCAGCCTGACCTCGATCATGTCGAGCAGCGGTCACCGCTGGCTGCCGGGACCGACGTGGCCGGTGCGCATGCGCATGGTCAAACGGCCGACGACCTTCGACCGCGACAGCCTGATCGCCCATGGCATGAAAACCTGGCGGATGATCGGCAGCCCAGGGTTCGTCGAGGACGAGACCGTGCTGCGCGACAAGATCAGCCGACAGCTCGACCGCGGCATCAATCCGGCGGGCTTCGTGCGCCAGATCAGCGCGATCATGGCGTCGGGCAGCCGCGTGCCGCTGCTGAAGCGGATCAAGGCGCCGGTGCTGATCATCCACGGCAAGCAGGATCCGCTGGTCAGGGTTGCCGCCGCGCACAATCTTGCCAGGCATCTGCCGGACGCGAAGCTGGAGATCATCGACGGCATGGGCCACGACCTGCCAAGCGCGCTGCTGCCGCGCATCGAGCAGCTGATCCTGCATCACCTCAAGCATGCGGAGCGCGATCATGCATCGCGGCGCGCGGAAGCGCCGCGCGCGCCTGCCCCTGATCGGCGTCGCGCCTGAATGCAGCGGCAATGAGCTATAGCCGCAGCGTTGTCGCGGCCATCGGTCTCGGCCAGCTGCTGGCCTGGGGCAGCAGCTACTACCTGCTGGCGATTGTTGCCCGCCCGATGGCGGCGGAGCTGCAGATCGAGCCGGTGTGGGTCTACGCCTGCTTTTCGGCGGCGCTGCTCGTCGCTGCCGCGCTGGGTCCATTCGCCGGTGCACGTATCGATCGCGCCGGCGGGCGGCGTGTACTGCTCGCGTCCAACTTCACGTTCGCCGCTGCGCTGCTGCTGCTGGCAAGCGCGCAGGCACCCTACAGCCTGCTGCTCGGCTGGCTGGTGATGGGTGCCGCAATGTCGATGGGTCTGTACGACGCCGCATTTTCAACGGTCGTCGGTCTCTATGGTGCGCAGGCCCGGCGCGGCATCGTCGGCATCACGCTGATTGCCGGTTTCGCGAGTTCGGTGAGCTGGCCGCTGACCGCGGCGATTGACGCGTACGGTGGCTGGCGCATGGCTTGCGCGGTCTGGGCCCTGCTGCATCTGACGGTCGGATTGGGGCTGCACCTGCGCATGGTGCCGAATGTTCCAGCGACGGCGCCGCTGCATGAGCAGGCACCAGCCACACCGACGGCGGCGGTATCGACGCGCCTGGTCTGGACCCTGGCTGCGGCCTTCGCTGCCAGCGGCTTCGTGTTCGCTGCGATGGCGGCGCATCTGCCGCGTCTGTTGCAGGTGATCGGTTGCGCGCCGGCCGTTGCGGTGGCGGCGGCTTCTCTGGTGGGTGTCGCCCAGGTCGTCGCCCGTTTCACTGAAGCCGGGCTGCTCAGTCGCGTACATCCCATGGTTACAGCGCGTATCTCGATCTGCCTGCATCCGGTCGGTGCGCTGCTGGTCGGCCTGTTCGGCGCACCACTGGCGTTTGTCTTCGCTGCCCTGCACGGCGCCGGCATGGGCATGATGACGATCGTGAAGGGTGCACTGCCGCTGGCATTGTTCGGCCCCGGTGGATTCGGGCGCCGCGCCGGTCTGCTTGAAGCCCCGGCCAAGGTGGCTCAGGCAACGGCACCGATCGTCTTCGGCGTGCTGCTCGACCATCTGCATGCAAATGCGCTGTGGCTGCTGCTCGGGATCGCGATGATCGGCGTGGCCAGTGTGATGAGTCTGCGCCTGCCGGACTGATTCACACAGAGCTTGCGGGCAACAAAAAAGCCGTCGGCGAACCGACGGCTTGGCGAGAACAGCGGCAGTGCTTACTTGCGCCTGGCGGCCTTCTTCGCTGGCTTCTTTGCAGCAGCCTTCCTGGCCGGCGCCTTCTTTGCAGCTTTCTTCGCAGCCGGCTTCTTCTTCGCGGCGGCCTTCTTCTTCGGCGTGCTGGCTTCGGATTTCAGAATCGCCAGCAGCTTCTCGACGACGCCGGCCACCGGCGTGCCCTTGACCGCGCCCTTGAACTGATCAACGCGCGACTGGTGCGACATCACCCAGTTGAGCGCCGCATCTGCAGCCTTGGCGCGCAGCTTCATGATCTGCGTCTTGCGGGTGCTGGCAGCGCTGGTCAGCTTCTTGCGAATGGCCTTCACCTGAACTTCGATCGGATTGTCTGCCATGTTGCGGTTCCTCTGAGCGATGGAATGTTGAGCATATTGACTTGCGGATCAACATGCCAGTGATTTCGCAGGGCGCAGACGCCATGCGATGCGTTGAATCGGAAGCCTCGCTAGATGCCCATTGCACTCAAGGTATGCACGATGCGTTGAAGCAGTGCAGATGCCTTTGGATGTTCAACCTCGAACTCGGTCGCGGCCTGCTTGATGCCGTCGAGCAGGGTTTCCTCGGGCGTCGAAGGAATCGAAGGGTCAAGCTGTGCTTCGACGCGCGCCAGCAGGCCGAGCATCTTCTCGCGTCCGGCCGCCGATTCCGGCAGTCGATCCAGTTCTGCACGCAGCGCGGTCAGGGTCCGCTGCAGTTCCTGCTCATTCATTGTTCGCTCCGGTGGCGCTGCTGATTCGATTCTTGTCGAGAACGCATGGGCTGTCCAGACAGCCTGCCTCAGGCCTTTGCAGATTCCAGAATCTGCTGCACAGCCGCTGAACCGTAGAAGCCCGCCAGCTGGCGTCGCACCATGCCGTCCAGCAGCTTCTTGCGCTTGAGCACCTTGAGCACGTGCGGCGCGTAGTGCATGGCTTCGGCCAGCATGATGTCGCGGCTGATGCCGAGATCATCGAGCAGCTGGCTCAGCGTGGAGTCGCCGTAGGCGTCGAAGAACGCATCGATGCCGGCATCGATCAGCGCGGTATAGATCTCGGTCTTGCGCAGCTCGCGCCAGTATTCGTAGCCGATGACGAACAGGTCCTCGACATCGTCGCTGCTGATGTCCTCGCGCAGGCTGCTGATCGGCGTGAACTTGACCTTGTCCCAGATCTCGCGGGCCATGTCGCGCAGGGCCTTCTCGTTCAGATGTTCGAGCACGAACTCGGCGCTGGTCCTGGCGGTGGCTTCGACGCTGCGCGACACATACTTGCGCAGGCTGTCGTCGAGCGAGCTTTCCAGGCCCGGCGAGGCCTTGTTCATCACGCTGCGGCCGAGCTTCATCACCGAGCCCGCGCCGGGAATGCTGCGTGTCATCTCGCCGCTGCGTGCGAGATAGCCCTTGATGCCGTTGTAGAGCAGGTCGGATGCAAACGCGATGTAGATCGGGCTGCTTGCCGCCTCGCGGACCAGCTTTTCGCGCAGCGAGCGCAGTTCCAGCAGCTTGTCGATGAACTCGGTGTAGCGGACGTGGGTGACCATGTCCTTCGGTGCGGTGCGGTCAAGAATCTTGTGCGCGTACGCCGCCTGGGCGATCTCGGTGACCAGCGTCGGCAAGCCGCCGCCGAGCTCGATCCGCGCCGCGTAGGTGTGCGCCGTGTCCTTGATCATGCGCGGCGTGACAACGTCCTTGAGCTTGAGCTTGCTGGCGTCGGCGAGCAGGCGATCCAGTTCTGCGGCAATCCCCGCCTTGAGGCCGTCGCCGGTCAGCGCATCGACGATGTAGGCCACATGCGCGTCAAGCAGGGACTGGGCGAGGTCGTTCTTCTTCTTGGGCATTGCGGTCGGAGCCTGAAAAATCGATGGGGGTGGCGCTAACGTAGCGCCTGCGCGGCGCAGCGGCATTGACCCTGGTGCGGGCCGGTGCTGCGCCAGGGTCAGCTTGGCACAGGTTGAGCGCGCGCAGTTGAGGGCAGTCCCCCTGCGAATCGGTCGGCAAGGGTGATAGCGTGTGCGCAGATTCAAACGACAGCGGACGCACGATGAGCATGGAGAACAGCATGAGAACGGGCTGGGTTGCGGGACTGACTGCACTGATGGTGAGCGGCCTTGCCGCCTGCGCGGTGCAGCCGCAGACCGCTCCGGTGGCCGCCGTTTCGACGGCGAGCGCAGACCCCGCGGCTGCACTGGAGCAGCTGTTTGCCGAATTCTGGGAAGAGTCGCTCAAGCTGCACCCGCTCAGCGCTACCTTCATCGGCGATGCACGCTACAACGACCAGCTGCCGAATTCGCTGAGCGCCGAGTATCGCGCCAGAGAGCATGCCTTCGAGCAGCGCTGGATGGAGCGCATCGAAGCGGTTGATGTCGGCACGCTGTCGTCGACGGACAGGCTCAGCGTCGAGATGTTCAGGCACGATCGCCGCGAGTTTCTCGATGGCGAGCGCTTCGCCGACGAGCTCATCCCGCTGAACCAGTTCTACGGTTTTCCGGCCACGCTCGCGCGTCTGGGCTCCGGTGCGTCGGCGCAGCCATTCGCGACAATCAAGGACTATGACAACTGGCTGGCACGCGGCGAGCAGGCGCCAGCGCTGTTCGATCAGGCCATTGCCAACATGCGCGAGGGCATGAGCAAGGGGGTCGTGTTGCCGAAGGTGCTCGTCGAGAAGGTGATTCCGCAACTCGATGCGCTGATCTTCGACGATCCGGCCAAGACGCTGTTCTGGCGGCCGATCGAGAACCTGCCCGACAGTTTTGGCGCCGCCGAGCGCGGGCGTCTGAGCCTCGCCTATGCGCAGATGATCGGTAGCCAGCTGATGCCGGCGTACAAGCGCCTGCGGGATTTCCTGCGTGACGAATACCTGCCCAAGTCGCGCAGCACCGTCGGGCTTGATGCCCTGCCGGATGGCGCGGCCTGGTATGCCTTCAATGTCCGCAGCATCACGACGACCGACCTGACGCCGGCGCAGATTCACCAGATCGGTCTGGACGAGGTCGCGCGCATCCACAAGGAGATGCGCCGCGTCATCGCTGAACTGGGCTTCAAGGGTGATATGCAGGCGTTCTTCGAGTTCCTGGCGGAGGACAAGCAATTCCAGTATCCGACCGAGCAGGCCCTGCTCGACGACTACAACAGCCTGCGCGAGCGGGTCGATGTTGGCGCCGACAAGCTGTTCTCGACGCGGCCGAAAGCCGGCTTCGAGATCCGCCCGGTCGAAGCCTTCCGTGCCAAGTCCGCCGCCGGCGGTTCTTACCAGCGGCCGAGCGAGGACGGCTCGCGCCCGGGGATTTTCTACGTCAACACCTATGACCTGCCGAGCCGCAACACCTGGGACAGCGAAGATCTCTATCTGCATGAGGCGATTCCGGGACATCATTTCCAGCTGGCGATCCAGCAGGAACTGAAGGGCATCCCGGCGTTCCGGCGCTTCGGCAGCATCACCGCCTTCATCGAAGGCTGGGGCCTGTATGCAGAAACGCTTGGAAAGGAGCTTGGTGTCTACACCGATCCGTACTCGTACTTCGGCTATCTGCAGAACGAGTTGTGGCGCGCGATCCGTCTGGTGGTCGATACCGGCCTGCACAGCAAGCAGTGGACGCGTGAGCAGGTGATCCGCTACATGCTCGACAACTCCGCATCGAGCGAGACCCAGGCCGTCGCCGAAGCCGAGCGCTACATGGCGATTCCCGGGCAGGCCCTTGCGTACAAGATCGGCCAGCTCAGGATCAGCGAACTGCGTGCGCGTGCGGAGGAGAAGCTCGGCAAGAACTTCGACATCCGCGGTTTCCACGCCGAAGTACTCAAGGACGGCGCGGTGCCGCTCGATGTGCTCGAACAGAAGATCGAACGCTGGATCGGCGACCAGGCCCAGCACTGAATGGAAGATTTTCTCGACATCACTCCGGCGATCCAGTTGCCGCTGCGCGAGATCGAGTTCACCGCGATCCGCGCACAGGGTGCGGGTGGGCAGAACATTCACAAGACTTCGAGCGCGGCGCAATTGCGCTTTGAATCGGCGGCATCGTCGCTGTCCGACGAATGCAAGCAGCGCTTGCGGGAGCTGCGCGATCAGCGCATCAACGCCGACGGTGTGGTCGTGATCAAGGCGCAGCGATTCCGCAGCCTGGAACAGAATCGGGAAGATGCGCTGCAAAGGCTGGCCGAGCTGATCCGCAAGGCAGCGTTCGTGCCGCGTACGCGCAAGGCGACGAAACCGACTCGTTCGTCGCAGCGCAAGCGGGTGGACGCGAAGACCCAGCGCGGTCGGGTCAAGGCACTGCGGGGACGTCCCACTGACTGAGCCTGCAGACCTCTTCACCAGCGCGGATTACCTGGAGCCGTTGACCCGGAGTGGTTGCGTCGGCACCGGCAGCGGCTGGACGCCTGCGCCGCTGCGGCTGGCGGAGGGTGCGCAGGCACCGTGCTATCTGAAGACGCATTCCTGGGGCGAGTTCGTATTCGATTTCCAGATCGCCCAGACCTACGAACAGCAGGGCCTCGCCTACTACCCGAAGCTGGTCTGCTGCGTGCCGTTCACGCCGGTGCCGGGGCCGCGCCTGCTCGCTGCTGACGATGCCGGCCGCCATGCGCTGGCCGAGGCACTGCTGACGCACGCCGAGCAGTTGTCCGCTTCCAGCGCGCATGTGCTGTTTCCAGCGTCCGCCGATATCGCAGTGCTTCATGCGCAAGGCTGGTTGCAGCGCGAGCAGATGCGCTATCTGTGGCGCAACCGGGGCTACGCCGATTTCGACGCTTTTACGGACGCACTGTCATCGAAGCGGCGCAAGAATATCCGCCGCGAACGCAATCAGATTGCCGCGGCCGGATTCGACATCCGCTGGACGCGCGGCGACGCATTGACCCCGGCCGAGTGGCGCAGCGTCGGCCAGCTGTATGCAAGCACCTACCGGGTCCGCGGGCAGGCACCGTATCTGAATCTCGAGTGCCTGCAGCTTTGGGCTGCGCGACTTGGCGAGCGCATGCAGTTCTGTCTCGCGCGGCGTGACGGCGAGCTGTGTGCGATGGCGTTCTTCTTCCGCGACGGCACCACGCTGTACGGGCGGCACTGGGGTGCCAACGTTGATGATCCCTTGCTGCACTTCGAGCTGTGCTATTACAGCGGCATCGAATACGCGATTGCACACCGCCTACACTGCTTTGACGCGGGCGTGCAGGGCGAACACAAGCTGCTGCGCGGCTTTGATCCGGAGCGTGCGTACTCGATGCACCATTTCCGGCATCGCCGCATGCACCAGGCGGTTGCGCGCTACTTCGCCCACGAACGCGAGGCATTGGCGGGTCAGATCGCCGCATTCGCGGCGCACAGCGCGTATCGGCAATCCTGAGTGCAGACCAGCGTTGGCAGCCAAAGCCCTGTAGTCGCAGTAGCCCGGTTTCGCCGTAAGGCGAAGCCGGGAAGCCTTGCTGCGCTGTCCGGGCTTCCCGGCTCCTCGCGGAACCGGGCTACTCAGCTTTGGGCGTCTAGTCTTGCTTTGGCCAGCTCAACAGCGCCAGCGCGGCGACGGTTGCCGACACCAGCGCGAGCCAGCCGGCGAAGTTGAACTCTCCCGCAGCCAGGCCGAGCAGCGCTGCCACTGCGAGCAGCGCGGCGACGGCCATCTCGATCTGCTGCCCCGCCGGCCAGGACGAAACCCGAAGCTTCAGTTTCCCGGTGCGCACTCGCCAGATCAGCAGCGCAACTACGCCGGCAATCACGACAAGGAGCAGGAGGCGGATCATGTTCAGTAGTGGGGTGGCACTTCGTCTTCAGTGCCCCCTTTTTGCTCGTTCTCGACGCTGCGGGCGATGCGGTTCGCAAGTTCGCGGCAGACGCGTTCCAGGCGTTCGATCTGCTGGCTCTGTGCGGCAATGATGGCGTTGAGATCCTGCAGCGTCGCTTCCTGATAGGCGAGGCGGGTTTCCAGTTCGATGAGGCGGTTTTCCATCTGCGGTATCCCGTAT
>CAZDPA010000009.1:18317-35483 GCA_964507195.1 uncultured Salinisphaerales bacterium | reverse complement strand
ACAGGATCGAACCCCAGGTCATGCCGCCGCCGACGCCCTCGAGCAACACCAGATGGCCGGGCTGTATGCGGCCATCGCGCACGGCCTTGTCGAGCGCCAGAGGTACCGAAGCGGCCGAAGTATTGCCCTGCCGGGCGACGGTCGTGACCACGCGATCGCGTGGCACTTTCATCTTGTCGGCCGTCGCGTTGATGATGCGCAGATTGGCCTGATGCGGCACGAACCAGTCGAGATCGCTGCCCTTGTAGCCGTTGTGGTCGAGCGCTTCGCGCGAGCATTCGTCGAGGACGCGGACGGCGAGTTTGAACACGGCCTGACCATCCATTTCGAGAAACGGATTGCCACGCACCTTGCCTTCGGCGATGCCGCCGCCGACGCGCAGGATGTGGCCGTAGCTGCCGTCCGAATGCAGATGGCTGGAGTAGATGCCGGGCTGGTCCGACTGTTTGATGACGACCGCGCCGGCACCGTCGCCGAACAGCACGCAGGTGCGGCGGTCGTTCCAGTCGAGCAGGCGCGAGAACACCTCGGCACCGACCACCAGCGCGCAGCGGTGGGCCCCGCTGGCGATGAACTTGTCGGCGACGGCGAGCGCATAGATGAACCCGGTGCACACTGCCTGCACGTCGAACGCGGCGCCCTGCTTGATACCAAGCTTGTCCTGCAGGATGCACGCGGTCGACGGAAACACCATGTCCGGCGTTGTCGTCGCCACAATGATCAGATCGATGTCAGTGGGCCCGACGCCGGCGGATTCCATCGCGCGCTGGGCAGCCTTGAGCGCGAGATCGCTGGTGATCTCGTCGTCCGCCGCAACATGCCGCGCTTCGATGCCGGTGCGCGAAACAATCCACTCGTCGCTGGTCGAAATCCGCGATTCAAGTTCCTGATTGGTGACGATGCGTTCCGGCAGATAGCTGCCGGTACCGATGATTTTCGAGTAGGTCATTGATCAAGCTTAGCCGAATCGGCCCGGGCGGCCGACAGACGACCCCGGCGGGTACTCCGGCGGGACGCCAACGACTATCATGGAACCATGAAAACGACACCGATCCTGAAGGGGTTTGCATTCGGCTTGCTGGTCTTTGCGCCGGCATGGATGACCGTCGCCGAAGCGACGACCGAGCCAGCGGATTTCGCCGGTATCGTCGCGGCGCACAACCAGTCGCGCGGCGCGCTGGGTCTGCGACCGCTGCGCTGGTCGGACGAGGCGGCTGGCATCGCCCAAGGCTGGGCCAATACCCTGGCGACGCAGTCCTGCCGCGCTGCGTACAACCCGGATCCGGAGCGGCGCGAGCGCTACGGTGAGAACATTCTGCGTTCCTCGAGCAGCACGCCCTATCAGGGCTGGTTGCGCACGCCAGCTGAAGTGGTCAGCCGCTGGCAGGCCGAAGGCGAAAAATATGATCACGCCACGCACCAGTGCCGCGACCGCAGCGGCACGCAGTGTGGCCAGTATCTGCAGATGATCTGGGAGCAGACCGAGCTTGTCGGCTGCGGCCGTGCCCGCTGCGAAACTGCCGAAGTCTGGGTCTGCAACTACACGCCGCGCGGCCTGCAGGAGGGCCACAAGCCTTACGGCAATCCGCCCCCGACGCCCGAGCCCGAAGTGGTGGTCGGCGCGCTGGAATGCAAAGCCGTTGGTCCCGGGGTGGATTTACCGGCCGACTGATTCGTGCGGCGCGGGTCGGCGGGATCTGTCTGATTTTCTGGAGTGGGTTCGTGATCTTTAGTGAAGTGCTCGACAGCGTGCGCGCGTCCGCTGACGGTTTTGTTGCGGATATTGGCGATGACTGGCTGCAGGGGCGCACGGCCTTCGGCGGGTTGCAGACCGCACTGGCCATCCGCGCACTGCGCGAGTTGGTCGGTAACGGTCTTCCACTACGGGTGGTCCAGACCACGTTCATGGCGCCGGTGCCGGGCGGCGCGGTCCGGTTGCAGCCGCGCGTGCTGCGCGTCGGCAAATCCGCGACCCATGCCGAGTGCCGCATCGTGCTGGATGGACAGGTGCTGTGCCTGGTCATCGCGGTGTTTGGCCTGGAGCGAGAGTCGACGATCCGGATCTCACCGGCTTGTCCGGAAAAGCCTGCGGCGCAGCAGTCCAGGGAGCTGCGCTACATGCCCGGCGTCACACCGGCATTTACTCAACATTTCTCGATGCGCTGGGCCGAAGGCGGATTTCCGTTCAGCGGCGCGAGCGAGCCGCGCACTTCCATTCATGTCGGTCACCGCGGAGCCCAGCTCCTGCACGAAGGGCATGTGATCGCGCTGGCCGACACCGTGCCGAGCCCCGGTCTGTCGATGCTGAAGAAACTGTCGATGGCGAGCTCCATGACCTGGACCCTGGAGCTGCTCGATCACGATTTCGGGCATGCCCATGATGCGCACTGGCGCATGGACACCGAAGTCACTGCGGCAGCCAATGGCTACATGGCGCAGAGTGCGTCGCTGTGGTCTCCAACCGGCAAGCTGGCTGCCCTGAGCCGGCAATCAGTCGTGGTATTCGGTTAGTACCGCGGCGCAAACAGGAGCCTGAAATGAGTGAACATTCCTTGGTGCTGCGCCGTTTTGCCGCTTTTGCATTGTTGTGTGCCTCAATGAGCGCGACGGCTGCTGAGCGGGTCATCGACTACAAGATCGACGGTCAGGACTACCGCGGCTATGCCTACTTCGAAGACACGATCAAGACGCCGCGTCCGCTGCTGGTGCTGATTCCAAACTGGCTCGGCACGACCGCGGAGAACCGCGAACAAGCGGCGATGATCGCGGGCTCTGACTATGTTGTCTTCGTTGCGGACATGTATGGCACCAAGGCGCAGCCGACCGGGCCGGAAGCCGCGGGCAAGCTCGTCGGTTCGCTGTACGCGAATCGACCGCTGCTGCGCGAGCGTGTGCTTGCGGCCAAGGCCACGGCGCTGCGTTCGATCAAGGAGGCCGGTCTCCCGGCCGATCCGACCCGGATTGCGGCAATCGGATTCTGCTTCGGCGGTGCAACTGCATTGGAGCTGGCACGCACCGGCGATGACATTGCGGCGGCGGTGTCCTTCCACGGCAATCTGTCGTTGCCGGCGGGCAAGGAGGTCCAGGCGCCGATCAAGGCACGCATCCTCGCGCTGCATGGTGATGTCGATCCGTATGTGCCCGCCGAGCAGGTCGACGCATTCCAGAACGAAATGCGCAGCGCCGATGTCGACTGGCAACTCGTACGCTTCGGCGGCGCGGTGCATTCATTCACCGATGTCCACGCCAACCAACCCGGCAAGTCGCAGTATGACGCCAAGGTTGCCGGCCGCGCTTTCCAGATGATGCGGAATTTTCTCGCCGAGGCGTTTGCGTCGCGCTGAGCTTTACTGCAACAGCGCCGCAATCACCGCCTGCTGCAGCGCCGTCCAGGTTGCGCTCGTCGGTGCGACGGGCTCGAAGTGTCCGGCATTCGTCGTGACGCCGAGCGTGATGCGATCGCCTTTCTTGCGCGCACTCTCGACGTACTTGAGGACGACGTCAGGGGGGATTCGCGCATCCAGCCCGCCGTGCACAAACCACTGCGGAACGCCGAGTGGCAGGCGCAGCGTGGGCGCTTTCACACCGGCAGGGATCGATGGGCAGCCGTCAACCGGCTTGAGCGTGTCAGTGGGCAGGCCTGTGACTGCAGCAAGGCCGATGACGCCCTGCATGGGCAAGGGCTTGTTCGTATAGAGCGCATCCGTCTTGGCGAGGCGCGGGCGCGTCGCCAGCCACATCGCCAGCTGGCCCCCCATTGCGTGGCCGACGCTGACGACGCGACTCATATCGAGTGCATGGGTTTGCGCCAGGGTGCGCAGATGATCGGTTGCGAGGGCGACATCGCGATAAGGATTTGCCCAGTCGTCGGCCCCAGAAGGCGCGCGGTACTCGATGTTCCATGTCGCCACGCCAAGGTTGGCCAGTGCATTGGCGAGCGGGCGCATGTACGCAAAGCTTTCGTCACCGGTCCAGCAGTCGCCGTGAATCAGCACCACCACCGGAAACGGGCCATCGATGCCCGGCGGCAGTCGCAGTTCACCGATCTGCTGCGGTTCGTTGCCGTAGGCCAGCGCGGGCGAGGGCGGCGGTTCAGGCAGATTGCGGATGTCGTTCAAGCTCAGCAGATCAACGCGGGGGGCGCTGTCGCCTGATGGATCGGTCGGACCCGTGGTGCTGCATGCGGTGATGAAGACAGCGAGCAACGCTGCGACGAAGAACTTTTGCATCTAGCAGAACCTGGGGGCGAAAAACCGGAAAGCGCGCAGTATGCCCGTGGACTTCAACAGAGCGTTACTCCTGCTCGAAGCAGTGCGTGAGCCGTCTCATGAGACCGGCATCGCTGGGTGAGCGTCACCGGCACCTTTGATCACTTCGATGGTGCCGCTGCCGAACTTCTCGAGACGCTTCTGCGGATCGTCGGGATTCGGGCGGGTGACAAAGCTCGTGACCGTGCCGGTGGTCAGGTCGAACACGTCGCTGGTGGTCGTTCCGGTCAACGGATCGACCGCATTGACGAAGTAGATCCCGGGAGCCACTGCCTTGAGGGTCACCGTCTCGCTGCCCTGGTCGCCGCGATGGACGCCGCTGAGCAGCTTCCATTTGGCCCGGGTTTCGCTGATGAAGCTGCGCTCGATGTATTCGCCGTCGGGCAGGGCGTAGCGCAGGGTCAGGCCGAGAATGTCGCTGGGGCCCTCGGCGACCCGTAGCGGCGCGGTGCCGCCGGCCATGCGGGTGAACGAGAGTACGGTGAGCATGGCGACCAACAGTCCGGCCAGCCAGCGTTTGAGTGTTCGTTGTCGAGTCACTTCTAAGGTCTTGTCCGTCGTTATGTTGTGCATTTTTTCGACATGCCTTTGGAGGGTTCGATGAGCCGGTGGTACGGTTGCCTCCGGCCCCTGCGCGGGCGTAGGAGTCTGGCTCCAAGTGCCTGAATACAGGCTGTATGCCAGCTGAAGATCGCAACGTCAGGTCAAGGACAGACCACGCGTTGGCGTTTTGGTTGCGGATCAGTTCGCACCCCAGGCCGGACCGCGCCTGGCAACCGGCCTCGTTCCGGTCCGGACTCGAAGGTGAATACATCGGTGGATGTCGTTGATCGGGATGGGAAAGCGCATCAATACCGCTTTGGGGGCTTGCCAAACTCGACAACTTGTCCTAGTTCGAGTAACGTGCGCATCGCAGTCGTTTCAAGCAGTGGACTCAGCGCGGTTGTCCGGCCATCGTTAGGCCGGCAAGATTTCCCCCGATGCCTTCCTTGATCGTATGCACCCCACAGGCGGTTTGGCCTGTTTTTCTAAAATCAGCAAGGAATGTATCCATGAGCAATGTTTCCACGGGCACCGTGAAGTGGTTCAACGAAGCCAAGGGCTTCGGTTTCATCACCCCGGCCGACGGCGGCGAAGACCTCTTCGCACACTTCAAGGAAATCCAGGGCACGGGCTTCAAGACCCTGGCCGAAGGTCAGAAGGTCGAATACAAGGCGCAGCGCGGCCCGAAGGGCATGCAGGCGACGCAGATTCGCCCGCTCTAATCCGAAACCGGAATAGAACAAGAGCCGCGACGCAGGTCGCGGCTTTTTTATTGCCCGCGGTATTTCTGTCGCTGCCGACTTTTACGCCGGAAGCTTGAACGGCTTTGCCGAAGATTCGATCGCGCGGATCGATTCGAGCGTCGGCTGGTTGAGGCTGCTGCCATCGACGCTCAGCAAGGCCACGGCTTTTGCCGGCCGGCAGAAATTCCGCACGAAATCCGCCTGCACGCGCGCCGTAACGACGGCGTGGGATTCGGTCATCCCGGCGCCGATCCAGTTCGCCAGTCGCGTCTGCTGCAACGCCATCATCAGACGGCCCTGGTCCCCGGGATCGCCGCTGACCAGCAGTTCCTGGGTCTGGCCGAGGCTGAAGATCTGCGTCATGAAATCCATGCCGCGCTCCCACAACTCGCGCTCGTCGTTACTCGGCCAGGCGGTGCTGTGATACCAGACGTGACCGAGCTGGAGCTGCATGCGCAGGTAATCCGGATGCTCGAGGAAATACTTCATGTGCGTTTCCATCAGCCACAGCAGCCACTCGACCATCTTGCCCTTGGGCGGCGCTTGCTGTGCTCGCTGCATGACGGCGGCCAGCATCTCGGTGTCGCGCACGACGCGGATCGCCTTGTGCAGCTGCTCTTTGCCCGGGAACGCCTGATACAGCGTCGCCAGTGAAATGCCGACCGCGCTGGCAACGCTCTGCATCTTGGTATTCGTGTAACCCTGTTCGGCGAAGACGCGCTCGGCCGCTTCCATGATGTGCTTGCGGTAGATCGCATCCTTGGCCGCGCGCAGGTCCAGCGACTGCGGTCGACGGCCGCGCGGGGTCTTGGTGCTCGCTGCCTTGCGGCCAGGAGCCTCCTTGCGGGTGCTCATGATCCGGTCCCGGGGGTTGCATCTATTGACATGGCTGCACTATACCTTTCTAATTAAGAAATTGCAGTTACTCATAAAGTAACTAGAATTTCTATGCAGCATTCCAGTCGAGCTTTCAGCAGGCCATTCCCTTCATGAGCCAGACCGCCTACGACTACATCGTCATCGGTGCCGGTTCCGCCGGTTGCGTGGCGGCGGGGCAGTTGGCGCTGGGCAAGGCCGGCAGCGTTCTGCTGCTGGAGGCCGGCGATCGCGCCGAGCAGCACCCCGAAAGTCTGAGCGCCGATGGCTTCAAGTACGCGTTCTCGAATGACGCCCTGATGTGGCATCGCATGTCGGAGCGGCAGGCCGCGTGCGGGCAGCGTCCGCTGTATATCGGTTCCGGTCGTGGCATGGGTGGCAGCGGCTCGGTCAACGGCATGGTCTACACGCGTGGCGACCGGCGTGATTTCGAGCGCTGGCCGCAAGGCTGGCAGTGGGACGATCTGGTTCCGGCGTTCGCTGCGGTCGAGCACAAGCTCGGCATCCAGCCGCGCGCACCAACGCCTTTCGCGCAGCGTTTCATCGATGCGGTCGTGCAGTCAGGCTTCAAGCGCAAGGACGGCCTCAACGACGGGCAGCTCAGCGGTTACGTCGGCTGCAACGACATGAACTACCAGGGCGAGGATCGTCGCAGCTCGTACCGTGCCTGGTTGCATCAGCAGCAATTGTCGGGACTCACGATAGAGACTGGCACCGCGGTGCAGCGTGTTGTCTTCGATGCGCAGAAAAAGGCGATCGCGGTGGAGTATCTGCGTGATGGACAGCTGCAGCGCGCGAACATCGTCCGCGAAGTGCTCTTCAGCGCCGGTGCACTCGAAACCCCGAAGCTGCTGATGCTGTCCGGCGTCGGTCCGCAAAAGGAGTTGCAGGCCCATGGCATCTCCGTCGTGCACGCGGCGGAAGGTGTCGGCCAGAACCTGCAGGATCATCCCAACGTCTGCGTGTTCTATCGCGCCAAGCAGGATGTCGATTTCAGCTATCCGCAGCTGTACGGTTTCGACGCCGCGCGACAGCCCGCCGAGCAGCAGGCGAGCGCGGCGCCCGATACCTGCTATGTCTGCTACGCGGTGCCGGCGTCGATCAAGGAATCGATGATGAGGATGCTGCCGATCCTCGCGCTGCCGGGCTTTCTGTATCGACTGGGTTTCCTGCGCAGCCTGTTGCGCGGATTGATCAGCCTGCATTTCATGCTGCCGCCGCTGAAGGCCTTCGTTTCGAAACTCTTTGGCGTCGTCGTCATTCTCGGCAAGCCGACCTCGCGTGGCACGGTGAGACTGGCGTCTGCCGATCCGAACGCGCACGCCAAAGTCGACCTCGCCTATTTCTCGACCGAGGCTGATCGCGAAACGATGGAAGCTGCGATCGGCAAGGTGCGGCTGATGACATCGCAGGCCGCACTCGCAGGGGCCAGGCCGCTGTCTGCCGGCGGCAAGAACATCAGCGGCAAAAAGCTGTGGTCATGGATCAGCGGTGCTGCCATGACTACCTTCCATTTCTGCGGCAGCTGCCGGATGGGTGAAAGCACGCAGGATCCTGTGGACACCCGTCTGCGGGTCCGCGGCCTGCGCAACGTGCGCGTCGCCGATGCGTCGGTCGTTCCGGAAATTCCCGTATCCGCATTGAACGCGCCGAGCATGATGATCGGCTACCGCGCCGCGCAGTTCATCCTTGAGGACAACCACGCATGACCGCCGCCGCACCTTTGCCGTCCCGCGCCGCTGCGCCGACGGAGATCGACTGCGTCAATCCCGCGACCGGCCAGCGTATCGGCCTGATGCCTGTCGCGAGCCCGGAACAGGTGCAGGCCGTTGTCGAGCGCGCACGCAGTGCACAAGCGGCGTGGGCGCAAAGCAGCTTCCGGCAGCGCCGTGCCGTGCTGTCGCACCTGACCGAACTGATCCTTGAACAGGCGGATGAGCTGTGTGCCGCGATTGTCGAAGACAGCGGCAAGACTTTCGAGAACGCCCTGCTCGGCGAGATCATGCCGGTGCTGAACAAGATCCGCTGGGTGATGCAGAACGGCGAGAAGCATCTGAAGCCGGAATCCGTTTCCTCCGGCATCCTCATGCACAAGAAAGGCCGCATCGAGTACCGGCCGCTGGGCGTCGTTGCCTGCATCGTGCCGTGGAACTATCCGTTCCAGAACATCTTCGGTTCGCTGGTCGCGCCGCTGATGGCGGGCAATGCGGTCGTCATCAAGGCGTCCGAAGCGGTGGCATGGTCGACGCAGCGCTTCCAGAAACTGATCGACGAGGCGCTGCGCCGCGAAGGTTTCCCGGCCGACACCGTGCAGATCATCAACGGCTACGGCGAAACCGGTGCGGCGCTGGTGCGTGCGCGGGTGCAGAAGATCCTGTTCATCGGCTCGGTCGCCAATGGCCGCCGCATCATCGAAGGCAGCGCGCAGCACCTGACGCCGGTGGTGATGGAGCTGGGCGGCAAGGACCCGCTGATCGTCCGCGACGATGCCAATCTCGAACAGGCCGTGCACTCGGCGCTCGGCGGCTGCTTCATCAATCTTGGCCAGAACTGCATCGCGTCCGAACGCGTCATCGTCCACGAAGGCATCTACGAGCGCTTCGTTTCCGCCATCGGCAAGCACGCCGGCGCCTTGCGCCAGGGCGTGCCAACGGCGCCGGGCACGCTCGATGTCGGTGCAATGACTTCGCCACTGCAGGTCCGCATCGTCGACGAACTCGTCAGGGACGCGCGCGCCAAGGGTGCGAAGGCGCTGGTGGGTGGGCAGCTGCCGGACGGCCCCGGCAACTTCTATCCGCCAACCATCCTCACCGACATCACGCCGGACATGCGCATCACCCAGGAAGAGGTATTCGGCCCGGTGATGCTGATCATGCGTGTGAAGGACGATGCCGAGGCGATCTGTATCGCCAACAACACCGACTTCGGTCTGCAGTCATCGGTGTTCACGCAGGACAAGGCGCGCGCCGAGCGCATCGCTGCTGCGCTTGATGCCGGAGCGACCTGCATCAATGACTTCGGCCTCTGCTATCTGAACCAGGATCTGCCCTTCGGCGGCGTGAAGTACTCAGGCTACGGCCGCATGAACGGTCGCGACGGACTGCGCGCCTACACCAATGCCAAGGCGGTGCTCACCGACCGCTTTCCGTTCCAGGTTCCGCCGAAGTTGTATCCGGTGAAGCCGGGCGACTACGAGAACGCGCGGCACACCATACAGCTGATGTTCGCGCGGGGACTGGGCAGGAAGCTCAGCGCCCTGCTGCGGCTAGTGTTCAAACGTTGAGAGCAGAGTCATGAACGAAACCTTCTTCATTGCCTGGGTCGCCATCCTGCTGTTCGATGGCCTGCTGTTCGCCGGCCTGACCTGGGCGGTGAAGACGGGCTACCCGCAGCACCGCGCACGACCGCCGCAGAATCCGCCGATTCCGCCGCGTCTGAAGCTGATCAATACGCAGTTGAACAACGTCCTGTCGCTGGCGATCTTCGGTGCGTATTTCTACTTTCTCGGCGAGTACACGCTGTACAGCGGCTGGCCCGGCCTGACGCACTTCCTCGGCGAAGTGATCTGCGTGCTGCTGCTCTACGATTTCATGTACTACTTCTTCCATCGCGCAATGCACATCCGCAGCGTGATGCGCCACTGTCATGCGGTGCACCACCGCGTGCGCTCGCCAGCGTCCAACGAAAGCATCTTCCTGCACCCGCTGGAGAACATCGGCGGTCTCGGGCTGCTGATTCTGGCGATCGTCATTCTCGGTCCGGTCAGCACGATCTCGTTCCTGGCGATCTTCGCGATCCATTCGATCATCAACATCATCGTCCACTCCAACCTGAACATCCCGCATCCGGCGTTCCGGCTGTTCAACTTCTGGGTGGAGAAGCACAACGTCCATCACCAGCGCGCGCGCAACAACTACGCCTCGATCTTCCCGTTCTGGGATCAGGCCTTCGGCACATCGGAATAAGGGGAAAGACAGCATGGGACGCAGGATCCTCATCACCGGCGGGCAGGGCTTCGTCGGCCGGGCGCTGGTGGAGCAGTTCGCGGATCTCGGCCACGAGGTCGTCTGTGCCGATCTCAACGACAAGGCCTTCCGCAAGGATGTGAAGTTCATCAGGCTCGACATCCGCGATGCCGGCAGCGTGATCACGGCCTGCAATGGCGTCGACAGCGTCATCCACAACGCATCGCTGGTCCATACCAAGCACAATCGCGTCGAGGATGTCTGGGCGGTGAACCTCAAGGGTACGGAGAACATTCTCGCCGCCTGCAGGACGCATGCGATTCCGCGCCTGACCTACATCAGCTCGGCGAGCGCTGTGTACGAAGGCCGCGACATCGAGAACGGCGACGAGACGCTGCCGTACTCTGCGATATCGCAGGCGCCATATGCGGACAGCAAGATCGCCGCCGAGAAACTCGTGCTCAAGTTCAGCGGCGCGACGCAGGTCTGCGCGATCCGCCCGCATGTGATCTTCGGCGCCGGAGATCGTCGACTGATTCCAGCGATCATGGAAAAGGCCAGGCAGGGCAAGATGACGCGCGCGGTCGGCAATCGCGACAAGCTCTCTGACTTCACCTACATCACGAACCTGACCGATGCGGTGGTCGCGGCCGAAGAGCGCCTGGTGCCGGGCTCAGCGGTCAGCGGCCAGGCGTACTTCATCACCAACGGCGAGCCGATGGCGTTCTTCGATTTCATCGAAAAGTTCATCGTCGAGATGGGCTATCCGCCGATCAAGGGCAAGGTGCCGTTCTGGCTGGCCTACACCGTGGCGGCGATTGCGGAGGCGATCGACACGCTCAAGGGCGGCACGCTCAATGCCGAGGACGGGCTGACGCGCTTCTCGGTGCGCTACATGGTCACGCATCACTATTTCAACATCGCCAAGGCCAGGCGCGATCTGGACTGGCAGCCGAAGGTATCGCTGCAGGAAGGCATCCGCCTGACCGCGGCGGCGCTGAACGGCTGAACCGGGAGCAGCAACAAGCGGGTGCGGGCGGATTCTAGCGAGTGCAGGGGAAGAGGCAGCCGAGATCACGGCAGACCGTGACGCTGGCGACGTGCAACGAGGAGAAGGTGCATGGCAAGGATCGGGGGCTGGTTGCGGACGGCGGCGCACGCGGCGGCGTCCTGCCTGTGTATGGCGGGAGGCTCCATCGCAAACGCGGCGGAACTGGAGCTCGGCGAGGTCTCCGTCTCGTCCACGCTGACCGGCAGCTATGCCGCGGCAATGCGCCTGGAAAAGCCGCATCCGGGGATTGTCGATGCGCCGGGCGATCCGCGCATTCCGGTCGCCGAGGACCTGAAGTATCCGCAGTCGAACAACTTCGATGACGGCGACCGCAACTTCGACCAGTACGATCTGGTCAACAACCGGCTCTCGCTGCTCGGCGACATCGAGTTCAGCTGGAAGGACTTCGGCGCGCTGCTGCGTGGCGACATGTTCTACGACTGGGCCTATCACGGTGGCAACGCGCACGACGCGCCGGACCGGATCAACACCTCGCAACAGCCGTACAACAGCTTCACGAAAGATGCACAGAAGTACAGCGGCGCCCGCGCCCGCCTGCTCGACGCCTATGTATACGGTAGCTTTCCTGTCGGCGACACAATGTCTGTGCAGTTGCGCGTCGGTCGGCACATCGCCGCATGGGGCCAGAGCCTGTTCTTCAGCGGCGTTGCCCTCGCGCAGTCGACGGCGGATGCGACACGCGCAACCGTGCCGGGCGCCGACGTCAAGAGCATCCTGCTGCCGATCAACCAGATCTCGGCGCGCTTCACGCTGACCGACAGCATCACACTGCTCGGCCAGTACGTCTTCGAGTTCAAGCCTTTCGAGGTCAATCCGGTCGGCGATTTCTATTCGCCCAGCGACTTGGTCGGTCCCGGCGCCGAGATGGCCTACGGCTTCCTCAACCCGCTGGCACCGGACAATCTCGCGGTCTTCGACCTCACCGACATCAACGATATCGCCGACATCGTGCAGACGATCGACTCGGTCTTCGACGGCCAGCTGCCGACCGACGCGCTCGAAGCCGCGTTGCGCACACTGCCACTCGAGGCGCTGCCGAGCCTGTTCTTCCCGCAGGTCGGCGTCAATCCGCTGAACTCACCATACGGCGTCAATCCCACTTACGCCGGCGAGAAGCGGCCGGACGACAAGGACAAGCAATACAGCCTGGGCGTGGTGTACGCGCTCGACGACGTCACCGAGCTTGGCGCCTACTACCTGCGCTACCACCAGAAGACGCCGACGGTCGAGCTGACCTTCGGCAGTCTGGACCTGATCCCGACGCAGACACTGCCGGGCGGCTTGGTCATTCCGGCGATCACGACCGCAACATTGGGCCTCAACGTACCGGAGGTTTTCCGGATCGCGTACTTCGACAACGTCGACCTTTATGCGCTGAGCTTCTCGACGCTCGTGTTCGGCGTCAACGTCGGCGGCGAAGTGATCCGCCGCGAAGGCATCGACACGCTGCTGGACGTCGACGAAGGGGTCAACGGCATCATCCCCGAGCCGACCCGCGCCAGCTCGACGCAGGTGCTCATCAACGCTATCTCGGTGTTCCGCCCGCCGGTCTATTTCGACAGTGTTGCGCTGGTCGGTGAAGTGGGTTGGGTCAGGGTCGACGACATCGAGCCGCTGCTCAGCCACGAGGGCGCCAACGAGGGGCAGCCGACCGACAAACTGACGTTCGACCGCGACGCCTGGGCGCTGGCGACGCTGATGATCCTCGACCGCGGCAACGTCTTCCAGGGCTGGGATCTGCGCATCCCGATCTCCTACCAGCACGCACTCAAGGGACGTTCAGCCTTGAACGGCGGCTTCGGCTCGCTGTTTGATCGCGACGACATCCGCGTCGGTGTCGGTGTCGAGATGACCTGGCTGCAGAAGCTGACGATCGGTGTGAACTACAGCGGCTTCGTGGGCGGCAAGCCACATTTCAACGACCGACCGCTGGCGGATAGGGATACGGTCGGGTTCAGTCTGAAGTATCGGTTCTTCTGACGAAGATCTGTTGCAGATCCGGCGACATATCTCGGCTCCTGATAACGCCACATTTTGAACTCCGCTAGCGCGCCAGTTGCTTGTCATCAGCGTCTGCTTTGCTGGAACGTTGCAAAGATCGCCTCAAGGGCATTGCCGCGGCTGCTCTGCAGCGATTCGCACTCCCGTCCCCCCAAAAAAAATCCCGAAGGATGCCGATGCCATGACTCGCATGGCCTGGCGCCTCAAGACACCGGAGGGCAAGGCTCTTTATGCCCTGCGCAAGCAGGTTGTGGAGCCGGTCTTCGGGATCATCAAGCAGACCTTACGATTCCGCCAATTCCAGTTGCATGGCAAGAGCAAGGTCAACGGCGAGTGGGATCTGGTATGCATGGCCTATAACTTGAAGCGGATGCGTGTGATGGCGGCGTAAGCGCGAGAAGGATAGCCTCGTCTGCGCGCATCGTAGGCCTGCTTACACGCACTCAATGATCATGATCACTAAATGTCGCTCGTCGCCGGACCTGCGTTTCGTCAGCAGCGTGTCAAATCCGACGGGCTCCTAGGGACCAACTACCTGTGCTGCAATCGCATCGCGCCAGATCCCATAGCCTTTACCCATCAGATGCAGGTTGTCGTAAGTCAGTTCCTTGCGCAGCTGGCCGCTGCCGTCGTCGAACAACGGATACAGGTCGATGAACGCGATGCCGCGTTCCGCAGCCAAGGCTTTGTAGCGAACGTTCAGCGCTTTGATCCGCTCGGCGAATTTGCGCTGGCGCGGCAGGGCGCTCTGCAGATGCAGTTTGCAGCCGGGCAGGGTGCGGTGCAGTTTGTCGAGCAGGGTTGCGACGTTTGCTGCAATCTCGGCCACTGAAAAGCCGAGCGCCAGATCGTTGGTGCCGATCAGCAGGAACAACTTCGCCGGCTGGATGCGCACGATCGGTTCCAGCCGGGTCAGCAGGTGCTCGCTGCGCTCACCGCTGATGCCGTAGTTGCGCACGGCGACGTTCGGGAACAGCAGCTCCCAGCGGCCGATATGCGTCAGGCTGTCGCCGAGAAAGACCACGCCACCACAGCCGGGAACGGCGGCGACATCCAGCCCGCTGCGGCAGCTAGCCCAGAGGCCGCCGAGCAGCAAGGCCGACAGTTTGCGTCTGAACCAGTTGCGCAGGGTCATCTCAGAACTCCAGACTCAGACGCACCGAATACGTTCGCGGCATGTTGAGCAGGAAGGTGTCGTACTCAGCGCCGGCGATGGGATTAGACCGCGTACCGCCCTTGACGCCGGTGACGTCGAGAATGTTCGAGACGTTGAAGGCGAGTTGCGGCTTGACCGTCCAGGCGTCGGTGCCCAGCGTGATGCCGCCGTTGAGCGTGCCGAAGTCGTTGATCTCGTGCTGGTGAGTGATGTCGCCATAGCCCTTGCCGACGTAGCTGTAGTCGGCATTCAGGCCCATCACGACGATGCCGGGATTGCTCAGGTAGTTGAACCCGACCGAGTACTGTGATTCGGCGGCGCCCGGCATCTGCGCGCCCGGCTGGACGATCGTGCCGTCGGCGGCTTCGAACTCCTCGGTGATGTGGCTGTCGGTCAGGCCGCCGTTGACGGTCATCGTCAGGCCCGGCAGCGGCGTCAGCCACAGGAAGCCGGCTTCGAAGCCGCTGCTGGTCGCTGCAGCGACGTTCGACGTGAAGTTCAACGGCAGGACGGCGTCGGTCGCCTGCTGGATCTGCGGATTCGTGTAGTCGATGTAGAACGCGGTGATGTCGAAACGCAGCGTGTTCTCGAACCAGCTGGTGCGCAGGCCCAACTCGTAGTTCCACAGCGTGTCGGACTTGTAGACCGCCGGCACGCCGTTGTTCGGCGTTGACGGAATGCTCTGTACGCCGCCGAAGCGGAAGCCGCGGCTGGCCAGCGCGTAGATCGAGACGTCATCGGTGAAACGGAAGGTTGCCGACAGCTTGGGACTGACGCCATCTTCCTTGAGCGCGTTGGCAGAGAAGTTGATGTTCTCGCCGTTGTTGCTGGCGCGCGCGACGACGCCTTTGCCGATGAAGCCGCCGTTGACCTCGGTCTTGTACAGGCGTGCACCGGCGGACAGTTCGAGCTTGTCCCAGAAGGTGTTGCTCAGATCGAAGAACAGCGCCTTCTCCGTTGCATCGGTGTTCGCCAGAGAATAGAGCAGGCTGGTTTCCTGATAGAGGTTGGCGAGATTCACCGGCACGCCGGCGAGCAACTGGTCGAGCAGGCTGCCGTTGCCGATCAGTTCCTGATGCGCGTTGAGATCCGCGATCAGCTCGAACTTGACGCTGAAATCGTAGTAGTACGCGCCGACCAGCCATTGGAAGTCGTCGCCATCGGTCGACTGCAGGCGGAATTCCTGGGCGAAGGCCTTCGAGTCGTCGAGGATCGTGCTGAACGCGGCGAGTGCGGTGGGAAAGTTCTCCGGCGGTGGGCCGTACAGACCAGCGGTGGAGTCCGCGAAGACGAAGAGATCCTTGGTGACGTAGGAGCTTAGGGACGTCAGCTTTACCGATTCGAAGTCGTAGCCGATCTCGAGGCTGTCCATCGAGAATTCGTTGTCGACCGGCTGCGGCTGCACGCGCTTGTCGTTCTCGCGCCGGTCGCGGGTATCCGACGTCGTCGAGGCATTGGCCGTGAAGTAGTCCTGCTGCAGGTGCGTGTACTCGATACCGAGATTGGTCAACGGTTGCCAGCTGAGAATGCCGCGGTACTGCTTGCCGCTGCCTTCGTCGACGTCCTTCTCGCCCGAGTTGCGGCTGTTGTCGGTGACGCCCGGGTAATTGCGATCGACATAGGTCAGGCGCACCGCCAACTGGTCTTCGTACAGTGGCACATTGACCGCGACGCCGCTGGTGAACGCATCGCTGCCTTCTTCCGGATCGAGGTACTGGCTGAACGCGCGCAACTGCCACTGGCCCATCGCTGGTTCCTGCAGCACGTAGCGGATCGCACCCGCGAGCGCCGCGCCGCCGAACAGCGTGCCCTGCGGGCCTTTCAGCACTTCGATCGACGCTAGATCGAAGGCGCTCAGGTCCGGCTGGACGTTGGAGACGTAGGGATCGGAGAACGCGGTGTCGCCGATCAGGATGCCGGTCGGCGAGGGAATGCCGCCCAGGGGATTGGCATCGGTGCTGATGCCGCGGATCGAGACACGCAGCAGGCCGGGTGACAGCGTGTTGATCGTGACGCCGGGTGTTTCTTCCAGGTAATCGGCAAGGCCCATCTTGCCCTCGTTCTCGAGATCCTGGCCGTTGAACGCGCTGATGGAGGCCGGAATATCGCGTAGCGATTGCGTGCGCTTGGTCGCGGTCACGACAATCTCCTCGAGCTGCGTTGCGCGCGGTGGGTCCTTTATTGCCGCGTCGGGTTCCACCGTCTTGAGTTCCACGACCGGTATCGATTCGGCAACGCCCGGCATCTGCGATTCATCGGCCGGCGCAGAAGCCGATTCCGTCGGGACGCTTGCGGCCTCATCAGTGGCCGCAGGCGCTTCAATCGGCTCCGCAAAGAAAATGGCATCCGCCGACGCGGGCTCCTGCTGATCCGCAGGCGGTGTTTCCTGCGCCATTGTCACGCTGGAAACCATCCAGAGTGCAGTGAATGCGTTGCGCGGCAGCACGCCATTCCTTGATCTATTCGACACGCCATTCTCCTCGGGCTCTATCTCGGCCCCATGCCGCCAATATGAGCCGCCCGTTCCGGCTTGGCTGTCAAA
>CAZDPA010000009.1:0-18307 GCA_964507195.1 uncultured Salinisphaerales bacterium | reverse complement strand
CTGATTGGCGGCTTGTCATGCTTTTGACAGCCACCGGCTCGGCGGGGCTCTAGGATCTGGCCGTGCTCGGAGGACAAATACAACAATGACGACAGTACAGCTCCACAACGGAGCGCTGCGCGGCAGCGTCGACAGCGGCGTTCATTCATTCAAGGGAGTGCCCTACGCAGAGCCTCTGGTTGGCGCGGCGCGCTGGAAAGCGCCCACCCCGCGTGGCCCGTGGACCGGTGTGCGCGACGCGACCCAGTATGGCCCTGCCTGCATGCAGTTCGGCAAAGACGGATCTCGCCCGTGGTTCCCGGCAGCGCGCGCGACCTACTTCAAGGCCTGTGGCGGTGAGCTGGCGCTTGTCGAAGGCGATGACTGCCTGATCCTGAATGTCTGGACCCCCAGCGTGGACAGCGCAGCGAAGCTGCCGGTGATGGTCTGGATCCACGGCGGTGGATTCGCCAGCGGCAGCGCCAATAGCCTTTATGACGCCACACGATTCGCGCGCCGCGATGCGGTGTGTGTGGTGATCCAGTACCGACTTGGCGCGCTGGGTTTCCTGCATGGCTCAGGTCTGTTTGCAAACGGTGTGTGTGAAGACAACCGCGCGTTCCTCGATCAGCTGTGCGCCTTGCGATGGGTGCAGGAGAATATCGCGCACTTCGGTGGCGACGCTTCGCGCGTCACGATCTTCGGCCAGTCCGCAGGCGCATTTGCGGTCTACCAGCTTGCGGCCAGCCCACAGGCGGCGGGACTGTTCAAGCGCGTCATTGCGCTGGGCGGTATGGCCGGCACCTGCGCACCGGCAGACGAGTACCATGCACTCACGCGCGACGCCCTGCAGGACATTAGCGTCGCCTGCGGCGATTCACAGGCGTTGATCGCACTCGATCGCGCGGCGATCCGGAAACTGCATGCGACGGTTTCACGCCGGATCTTCAGCAGCAAAAATCCGGATCAATACGGTTCGTTGAGCCGCGAGCGCATCGCCTTTGTCGGCGCCGCGACCGGGACGGATTTCCTGCCGCAGTCTCCGCTGAAGACTTATGGCAAGGGCACGGCGAATCAGATCGAGATGATGCTCGGCACCTGCGCTCACGACGGCCAGCTGTTCTCGCTTTTTCTGCCGCTGAACAAGGCCATCTGTGCGCGCCTGTTCTCGGGCAATCTCAAGGGCCTGCTTCCGGAGGGAGGCCTGCGTGCAGCACGGCAGCACTATGCACAGCACATGCCGGGGGCCAGCGGTACTGAGATTGTCGAGCAGATCAACAACGACACCTTCTATCGCATGCCGACCATCGCCGCCGCAGAGGCACATGCAGCCGGCAATCCCGGGAACACCTGGTTGTTCCAGCTCGATCACGAGTCCGTGGTGCCGGGTCTCGGCGCAATTCACGCGATTGACGTTGCATTGCTGTTTCGCACGCCGCCGACTGATCTGCTGCTGAGCGACGATGCGGACACTGGCGCACTATCAGACATCATGTGCGATGCGATGATCAGCTTTGCCCGTGACGGCAAGCCTGTCGCAGTCGGCATGCCCGCATGGGCGCCCTACGATACTCAGACGCGTGCAACGATGGTCTTCGATACGCCGTGCCGGCTGGAAACCAACATGGACGAGCCTCTGCGCCGTTACTGGGTTCGCGCATGAACGCCGCTGCAGCCGCATTGAAATTACCGATCCGCACCAAGCTGGCCTACGGCCTGGGCACGGTCGCTTTCGGCATCAAGGACCAGGGTTTCAATGCCCTGCTGATGCTGTACTACAACCAGGTCGTCGGCCTGCCGGCCTCCTGGGTCGGCACAGCGATCATGATCGCCATGCTGATCGACGCGGTGTCCGATCCGCTGATCGGCCACTACTCCGATCACCTGAAATCGCGCTGGGGTCGTCGTCATCCGTTCATGTATGCGTCGGCGCTGCCGCTGGCGTTCGCATACTTCCTGCTGTGGTCGCCGCCGGCCGGCAGACATGAGGTGCAGTTCGTCTATCTGCTGCTGACGTCGGCCGCGGTACGTGTCGCACTGGCATGCTACGAGATTCCGGCCTCTGCGCTGTTGCCGGAATTCACCAGCGACTACAACGAACGCACCAGCATCGCGACTTATCGTGCGCTGTTTATGGCGGTTGGCAGCGTCGGCATGGCGGTGCTGGTGTTCAAGCTGTTCCTGCTGCCGACCGCGGACCAGCCGGTCGGGCAGCTCAATGCTAGCGGGTATGTCCATTACGGCGCTGTCGCCGCGACCGTGATGTTGTTCAGCGTGCTGCTGTCGGCCTGGGGCACCCATCACCGCATTCCCACGCTCGCGACCAGCCAGAACGCCGAGCGGGTCGGTCTGGGCGAGCTTTGGCGCGGCATGAAAATCCTGCTGCAGGATCGCGCCTACCTGAGCATCCTGGCGTGTTCGATGCTGTTTGCGATTGCGGTCGGCTTCTCGACCAACATCGGGACCTACGTCAGCACCTATTTCTGGCGTCTGAATACGGAGCATCTGGCGATCATCGCCGGCGCTCTGATCTGGGGGCTGATTCTGGCATTGGTCGTCATCCAGCTGTCGAAGCGCTTCGGCAAGAAGGAAACAACGATGACTCTGTACAGCATCGCGCTGGTGGTTGTCATCGTGCCGGTCGTGCTCGGGCTGCTCGGCTTGATGCCCGTGCAGATGGACGCACTGCTGCCCTGGCTGATCGGCAAGCAGGTGTTGCTGACGATGTGCGTCATTGCGGCACTGATCCTCGCCACGTCGATGGGCGCAGACGTTGCGGATCACTTCGAGCTGAAGACCGGCCAGCGCATGGAAGGCCTGATGTTTGCCGCCTTTGTCATGACCAACAAGGCGGTGTCCGGCATGGGCGTGTTCCTGTCGGGTGTAGCACTCACCGTGATCGGCTTTCCGGAACGCGCCAGTCCGGAGACGGTTGATCCGCTGATTGTCGATCGCCTTGCATGGATCTATGTCGCCGCGATGGGCGGACTATGCGGCTTGGCGATTGTCGCCTTGGGTTTCTATCCGATCACGCGAGCGACGCATGAAGAGACACAGCGGGCCTTGGGGAAGCTGTAAGGACGGCGGAGACTAGCGGTTCTCCCTCCCGCTTGCGGGAGAGAGTTGGAGAGAGGGCGCCGACGCAGTCGGCGAGCTCTCTCCCTAACCCTCCCCCAGAGGGGGGAATTCTGGAGCTTCCCTATTTGCGGCCGCCCTGCCAGCCGCCGTGATAGCCAGCCAGATAAGCCTGCACATCGAAGCCGGAGCTGCGCGCCTCGGCGGTCAGCCGCACGATGTCGAGGATCCGCACGCCGTCCTTGTGGGATTCGATGATCTGCCTCTTGTTCCAGGTCTTGAGGATAGTGTTGACGCCCTGGCGAGTGCCACCGACGCGCGAGCCGACTTCCGTTTGACTGTCCTCGGCACCGATCCACACGGCTCCGCTGGTTTCAGCTTGTCCGCGCACTTTGGCCAGGCGCAGCAGATACACCGCCAGACGCACTTTGAGATTGTGCAGACTGAGCAGCTCGATGCGCGCGGCGATCGCTCCCGCGCGATCACCGAACTCGCGATACAGGCCTTTGTAGTACAGCGGCCAGCGTTCGGCGAATTCGTTGACGACGACGATCGGAATCGCCGCAACAGTCGCCTCCTGCTGGCAGATGCAGTTGGCGAAGTAGCGCTGCGGATCGGCCGGGACGATATGCGGAAACCAGCCGCCGGGGACGACTTCTTCGAGCGTGATCTGATCGCCGCCCTGTGAACTGAGGTAGATCCGGAACACGCCACGGATCACCGCGTAGAGCGACGTCGCCGGATCACCGGACATGTAGACCAGCTTGCCGGTGCTGAACTGCTTGAAGCTGGCGCGCTCAGCGAGCCATTGATGCGCCTCGGCCGGCACGTAGGCAAAGCCGCGCCAGTCGCGCATGAGCTGTACGACCGTCGCGACGTCTGCTGCGCTCATGACTCCGTGCTTGTGTCCCTGCTCCGAGGGGCTATTGGGCATTGCGATCTCCTGATCCGCGCACCTTACAGCAGTTCAATCCTCAAGCTGAGTGTCCAGTTTTTGACAGGCAGTCACCGATGCAAGCTCCATACTGCGTCCAGACCAGAACAGACCGGCAAGGCCTGCGGTTCGAGGAGAGCTTCAATGTTTGAGCACTGGAAGATCAGGGATTTTGATGCAGGCATGGCCCTTGCCAGCCTCGGCGAAACGGCGGATGCCGGCTGGGTTGACGCGACGATTCCGGGCGACACCTATCTCGCGCTGGCTGCGGCAGGACGCATTGGCGACCCCTACGCAGGGCGGGTCGAGAAGGATGTCGCCTGGGTTGCGGATCGCGAGTGGTGCTGGCGCACCGAGTTCGAGACAGCCCCGGCTGCTGGCGAGCGCATCGAACTGCTGTTTGAAGGTCTCGACACCTTTGCGGCGATCTACCTCAACGGCGAACTGCTCGGCGCCACCGACAACATGTTCCGGCCCTGGCGCTTTGAAGTCGCAAGCCGCTTGTGCGTGCAGGGGTCGAATAGCCTGGCCATCATCTTCGCGCCGGCAAGCCAGCGTGTCGCCGACAAGAAGATGGCGCTATGGCCTCTGGCCAGCGAGAAGACTGCGATCAGCAAACGCAACTTCATCCGCAAGGCGCAGTTCGGCTGGGGTTGGGACTGGGGCCCGTATCTGCCGACGGTCGGTCCGTGGCTGCCTGTGCGCCTGGAGCGATGTGCTGCGGCGCGTGTGACGAATCTACATTTTTCGACGCTCGCGTTGCATGAGCCCCATGCCAGTGTGCGTATTGAATTCAATGTTGAGCGGGTTGCTGCCGCCGACGGCCTGAGCGCCGAGGTGGCGTTGCTCGATCCCAATGGCGTGCTCGTCGCGCAGCGCCGGCTGCCGGCGCAGGAACGCTGCAGCGTTGCGCTGGACGTCGCCGACGCCCAGTTGTGGTGGACGGCAGATCTGGGCGCGCAGCCGCTGTACACACTCAGGGTCAACCTGCTGTTGAACAGCGTGCAGGTCGATACCCTGTCGCGCCAGGTCGGCATCCGCACGATCCAGCTCGACACTTCCGCCGATGCCGACGAGCCCGGCACGAATTTCTTTCGCTTCGTCCTCAATGGCGTGGCGATCTTCGCGCGTGGCGCGAACTGGATTCCGGCCACGTCATTTGTCGGCACGGTCGACGTGGCGCGCTACACGGATCTGATCCGCCAGACTGTCGCTGCCAACATGAACATGCTCCGCGTCTGGGGCGGCGGCATCTACGAGCATGAGCTGTTCTACGAACTCTGCGATCGGCTCGGCGTGCTGGTCTGGCAGGACTTCATGTTCGCCTGCGCGCCGTATCCGCAGGACGATCCTGCCTTTGTAGCTAGCGTCCGCGAGGAAGTCGAGTTCCAGATCCGTCGCCTGCGTAACCATCCGTCTCTGGCGCTGTGGTGCGGCAACAACGAATGCCAGGTGCTGCAGGACCTGATCAACCAGATGACCCGCGTGGAGCAGCCACTGCAGGGTGCGCTGTACTACGATCAGATCATTCCCGACGCGATTGCACGCCTCGATGCGCAGACTCCGTACTGGCCTGGCAGTCCGTTCGGTGGGCCCAGCCCGAACAGCATGCGCGCTGGCGACATTCACAACTGGACGGTCTGGCATGGCATTCCGCCGGTGCCGGACCAGGAACTAGTCGGTGGCATCGATCGCAGTCCCGCTGGCGTGGCCTACACCCGCTATGCCGAAGACCAGGGACGTTTCATCAGCGAGTTCGGCATCCAGTCCGCGCCAGCCCTGTCGACGTTGCAGCGCTGGATGAATCCAGATGATCTGCTGCTGGACAGCGAAGGCTTCCTCGAGCGGATCAAGGATGAGCCGAAGGACAAGGTCAATGCGATGCTGATTCCGGTCACCGGCCTGCCGGAGACGCTGCAGCAATACATCGATTTCACGATGCTGACGCAGGCCGAAGGGCTCAAGTTCGGCATCGAGCATTTCCGCCGGCGCAAGCCGCACTGCTCCGGCACCTTGATCTGGCAGCTGAACGACTGCTGGCCCTGCATCAGCTGGAGCCTGATCGACTATGACGGTGTCGGCAAGGCGGCGTACTTCGCAACCGCTAGGGCCTACGCACCGCTGCTGGCCTCGTTCAAGTCGCTGGGCGACGGCCGCGTCGAACTGTGGATCACGAACGACAGCTTGCAGGCCGTCAACGGCGAGGCGATCGTCGATCTGATCGATTTCAAGGGCGCTGAAGACTGGAGCGCCCGCGTTTCGTATTCGGCGCCAGCGAACGGCAGCCTATCGGTCTGGTCCGGCCGCGCGCCGGCGTCGAACGACCGGATGCTGTGTGTAAGGTCCGTGCAGCAGCAGTTTCTGCCGAATCGCCATCTGCTGGTGCCAGTCAAGGACCTCGCGCTGCAGGCGGGTGCCAAGCCGGACGTTGCCGTCGAACGTACAGCACCGCATGAGCTGCGCGTATCGATCACGGCCTCAATTTATCTGATGTCGGTGCAGATTGATTCCGCGCAGGCCACGGCGCGTTACAGCGACAATTACTTCGATCTGCGTCCTGGTGAATCGCGGACTGTCATCGTTCGTGATGCTCTGTCCGCAGCCTTGTCCGGCGAGATCGAGGTGCGTTGCTGGAATCAGGCCATCGGCGATCTGCCGCACGGCTAAGGTTCTGCGGCGCTCACCAGAGAACTCCGGATGTCCGATTCAACACCACCGTTGCCGCGCTTCCTTGTTTTTGGCGAAGCGCTGACTGATTTCGTCCGCACCGGTGAGCACAGCTGGTATAGCGCGGCCGGCGGCGCCTGCTGGAATGTGGCGCGCGTGGCGTCGACGCTCGGGGTGTCGACGGGGTGGGGTGGTGCGGTCAGCGATGATTTCTTCGGGCAGGAGATCATCGAGAAGTCGCGGATCGCCGGACTCGATCTGCGCTTCGCGCAAGCAGTGCAGAAGTCACCGCTGATTGCGATGGTGCATCATGCGCATCCGCCGAAGTATTTCTTCCTCGGCAACGACAGCGCCGATCTTGCGTTCGATGCCGAGCTGCTGCCGCCCGACTGGCAACAGCATTGCGAGCTCGCGCACTTCGGCTGCATCAGCATGGTGCGCCAGCCGCTGGGCGAACGGCTTTATCAGATCGCCGTCGATCTCAAGCAACGCGGCTTGAATATCAGCTACGACCCGAACTATCGGAACTTGATGGAGCCGGATTTCCCGGCAACGTTTGAACGCATGGCCGGCCTCGCCGACATCCTCAAGATTTCCGATGAGGATCTGATGCAGATCTATCCGGCGGCGGATCCGGCGATGGCGCTCGCGCATGTGCGCGGCATCGCGCCAACCGCGGTTATTCTGTACACGCGCGGGGCTCTGGGCATCACCTTGCACTCGGTGTCGGGAACCATCGAGCAAGCAGCTTTCAGCGTCAAGGTTGCGGATACGGTCGGTGCTGGCGATGCCTGCATCGGCGGATTCCTCGCCAGCCTGCTCCAGCAGCCAGACCGCGATCTGGCCTTTCATCTGCGCTACGCCGCAGCCACTGCTGCGGCGGCCTGCGTGCGCAATGGCGCGCATGCGCCAGCGCCGGATGAAGTGGCGGCGCTGCTGTCGCGCGTTTAGGACGACCGTGGACACATCTCCCGACGCCACTCTGTTCCGTTCGCGCGATTTCCTGCGCGAGCATCTCGCGACGCTGATGCGCTTCTATCATCCGCGTTGCATCGACGTCGGCGGCGGCTATTTCCAGTTCTTCCGCGCGGATGGCTCGGTGCCCGACCTGGGGCTGAAGCATCTGGTCAGTAGCACGCGGATGATCATCAACTACGCGTTCGCCCATCGCGAGTTTCGCGATCCGGCCTATTTGGGCGCGATCCGTCACGGCCTGAAGTTCCTGCGCACGGCGCATCGCAATCCCGCGACCGGCGGTTACAGCTGGATCCTGCGAGATGGCACAGTCGTCGACGCAACCAATCACTGCTATGGCCTGGCCTTCGTGATGCTGGCTTATGCGCGCGCCATCGAAGCCGGCGTGGAAGAAGCGCGTCCCTGGCTCGTCGAGACCTGGGATGTCCTGGAGCAACGCTTCTGGGAATCGCAGTACGGCCTGTATGCCGATGAAGCGACGGTTGACTGGCAGGTGTCCGGTTACCGCGGTCAGAACCCGAACATGCATCTGTGCGAAGCCTTTCTCGCCGCGTACGAGGCGACTGGCGAACAGCGCTATTTCGATCGCGCTGCGGCGCTGGCCGATGTGATGGTGAACCGGCAGGCGGCGCTGTGCGGCGGACAGGTGTGGGAACACTACAGCGCCGACTGGCAGATCGACTGGAACTACAACAAGGGAGATCGCACGAACATCTTCCGGCCTTGGGGCCTGCAGCCCGGCCATCAGCTGGAGTGGGCCAAGCTGCTGCTGTTGCTCGATCGTCACTCACCACAGCAGTGGCGTCTGGGGCGCTCTGGCGAGCTGTTTGATGTCGCTATCAAGCTCGCCTGGGATACACAGCATGGCGGCCTGATCTACGGCTACGACGAGCACGGCGCGCCGTACGACAGCGACAAGTACAGCTGGGTGCAGGTCGAGGCGATGGCCGCGGCTGCGCTGCTGGCGCAGCGTCTGGGTTCGGCAGCGCACTGGGAGTGGTACGAGCGGATTGCCAACTACAGCTGGCGGGTCTTCGTCGATCCCGCACGGGGCTGCTGGCATCGCATCCGCAAGCCCGACAACAGCTCGCATGGCGAAGAAGCCTGCTTCTCAGGCCTGACCGATTACCACACGCTAAGCGCTTGCACCGATGTAATGGCGGTGCTGTAACTCAGGCCAGTGCCGCGCATCCCCGCCATCGAAGAAACAGCAGCGACGGGACTAATCGTCACTGGAAAGATCGTGCTTGAAGCTCGCATTCCCGTGATAGCCACAGGGTGTGCGGCAAGGCATCTGGCATATCGCCGCGTTCGCGAAGCATGATTCGTCCACGGCCTGAACTACAGCGCAGCGGGCCTCTCGATGGAGGAATCAATCGTAACCGCACGGCCCGTCTCGGCGGACTTCTCGATTGCGAGCAGCACTTCCAGCACATGGATTGCGAGGCTTATGTCCGTGCGCGGCACGACGCCGCGTTCGACTGAGAGCACCAGATCGAGGAGTCCAAGGCCTCGCGGGCCACCGAGTGGCTTGAACTCCAGATCCAGGTCGTCGTCCGGACCCTGTCCATCCGCCACCGTCCATTCACCGCGTCGCTTGCTCACCTGGACGATGCCCGTGAAGAAGTTCGGGTCAGGATTCAGCAGCGTTCCTTCCTCGCCGTAGAGTTCGATCGGCTGTCGCTGATGCTTCCAGACATCCCAGGACGTGGTCAGCGAAACATTCGCGCCGGACCTGAAGAGCAAAGCGCCGTTGTAGGTAGTCGGGACCTCGACATCCAGCATCGTGCCCGCGAGCGGTTGACTCGTGATCAGACGCTTTTCCGCGGGTCTCGATGACAGCGCTGTCACTCGGTCCACCGGCCCGAGCAGATTGATCAACTGCGTGACTGGATAGATGCCCACGTCCAGCACCGGACCGCCACCCGTCCTGTAGAAGAACGCTGGATTCGGATGCCAGTGTTCCATGCCATGCGAAGCAACGGTCAGGGCTCCGCCAACGACTCGCCCAATAGTCCCCGCATCGATCATTCTGCGTGCGCACTGGTGAGGAGCGCCCAGGAAAGTATCCGGTGCGCAACCCACTCGTAGACCTTTTGCCTGGGCGATGCGGGCGAGCAATCGGGCCTCGTCCAGTGAAGTCGTCAGCGGCTTTTCGCTGAATACATGCTTGCCCGATTCGAGTGCACGGCGACATATCTCGAAATGCGCAAGCGGCGGCGTCAGGTTCAGCACGACCTTGATTTCGGGGTCCGCCAGAAGCTCGTCGACCGTCACCGCCGTCGTATCGAACTTCTTCGCCTGAATCTTGGCGCTGATGCCGGACGCGCTGGCACAAGCCTTCAGATAGACGAGCCTGGATCTGGCAATCGTCTGCATGAACACGTTGCTGATGACACCGCAGCCGATCACACCGACTGCAACGGGTTCCGCCCGGCAGTCACTCGCGGAAGCCTCCATGAAGGTAAAAGACATGCACACTCCAGAATCATTGGAACGTCAAAACTTATGCGCCGGACACCAAAGGCCCTCGTCCAGTCGAGAGCGACTGTACGCATTGCGGAATCGCATGGCTGTCAAGAAGAGGACAGGAAAGGAACATCCGCTATTAATGCCGCCTACCGTAAACCGCTGAGACGGTGCATTTTCAGACGACCTACGGAGTGCCAATACAGTTTGGGTGCGCGTCGAGTCGCCGCACGAAGGCCTGCCCGTGAGTCGTCATTCGCAGCCGTCCACTGTTGGGACGACCGAGACGATCGCTACGCCCAGACGATCCAAGAACGAGGACAGATCTCAGCGCAGTACGTCCAGAGGGTGCGCGTTGGCGATCACCACTAGGCCAAGTAGGTTGGGGTGCAAAAAATCGACCGTCAGATGGGCAGCCAGGTTTCCGGGATCAGGCCCGTACTGACGGCTGCATTGAAGTCGACCGCATAATCGGGCACGCCGCCGTGCAGCACCCAGTCATTCACGGGTCCGCGCTGGCGTTCGCTTTGTGTGCAGGAGGGGTCGAGAGCCGAGCCGAAGCAAGGTGTCAGCGTCGAAGTGACGTCCTTGATGCCCTGGCGTTGTGCCTCTTGGACGATCGTTTGCAGTCCATCAATGATTTCGGTGGCGGGAACGCCTTCGCTGATGTCGAGGCTGCGATGCGATCGTTCAGCAAGTCCGGCCAGCACCCGTCGCTGTTCGGGATCTCGAAGGTGCCATCGGTGATGGAGTCGCCGAGTGCGACGACGGTCGTGATCTTTTCCGGCGCCACGACTTCGAGGCTGTGCAGGAATGTCACGCCGAGTTCCACCATGAGCAGCGACAGACCCGCGGGGTCTGCCGAGGCGTCCCCCGTCGCTGCCGTTGGTCCACGAAGTCGTCAGTGAAACCGATTTGTGCGTGATGTTCGAAACGGCCTCGGGGATGTAGTCCGTAGCTGACGGTCGGTGTGAACTACAGCGGCTTCATTGGAGGCAAGCCGCTTTTCAACGACCGCCCGCTGGCGGATCGCGATACGGTGGGGTTCAGTCTGAAGTACCGGTTCTTCTGACGAGGGCTAGTTGCACAGACAGTGATGCTTCGCCTGTGAAATAGCCAAGCGAACGAGTTGCCAATCAACTGACCGGCGGCAGTTCGTTGTCTGCTTGCTGGACAGAGGATGCGTGTTCCGACGATATTGGCAGCAGCTTGAGTCGATGGATGAGTATACCGACCAGCGGATTGGATAACGCAGAACGGCATGCAGTGTGCGAGGGGAGTTGGCGATGATTTTCAGAAGCGGCTTGGCATCGAGCAGTTTGTTCGCGGCTGCCGTGCTGACGGGTTGTGGCGGTGGGCCCAACAGCAATTCGCTATCCGACGCCAATGCCGTGACAGAGGCTTTGGTCGACCGGATCGCAGTCGACGGTGCCGAGGTGACCCTAGTTGCCGGAGTTCCGCCGGCGCCGGCGGGTGATCCTCCGATGCGACCGATCATTCAGCTGCTCGAGGCGGAAGTAGTCGGCCGTCCCGGTGACAGGATAGAAGTCCCAGTTATTGTCAGTATCGATCCTGCGCAGGCGATCGAGGCGCTTTTCGCAATGGTTCCGGGTGCGGCATCGTACTTTCAGGCTTCGTTAGACCCTGAGTATGTACAGGCGATGGAGTGGACCTCTTTCGACGGCGACGGCAAAGGGCAGAAAACGTTTCTGTTCGCAGTGGATCTGCCGTCGAATTTTCAGAAGGGTGGTCAGTTCTGTTTCGATTTTTCTGCGCAGTCGACGCAAGACACTCAGCGCATGTGGTCTGACCCGAGCCGTGCCTGCGTGGCGGTCAGTTCCCTCAATGCAATACCCACGCCTGCGCCGCCACCGGTTTGCGCCGACAGCTGGTTCGACCTGACCATTTCCGGTTTGGCGGAAGGCGACACCATCGACGTGCGTTGGGATCCCGGCTGGGATGGGTCCTATACCGGCGACCTGACATTCGGCAACGTGAGCCTCAACGGGGTATTTCACGGTTTCTGCGGTTATCCGAACGAGTTTCCACCGCGGATTTTCGCGCTGCTCGATACAACGGGGTACGAATGCGTAGTGGATGGTGCTGCAGGCCTGAGCATTATGGTCGAGTGTGCGCCGCTTGCGGCGCCCAGATAGTTCGGACTGCCAGCGGTTTTGCAAACCGGTTGCAACGGCATCTGACATTGCGCGGGCTAAAGCGCTCCAACCCAGTGCGCCGCGATGTCCAGCATGTAGAACGTGAGCATGCTCGCGCTCAGACCTGCTGCGGTCGTTTGTAGCAGTGTCCAGCGTTTCTTCGGATCTTCATCAAGGAAGTAGTAGATCGGGAAGCTGGCGATGAAGTAGGTCGCGTAGATCGCCGAGCCGTAGGCGAGCATCAGCTCCATCTTCTCGTAGTAGAAACTCGACGCCATCATCGGGTTGGCCATCGCCGTGGTTTCCATCCAGGCCCAGGCGTAACCGATCAGGAACACGAACAGCGGGAACAGCAGCCACATCGCCGGCAGGCCAAGATTCTTTAGCCTGCGCAGCACGAGTGTCGCCGTCGCGTGATAGGTCAGGAAGTACACGTGGGTATACGCGTACATGATCAGCGGCACTTTCTGCTGGCCCGCGCCGAGCAATGAGGCGTCGAGATTGGTCGTGACATTGGGATAGATGTAGACCATGCCCAGCACATCGAAGAAATACTCCGAGCCGAAGTAATTGCCGAAGAAGCCGAACACGAACAGGTACAGGTTCACCTTCAGCCAGTAACTGTGGTACCAGGGCTGGCTGGTGTAGCGCTTCGCGAGGAGCATCGGAATCAGCAGCGCCGGCAGCGCGGTCGCTAGTCCGTGCAGCAGCAAGGCAGTATCTCCCCAGACCTTGTCCCAGCCGGTGAACATCATCATGGCCATCGAGGCCATCCACACCGGCGAGTAGATCAGGAAGAATTTTTCGACCCAGGCCTTGTCCGGATTCGGCGAGAACCAGAGGCTGCTCATGAGGGTTCTCTTACTTGCCGAGCATCGCGATCTTGACGATCGCGAACGCGTTGCGCGCCTTCTCTCCGAAGCTGAGGTCCGGATGCAGCTTGCGGTGGCCCGGCAGCATCTTGCCCTTGGCCATCAGGTGAATCTTTTCCTTGACGATCGGCGACAGCGCGCCGGCGCCGGCGAGCTGGAAGAAGCAGTCCTTGGCATTGCCCATGTCGAAGAAGTCGCGCTGCCACTTCCACTGGTAGTTGCCGCCGTACTCGAACCACGAGCCGCCGATGCCTTCGATCGCGACCGGCGTGCCGTCCTTGCGCCTGACCGGCGAGACCTGGCGCCAGAAGCCGATGACCGTGCCGCGCTTCTCGTCGATCACGATGTCGTGGTACGGATACTCCCAGCCCTCGAATCCCTTCATCTGGTAGCCGATCGCGATGTCGTGGATTTCCTTGCGGCCATTGGCGACGAAGTCCTGGTCAGGCCCGACATTCCACGAGTAGATCGCATCTTCGGTGTACATCTCGCTGAGATGCTTGCTCCAGTCACCGGCGCGCTCGGAAGCGATATTCGCCTCCAGCCATTTCTCGACCATTTCCTCCAGCTCGGCGCGCGGATAGGACTGGTTCGGCGGTGCGATCGATGGGGCGCGACGGGCGGGCATGGTGGTCTCCTACGATGTTGTGGTTGATATCAGGCCGCTTGCAACATGCTCCCTCTCCCCGCGATGCGGGGAGAGGGTTGGGGTGAGGGGCGTGCCGCACAGGGCATCACGCTGAATGAGCGCCCCCTCACCCTAATCCTCTCCCCCATGGCTGGGGGCGAGGGAACAATCTGCTGCAAGACGCGCGGTGTCGCGACGCGGCAGATGGCCCGCGCGGGCCATCCAGCGAAACGTGTCGGGGAAGGTGTCTTCGCCACGACGGAAAGACAGGCCGGAGTGCGCGATGAACTTGCTGGAGTCCGCGGGCGACCACTGTGTGACGAAGGCCATCGCCTCGGCCGATACCTGGGTCCTGAAGCGGATCACGCGTTGCAGTGCATCGACGCTCGCGCCCATGCCGCGCAGCATTGCCGCCGGTACATGCATGCCCATCAGGCGCCGGCCCATGCCGTTTTCGAGCTGGGCGCGGAAGTCCTTCCAGGGGTAGTAGTGGCCGCCAATGATGTAGCGCGCGTTCTCGATGGCAGACGCCGGCGGACGCTCCAGCAGGTGCAGATGCGCCTGCGCCAGATCGCGGACATCGACCGCCTGGAAGCCGGTCGTCGTCATCGGCACGCCCTTGGTGACGAACGCGATCAGACCATGATTGGCTTCGCTGAGCTTGGGATCATCCGGGCCGACGACAGCGGCAGGGTAGGTGATCTGCACCGGATGGCCCTGTGCCTGCAGTTGCCGCACGTACTCGTCGCTGTCGCGCTTCGAGCGCGAGTACGGCTCCCTGCACGGCGCGAGCGACGTCTCTTCATTGATCATCGCCAGGTCTGGCCAGAACAGCGCACTGAGACTCGACACGTAGACGATGTTGCGGATGCCGAGCTCGCAGGCGCTGCCGACGACGGCCTTCATGCCCTGCACATTGTTGTCGTAGGTCTCCTGCGCGCGCGCCGGATCGAGCGCCACGATCGCCGCCGCATGCAGCACGGCGTCGCAGCCCTGCATCGCCGGGCGGATCAGCTGCGCGTCGCGGATGTCGGCAACCAGCAGATCATCGACGGCGTAACCCTGCTGCGCGAACCAGCGCCGCGCGCTGTCGGCATTGCGCACCAGCAGGCGAAGCTGATGCCCGGCCCTGAGCAGGGCCAGTGCGCTGTGCGCGCCGACGAAGCCGGTCGCGCCGGTGACGAAGACCTTCAAGGCCGCACCAGTTTCAGCGCCTGGTTGGGGCAGAACTGCACGGCTTTCTCGACGGCTTCCATTTCGCCAGGTGCGACGGTTTCCTTGACGATCGTCAGTACGCTGTCATTGCCAACCGAGAAATGCGCCGGTGATTCGCCCATGCACACCGCGTGGCCCTGGCACAGCACGCGATCGACCGCGACCGTGACGGTCTTTGGCTTGGCATGCATCGGGCAGCCGCTTTCCGTCTCCGGCGATGCGGCCTTGCCGTACTCGCTCGTGAATGTCGCTGCGCTGCGCCGCCGGTAACGTACTTTGCACGGTGTTTTCGGCTGCACGATCATGTCCGAATAGTTGTCTTCGTAACTCTCCGGCGCATCGACCAGCTCGAACTCGTAGCGACGCAGCAGCACGGCGAAGATCGCCTTGATCTGGAACATCGCGAACGCATTGCCCGAGCACTTGTGCTTGCCGCCGCCGAAGGGCTGGTAGGCCATCAGGTTCTTGTCTTCGCGGCGCTCGGGCGCGAAGCGGTCCGGATCGAACGTCTGCGGATTCGAGAACAGCTTCGAGATCCGGTGCGTGACCGGCGGGCTGGCCCAGACCATGTCGCCGGCCTTGATCGTGTACTGCTTGAACTGCAGGTCCTGCGACACCTTGCGCATCAGGATGATCAGCGGCGGATGCAGGCGCAGCACTTCCTTGAGCACGTTTTCCAGCGCCGGCATTTCGCGCAGGCTCTGGAACCTGACGTCACCCTTGGCGCCGAGCAGCGCATCGAGCTCGGCCTTGGTCCGTTGCAGGTGTGCCGGATTGCGCAGCAGCTCGAGCAGCATCCACGCGGCCGTGCCCGAACTGGTGTGATGGCCGGCGAAGATCGCGCCGATCAGCATGCCGGTGATCTCGTTGGCGTCGAGCTTGGTGCCGTCCGCGTAGCGCATGTCGATCAGCGACTGGAACATGTCGCTGGGCTTGTCGGTCTGCGCCTCGCGCTTGCGGATGATCTCGCCGACCAGTTCCTGCAGGCGTTTGCGCGCGGCGTCGCGACGCTTGAACTTGGGGATCGGCAGGTACGGAAAGTGAAACGCCAGCGGGCTCACGCCCTGCTCGAGGTCGTGATAGATGTGGGCGAACTCGGTGCTGAGCTCATAGCGGAATTCGCGGCCGAGCAGGCAGTGGCTCGCCGTGTTGATCGTCAGCTGCTTCATGAAATCGACCAGTTCGATCTCGCCGTGTTCGCCCCAGCCGGCGATCAGATCCTCGACTTCCTGGACGATCTTGTGCGAATGCTCGCGCATCGCATCGACGCGCAGCGACGGCATCAGCGCGCGCAACTGTTCGTCCTTGCGCTTCAGCGGCGCGTCGAACACCAGGCCTTCGCCGAAGATCGGTGTCATCAGCTTGTAGGCGGCGGATTGGTCGAGCTGTTCGTCGCTCGAGCGGTAGAACAGTTCGCTCGCTTCGTCGCCGGTCAGCAGGATGATCTTCTGGCCGAACATCTGGAACGATCTCGCCCGCCTCATCGGCCGCGCGCTGGACGAAGCGGTAGGGATTCTTGATGAAGGGCAGCATGTGCCCCACCCACGGGATGCCGCCGCTGACGGTGGGCGGGACGGCGTTGGCGTTCGGTGCGGGCTGTAGTTGTGCGGACATGAGTGTTCCCTGTTTCCGTGGTGTTGCGGGCTAGAGCTGTTGTCGCTCAGGGCCAAACAATCCCCCGTTCGTATCGAGTGCCGCGCGCAAGGCGCGCGGTGTATCGAGATGCCGCCACTTCAGTCCTGGTGTCTCGATACACCGTGCCTCCGGCACGGCACTCGACACGAACGGAGTGTGTGAAGCGTTCAAGGGGAAAAACTCAGTGCCCCTGCCGCGTCGCCGCTTCGGGACTGAACTCCTGGACCTTCATCGGCAGGTTGAGGCGCCACCATTTGTCGCCGCGCTCATTGACCAGATAGTTGGCCTGGTACGCGCCGGAGGTCAGGTCGTGATACAGCGAGATGCCGCGGTGATAGGTGCCGGATTCCTGCGAGTAGAAGTAGTTGATCCAGTTCACGCGCCAGAGCTGGTCGCGCATGTCGTAACTGTCGCCGAGGTAGGCCAGCCAGCTGTCTTCGTCGGCGTAGATGCGGCGCTTCTTGTAGATGTGGCGCAGACCGTCCTTGAGGTATCCCTCGACGACCCAGACCCGGTGCAATTCGTAGCGGACGTAATCCGGATTGATCGTGTCCGCCGTCACCAGGGTCTTGTATGAAATCGCCGGGTCGTTGATCCTGAAATTGTTGTACGGAATGTAGATTTCCTTCTTGCCCACCAGTTTCCAGGTGTAGCGCTCCGGATTGCCGTTGAAGATGTAATCGTCATCGGAGGTACGCATACCGGATGGCGGCACCGGATAGTCGTTGCCGATCTCCGGCGCCTTGCGTGTGCGGCGGATGCCCGGGTTGAACTGCCAGGCCTGCGTCGAGTTGCCGCCGGCGTAGCTGTTCGGCTGGAAGCCGACGTTGATCTCGCCCTTCTGGCGCACAGGCAGCAGCAGCTTGATCAGGAAGTAACCCTCGGCGTGGCTGTCCCAGCCGCCACGGGTCTTTGGATCCGGATCGTTGCCGACCGACAGCACCTTGAAATCCCAGCGCCCCCAGGAACGCGCGCCGGTGGAGAACACATCGGCGATGTCGAAGACCGCCTGCTCGGTCCACGCGCGGCTCGGCTTGATGATGTTCCAGATCGCCTCAAGGCCGCTCTTCGGGAACGGGAAGGGATGCGCGCCGGCGTGGCCCTTCAGGCCGAGGCCGTCATCGACGATCTCCGCTTCGGCGGCGTTCTTCCTGACCACGTCGCAGACCCAGTCCGCCGGCCTGAAGTCGCGATGGCTGGGATAGACATTCATCCGGAACGTGTCCGGGTATTTCTTGAACATCGCCTTCTGGCCTTCAGTCAGGCGCTCGGCGTACTCCGCGAAGTTCTTCGCAGTGATCGTGAACAGAGGTTTTTCGTCGGCATACGGGCCGGGCTCGTAGCCATGCGGCCTGGTCTGTCCCGGCCAGGTCTTGTACCACTTGCCGGTATAGGCGGCGACGCCACTGTCGGTGCCCGCGCGCTCTGCACCCATGCAGGTGTATTTGTCGCTGTCGAGCTGGGCGATTTCCTGCTCGGTAGAACCGGCGCTGCCTGTGGTCGGCACTGACATGCAGACCAGTAGCAGGCCAAGACCCAGCGGTGAAGCTGACTTCATCTGCCTTGCTCCTCGTGAGGGCTGGAATACGGCCTGAGCCTGTTTCCGGCTTTCAGATAATTCTGCTTTTTTTTATAGTAATTGCATTTACAGATATTTTCCAGACCGGCTGGAACGGCGGATTCTGTGTGCCTGGATCAGCTG
>CAZDPA010000008.1:0-44337 GCA_964507195.1 uncultured Salinisphaerales bacterium | reverse complement strand
TTTTGGCTTATGGCAACGTCATTGGCGTGGAACGAGATAGCCATGCGCCTAACGCACTAGCTCAGAGGCGTGGCCGCGAAGCGGGCACGTCCGCTGGAGCGCCTTGTTGGGCCTAGCATTCATAGGGCGCGATGTCTAAGTATCGTGGCACGTCTTTGGTGCAGCCTTTCACGCAGGTGTACCGATGGCCGAACATGTCGCCTTTGCAAGACGGCGATGCGTCGTCGGTGAGCTTGTAAACGCTGCCAGAAAGAACTGTTTTGCCGCCGCTCCGGCACGAAAACGTTTCTTCTTCTGCCCCGAACTGACATTCGTCCTTAAATAGGGCACCGGGTTTAGGAATGCTGTACTCATGCGTCTGTGGATCAATCTCTGTGGTTTCTATCCGTGACTCGAAAGCGCAATCTTGAGCGATGACCACGCGGAACCGGGGAGATTGGCCACTCATGTCTGTAGGGCATGCCGCCCAAGCTGCCCCTGCGAATGAGAAAACGACTAACCAGAGTGGAATCAATTTCACGCCAGATCTCCGCTAGGCCCAACGCCCAGGTTCACTCGCGGCCCTGACGGCGCGAAGCGGCGGCAGGGACGTCGAGTGGAACCTCTTGTTGGGCGACAACCACCTCGGATTTAAGTACAGAGGTTTCCGGAGTAGGCTGCCACGGCTCCGGAACTATGCCTGCTGCTTTGGCTTCTCTGATCTCTGTGAATCCCAATTCCGACAATGCCGCTAAAGCATCCCCAGCGGGGTTTTTGCTGAACTCAATAACGTGGTAGTAGCCATCTGCCGCAAAGCCCGCACTATCGCTCCAGCACTGTAGCTCTGTGTGCTCAAACCCGCTGGAAGTTGCCCGAACAAATACGTATACCTTTCCAGCCTTTGGCTTTTTCATGTCTTAGACGCCCAACGCCAATTAGATGGAACACGGAACGCCGTATAACCTGGCGCGATGTCCGTATAATCTGGATGATCGAACCACAACATCCATGAAAAACATGGAGTTGAAACTGCGGAGGGCAGTTAACATGGAATCGAACACGGACATTGGCAGGTCTCCCAAGCTACTGGACCAGATTCGCGTGCGCATGCGCACGATGCACTACAGCTTGCGCACGGAACAGTCCTATTTGCAATGGATTAAACGCTTCATTGTGTTCCATGGCAAACGCCATCCGAGCGAGATGGGGATTGCAGAAGTAGAAGCGTTCCTGAGCAGTCTGGCGACGGATCGCAATGTAGCGGCCAGTACTCAGAACCAGGCGTTGGCGGCAATTCTGTTCTTGTATCGCGAGATGCTGAAGGTTGACTTGCCATGGCTCGACGACGTCGTTCGAGCCAAGAAGCCCGAGCGCTTGCCGACGGTACTGAGCCGAAGTGAAGTGCAGTTGCTGCTCGACAAGCTTGGTGACGAAGGGCAGCCAGCGCTGATGGCGCGTTTACTGTATGGCACGGGTATGCGCCTGATGGAAGTGGTCCGTCTGCGTGTCAAGGATGTTGATCTGGTTGCGCGGCAGATCACGGTCCGTGAAGGCAAAGGCAACAAGGACCGGGTAACGGTCCTGCCGGAATCGCTGATTGCGGCCTTGAGGAAGCAGCTTGAGATCCGGCGTGCACTGCACAGGGCAGACATAGCCGCGGGCAGCGGCGCGGTCTACCTGCCACATGCGCTGGCGACGAAGTATCCCAATGCGGCGCGGGAATGGGGCTGGCAGTACGTCTTCGCAGCCGCGGGACTCTCGGTCGACCCTCGTGGCGGTGAGGTGCGCCGCCACCACGTCGATGAGTCGACGGTGCAGAAGCTGGTCCGGCGCGCAGCGCAGCGCGCGGGTATCGTCAAGCCGGTGTCGCCGCATGTGCTGCGGCACTCGTTTGCTACGCATTTGCTCGAGGCCGGCTATGACATCCGCACGCTGCAGGAATTGCTGGGCCATTCGGACGTGAGCACGACGATGATCTACACGCATGTGCTGAACCGCGGCGGGGGCGGCGTGGTGAGTCCGCTGGACCGGACTTAGGCTGCACCGGCTTCTGTCATCGTTCCGCCACGCCGCTGTCATCTGACCTGAATGCAGATGCCATAAGGTGATCTGCGTCAGATCAGATGGATGACGCGCGATGAGGATTGCCTACGGGGTGATGGGCTATGGCCGCGGCCATGCGATGCGCACGATGTCGGTGCTGCCGGCGCTGATGGCCGAGCATGAGGTGACGGTATTCGCCGGTGGCGATGCCTACGACGTGCTCGCCCCGCGCTTCCCGACCGTACGCATTCCGGTCATCGGCTATCAGTACAACGATGCCGGCCGTCATTCGTTCACGCGCACCGTCGCACGCAACTTCGCGCCGATGCGCGATCTGCTGTTCGGCGGCGACGGCCAGGCCCTGGTCGCGCGCGAGTTCACGCAGCGCGGCATCGATCTGGTGATCTCGGATTCCGAAGCCTGGACGCATCGCGTTGCGCAGAAGCTCGGCATTCCGCGCATCAGCTTTGATCACGTCGGCATCATCGCGTACTGCAAGCCGCACTTCCCGCCCGATCTGTGGGCGCTGGGCATGCGCGATGCCTGGGGATATCGCGCGCTGATGGGCGTGCCGGAGCGCATTCTGGTGTCGAGTTTCTATCCGGCCGAGCCGGCGTACCCGCAGGTGACGGTAATCGGGCCGATGCTGCGCGACGAGGTACTCGCAGCGAAACCGACCGATGGCGACTATCTGCTCGCGTACTTCAACAAGGGCGAGCATCAGTATCTGCCGCATGTCGACCGCGCACTGCGTCTGCTCGACTGCAAGGTCGTGGTCTACGGCACGGGGCGTGCCGGCAGGGATGACAATCTCGACTTCCGTACGCCGAGCGTCAACGGCTTTGTCCGCGACCTCGCCGGCTGTCGCGCCGTTCTATCGACCGCAGGCAATCAGCTGATCGGCGAAGCGATCCATTTCGGCAAGCCGATGCTGGTGGTGCCGGAGGATGCCTTCGAGCAGCGCCTCAACGCGCACATGATCGAACGCATGGGTGTCGGCATGCGCGTCGATCTGATGCAGCTGGCGCCCAGCGATGTCGACCGCTTCATGGGCAACCATGCGTGGTATCGCTCCAACATGCAGGCGCATGCCGGCAACGGCCGCGCGCAGGCGATCGACAGCCTGCGCCGCTACATCCGCGACATCGGCAGCGACGGCGTCAGCGACGCCGCCGGCAAGCCAAAGATTTCCCCCGCGCGTCGCAAGCGGCACAGCGAGCTGACGCCGCCCGCGAGGCTGCTGCCGTCGAGGCCGTAGCGGCGCGCCGGAGCGGTGCCAGATCGCGCTCCGGGCCGGGGGCGATGCCGATGCGGCGCAGTCAGCACAAGCGGAGTTCCGCGTCGGCCGGGCGTACCCGGATCAGGCTTCCGGAGACGATGACGCAGCTTCGGAAAAACGCAGGCGGCGTGAACGGCGCCGATGCAGGCGCGCCATCGCATGTGGGCTGGACGGTCGCGTCATCATCATCGGCACGGCGATCAGCAGCGCGAACGCAATCAGCTTCATCGCATCGTCGATGAACGGGAACAGCATGGCATCGTTCATGTGAGTCTCCTGGCAATGGCTGGGCAGACGCCGGGTTCTATTCGACGATCACGGTGCCGGACATCATCGCGCCGTGGATGGCGCACAGGTAGTCGTAGGTTCCCGGGGTATCGAAGCTGCGTACGTAGGTCGCGCCGTGTCGCATGCGACCGCTCGATGCAGTCGGGAACGTGACGTTGTGGTTCGAGCCGTCGTTGTTGGTCCAGGTCACCGTCGTGCCCGCTGCGATGCGCAGGGTCGCCGGCTCGAACACCATGTTGCCGATGCTCACTGCGGCGGTGCCGGGCGCGGCCGTCGGTGTCGGCGTTGCGATCGGTGCCGGTGTGGCAACCGGGCTGAGGGCGTCGGCGGTCGGAACCATGGTGGGCTCGGGCGTCGCTGTCGGCATCACCGCGGCACCGGTCGGATCATTGACGACCTTCAGTTCCACGCGGCGGTTCTGCTCGCGGCCTTCGTCCGTGGCGTTGTCGGCTATCGGCATCGTCTCGCCGTAGCCGGTGGCATCCATGCGTTCGCTGGCTACGCCCTTGTCGCCGAGGTAGGTCACGACAGAGCTCGCACGCGCTTCGGACAGCTTCTGGTTGTAGGCATCGCTGCCCTTGGAATCGGTGTGGCCCTGGATCTCGATGTCGATCGACGGCCGCGCAACCAGTTCGGCTGCAACCGGATCGAGGATGGTCTTGGCGTTGGCCGTCAGATTGGCCTTGTCGAACTCGAAGTTCACCCCGCGCAGGACGAACTGGTCGCCCGGTCCGCAGCCGGCCATCGAGCCGGCGCCCGCGTCTGCCGGCGATTCGCAGCTCGGCGGTGGTGTCGGTGCCGGCGTCGGCATCGGGATCACCGGCACGATGCGCACCGGTTCAGGGGTCGGCGCCGGTGGGCGCGCACCGAGCGGGATGCGCCAGCCGAGGTTGATCTGCGGTTCTTCGACGTCGGCGTCGTCGTCCATGTGATACAGCGCTTCGACGCGCAGCGAGCTGTCGACGCCCTTGAACTCATAGCCGACGCCGGCGTTGTAGTACGTGGCGTCGCCGCCCATCACGTCGGCGTGCAGGTAGAAGCCGCCGGACGGATCGGGGAACAGATTGATGCCGCCGCCGCCGGAGGTGAAGTCGGCATCCGGCGCGTCGGGGCAGGTGCCAAGCAGGTTGCAGATCGGATTGGTGATCTGGCCTTCGCCCTTGAAATCCAGGTACTGGCCGCGCAGTTCGGCTTCAAGCCAGGGATTGAGCCGCATGCCGATCGCGAGCGCCGCGCCGAGTCCATCCTCGGCATGGCGGGCATCGTCGGCAAAGACATACGAAAGCATCGGTGCCACATAGATGCGATCGTCGTAGGTCTCATCGGCACTTGCCGGCACCGCGACTGCGGTGGCCATCATTGCTACACAGAAGGTGATGCTGCGCGTTGCCATGGTAGTCCCCGATGCCGTCCCTGATGTCGTCGCTGATGTGGTGATCCGCTTGCTGTCGAACTGCGCGTTGCTGTGACGCTCTCGCCGAGCGCGAGCCTTCAGTAGAAGTACTCGTCCTTGGTCAGCGTGCCGTCGCTGTTGGTGTCACGCGTGGCGAAGCGCTTGTACAGCTGCGAGTCGGCGGCGAGTTCCTCCTTCTGGATCATGCCGTCGGCGTTCTTGTCGACCCAGATCTTGCTGATGACCGGATTGGACGCCGCGCTCGCGGCAGCGGTCGAGTAGGAATCTGCCGCTGCGGCGCTGCCGCTGGCCAGCAGTGCCAGTGCCACGAGATGTTGTGCCTTCATTGCGAATCTCCTGATGGTGAGCCGTGAAGCGATGGGCGGTGAGGCCCGTGTGGAAGGCGCGGTGATGCGCCATAACTCATCTCTTGACCGGCCGCCGGTTCTGGCGGATGCGCCACCACATCCAGACGCCGCTGAGCGCCAGCCAGAACGCCGCGAAGCCGACGAGGTTGATGACCCACGCGCCGACGTTGCCGAAGATGCGGCCGCTGTGCGCGTCGACCAGCACGTGCTCGAGCGACACGCTGGGCTTGGAGTAGGGCAGCAGGGCCTGGCGATTCGCTTCGGGCATGCGCGTCGCCGCCGACCAGGTCACCTGCGTCGGATCGACAGGTGTCCACGAGTCGCCCGAGTCGGTGCTCTGGAATGCGTCCAGGTCCTGGACGACGATCGCGCCGTCGGCGGTCGTGCCGAGACGACGGATATTCGAGATCGGCAGGATCGGCGGCTGCAGCTGGTCGTAGCGTTCGCCGGTCGGCGTCAGCAGTGTCAGTGCACCGGACGTTGCGACGAACAGCAGCGGTTTTTCATCGCTGCCGCCGGCGACAAATCCCAGCGGTTCGATGATGCGCTCGCCCAGCGGCTGCGCATCGAGCAGGGTGTAGTCGCTGGTGATGGCCAGCCAGCGGCCGCCGGAAGTGAAGCCGGTGGCCGGTGGTTCCGGATGCAGGTTGTAGAGCGCCATGATCAGCGGCGAGTCGATGCGGATGGTGTCGTAGCCCCATTCCGCGCTCTGGTTGATCAGGAAGCCGCTGGCACCGAGCCAGCCCATGAACATGAATGCGAACAGACCGATGCGCTTGTGCCACTCGCGCAGCGTCATCGTCAGATTGCGTTTCGGCAGCGGCGATGCCGGCCGATGCGTGCTGTGCTTGCTGCGGCTGCGCCAGTGGCGGAACTGTGCGCCGATACTGCGGTGCGGTGCGGTGGCTGCGCTGGCAGACATCTGCAACTTGTTGGAACCGGCAGTCAGTTCGGACATGGCTATTTCACCAGGGTGTCGAGCAGCAGCGCCGTGCGTGCCATGCGCTGCATGAGCTTGACCGAGTAGGTGGCGCCGGAAATGCTGTCCACCGGTTTGTCGATGCCGGCACCGGCCGCACGCGCACCGATCAGCTGATTCAGGAACGACAGCTCGCCGACCTGTTCGCCGCGCGATTCCTTGTAGAAGATCACGCGGGCGTTCTGGATCGCGTTGTCGCTGACGACAAAACCAGCAGTGGTCGGCTGGTAGCCCTCCTTGCCGATGTCGTCGAAGATCCACGCGGTCTTGCCGTTGGCGCGCCAGTAGCGGATCCGCGCCTGCGGAAAGCGCCGGCCGTAGATCGGCGTGAGCTGGGCATGCGCCGCCTCGTCGAGGTCGAGCACCTGCGCCGGTGGCAGGGTTGCTCCGAATGCTTCGGCGAGGTAGGCCTCGCGCGTGATGAAGATCTTGCAGATCACCGGCGGACATTCTTCGGCCAGCGCATCCGCAGCGGGGAGTGCGAGCAACGCAAAGGCGAGCAGGCCTTTGCGGGTTGCCAGCTTCAGCTGCTTGATTGATTGAATCTGCATGGTGTTCGTAGATGTTCTGAAGGACCATCCGCCCCGGTCGACGTCCGTCATGGCGGGCATCGACCGGGCGGCTTGGTCGGGGTGGTGCTCAGCGCGTCACGATGTCCCGGGTAAACGGCGCCAGGGCATTGATCAGCTGGTTGCAGGCGGAGTAACTGATCTGGTTGCGCTCGCAGGCGCTGTACGCGGCTTCGACGACGGCGTTGAACTGCGTCATCGTGATCTCCAGATCGGCGTGCGCCGCACTCATGCTCGCGCCCTGGTACTCGTTCGGACCGCCGAGCACCATGGTTTCAAGCTGCGTGTTCAAGATGATCTGGCGCTCGGGGTTGCCGAACTCCTTGAAGATCTTGTTGATGCGGTTGTCGAGCATGATGTAGTAGAAGAGGCTCTTGACCCATTCGTGGACACCTTCGCGACCGCCGAAGGATTCGAGCGATTCCGGCGAGACGCCGAGAATCGGACTGGTCTTGGACTCGCCGGCCTGCGCGGACTGCGCAGCGACGAGCATCAGCGTTGCGGCGGCGACGCTACGCAGGAAGAATCGAGGTTTCATGACAATCTCCTAATAAGTTGCAGATGACAGGTCGGTGGGCGCTTAGAACGTCGCGTGCATCGACATGTAAAAGCCGTTCTGGTCCGGAGCAACCGAGATATTCCCAAGCATCAAGTAGGCCAGCACGAACGACAGGTTCTTGTTCGGCGCATAGGCGAAGAAGATGTCGGCCCAGTCGCCTTCCTCTTTCTGGGTCAGTGAGCTGGCGAGGCCATCAACACCGACACCACCGAGCAGATCGGTCAGGCCGGACAGATCCAAGCCGCCGATGTTCACGCTCTTGCCGTCGAGGTTGTCGCCGTGTTGCTGGTACTCGAAGCCGATCGCGGTGTTCTTGGCGAGCAGGTGGGCGACCGAGAGTTCCCAGCGCACTTCCTTGTCGTTCTCGCAGGTCGTGCCATCGCAGGCGCCGAAGCCGGTCAGACCGATTTCGTTGGCCGAGGTGTAGCGTGCGGTGACGTTGACCAGCGTGCTCCAGCGGAACAACACCTTGGTTGCCGCGATATAGGCTTCCCAGTCCTCGTTCTCGGAAGCGCCGAGCGTGTGGATCAGATCTACGCTTTCGTTCTCTTTCCACAAGCCGCCGATCGCGACCTGCGGAATCCAGCTGTCGGACGTATAGACCGCGTCGCCGAACAGACGCAGCTTGGCGCCGTACACGTCCATCTTCAGCGTCGAGTTCCAGGGGTTGGTGCCCAGTTCGAGACCGGCTGCCTCGGCTGCGAGCGCGACCGTATCGAGGTTGGACAGGTTGAGCGACAGGTCGTGCTGGGCGTACGACAGTTCGAAGCGGTCATAGAAGCCGACCGCTGCGCCGATGACGGTCAGCTGCAATGCCGGCAGGTTGGCGTAGGTGAAGCCGACGCCGCCGTTGATGCCGTCGCGCGTTTCGTAGCCGGTGATCGTTGCCCAGGGCACCGCGCCGCCGCCGCCGGCGCCATCCACCGTGAAGACGCCACCGGTCAGGAAGACCTTGCCGTCGTTGTAAAGATCTGCCCACGCTGCTTCGCTGGACAAAGCGGCAGCCGCGACCAGAACCGATGCGCACCAGCGGCGCGCTTTGTTCCCAGTTTTGCCTTTCATGCCTGTAACTCCAAGTCGTTAGGTGTGTTGTGAGCGACAGCCCCAGACCTGCATCGCTGCAGGTGTCTGTGCAGCTCGCCCCCAGCGCGGCGAGTCGCGTCCCCGGTCCCTTTGCAAGCGGACTTCCACCTCCACGACCTGCACACCGGGTGATGGCACGTCGCGCAAAAAAAAAGTCCACGAACGGCCGCTGGGCCATGCGTGGACTTCGATGTCCTGATTTGATCGGGCGTCTGTGGCCGATCGGGTGATTGAGCAGTGCCATATCGAGGCGACTGGTTTGTATATCGCAAACGCTGTGCCAACTTTGCTGCGCCGCCGCAGATTGCGGCGAATGCCTGCGCGGCAGCAGAAAATCGCGCGCGTCCCATCTGATATGCGTATCAATTTGATGCGCGAGCTTTGTCGCAGTGCATGCGCAACCCAACTTGGTGCGATGCGCACCGGACGCCGGATCAGCGTCGCAACAGGCGCAGTCGCCAGTACGCGTCCATGCTTTCACGGACTTCGAGCTGACGCATCAGATCCGCACTTTCGACGGCACCGGCCTGCGGTTCGTAAAAACGTGGTGCGCGATCGACGTCGCTCGCCATCTCTTCGCGCCAGGGCGTCAGGTACAGACCGACGGCTGCCTCGTTCTCGCCGATGATCGTCGTGCCGGTGGCGTCAGTGCCCTGATCGACGGCTGCCGCGTTCAGGCTCAGCATGCCAAGCACCATCGCCAGCCTGCGTGCGCGGCTCATCGGCTCGCTCCGGCGACACTGATTCCCACACTGCTTTCGAGATCGCGGATCCACGCCGTCAGCATCGGCACATCGGTGCCGGCCAGGCGCTGGGCTTCGCGATAGTGCGGCAGGGCGTCCTGCGGTCTGCGCAAGGCCACTTCATAGAGCAGACCTAGATTGCGATGTGCGGCGGCGTAGTCCGGCTGGACCTTCAGGGCCTGTCTGTACGCCGCTTCGGCACGCTGGAAGTCACCGCCTTCGCGGTACAGGCTGCCGAGCCAGTTGTGGGCAACCGCATTGTCCGGATTCACCGCCGCTGCGCGTGCCAATGCAGACATCGCCTCGCCGCGTTGTCCGAGCTGCGCGTACAGGATGCCGAGATTGGTCAGTGGACCGGACAGCGTGGGATACGCGCGGCTCAGTTCCAGGAAAGCATCGCGTGCGGCGAAGCGCTCACCGGACTTCATCAGGGCCAGGGCAGCGGCGAACTGCTGCTGGGCATTCGTATTCGTCGACGGCACCTGTGCCTGAGCGGGCGCTGCAGGTTTCTTCGCCGGCGACGACGATGCGCAGGCGCCGAGTGCGAGGCTGAGGCCCAGCATCAAGCTGCGCGCCAGGCGCAGCCGCGGAGCGACATCAGAACAGTGCGTCATAGCTCATCTCACGTTCGTCCTGCTTGCCGTACTTGACGGGCACCAGCGTGGCCAGCGCGAGTGCACTGCGGCGCACCCATTCATTCCAGACGTCCTGGTTGAGGCGCGACAGATTGCTCTCGTAGGCGGCAATCGCCTTTTCCTCGAACGGATAAGCCTGTTCTTCGAGCAGCAGCTCATACTGTTCGCGCTCGTCGTCACTCAGGTGAGCCGGTTTTTCCGAAGCGAGCAGCGCGCGGCCGAGATCGAGATACAGCGAGCCGAGCTCGTAGGTCGCGGCGGTTGTCGTTTCCGCAAAGCCATAGGACGCCGCGCGTTCGAGCAACTCGACCGTCGATCGGGTTCGGGCGATGCGCTGCGCAAGGCTGTCCTTGAGTGCGCCGCGCAATGGCATGCGCACAAGTGCCCGTGCCGCGTTGCGACCGAGTTGCAGGCTGGCCGCGGCCGCAAGCTGGCGCGATTCAGCTTCGTGTGAGCCGTTGCGCTGATCGGCATCGACGATCGCCTGCAGCCATTGCGCGGCCTGTTCGGACGCGTTGCTGCTGTAGTCGGCGAGGCGCTGGCGCGCGCGCTGAGCCGGTATCAGCGGCAGCGGGTAGCTGGAGACATAGCTGCTGTACGCGGCCATCGCATTGCCGCGCGCCTGGGCGCGGTCATACAGGCTTGCACTGAGCCAGCTCGCCTCGCGGCGCAGATCGGTCTGCGTGGTCGGCCGTTGCGCAACCCGCTGATACATTGCCGCGGCCGCGGACAGCTGACCGCCGCGTTCATAGGCCAGTGCCAGCTTGCTTTCGGCATCGGCGGCCAGTGCGTGATCCGTGTTGCGCGACAGGAAGCGCTCGAATGCACGCTGGGTCGCCGGCCAATCCTCAAGGCTGTAGTAGGCCGATGCAGCGTCGTAGTCGGCCGGCGCGCGGATCAGCGGATCAGGCGCGGCGACCGAGGCCTGCTCGAACAGGCTGGCGGCGTCGCGCAACTGCCCGCCGCTGCGCGCGAGCTCGCCGCGCTTGTACAGGCTCACCGCCAGACGCTGCGACCACTGCAGACGGGCGGCCGATTCAGACGATTCCGGCGCCTGCGCGAGCAGTGCGCGGTAGCTGGTCTCGGCGGCGGCATAGTCGTTCTGCGCGAACTGCGCGTCGGCGATCACGGTCCATGCATCGCGCTGCTGCTGCGCGGTGGCCGAGCCGGCGATCACGCGCTGCGCAAGCTGGATCGCTCCCGCATGGTCCTTGAGTTCGTAGCGGTTCTGCGCGGCACTCGCGATTGCCGCGAGCTTCATCGGGTGCGCCGGAATCTTCTCAGCGAGCATCAGGCTGCTGTCGATCGCCGACTGCAACGCCGACGGACGCTGCGCGCCCGCAGCATGGCTCACGACCTGCTGCCAGGCCTGCACCGCGGCATAGCCGGCCTCGGCAGTCTGCTCATGCACCGGATACGCATAGGCACTGCGCTCGTACTGCTGGGCTGCTTCGGTGTACTGGCCGGCATCGAGCAGTGTGTCGGCGAGCCGCATCGTGGTCTTCGCTGCGCCCGCATGATCCGGAAACAGCGCCAGCTCACGCTGGTAGTGGCTCGCGGCAACGCGATAGGCCTGCTGGCGCTGTGCTGCATTCGATGCCGGTACCTGCTGCGCCTGGGCATGGGCATGAGCGGCCAGTTCGCCGAGCTGGGCCTGGACCTTGTCGAGCGTCGCCGGATCTGCGCTGCGGCCGGACCAGTACGCGGCATCCGGTGCATAGCGGCTGACGAAGCTTTCCTTGAGCGCCAGCATCGGTTCGTTGAAACCACCATCGCGATACGCCGCGATCGCCTGCTCATCGAACGCCGGCGCCAGGCGATGCTGCGGGTAGCGTTCGACAAACGCGCGATAGGTCTGGGCGGCCTCGCTGTAGCGGCGCAGGTCGAGCAGCTGTGTCCCGAGCGCGACATACAGCGTGACGAAGAACTTCGGTTCAGCATTCGCAGCAAGATAGCGATTGATGGCCGGCCCGCCGCCGAGTGCGGCGAATGACAGGCCGAGCACGCGCAGGCTTTCCGCCATCGTTTCATTGCCGGCGCCCGGTACCACCACGGCACCGGCAAGTTGTGCCGGCTCGCCGCCGGGCAGCGTGCGCTCAAGGATGCCGACGAACACCGGCACGGCGGCGGCATACTTGCCCTGCTGATACAGCGCCCAGCCGTACTTGTATTGCGCGGCGTCGAACTGCGGCGCGGCCTTGCCGATGTCGAGCACGCTGCGATAGCGGGCTTCGGCCCCGGCGTAGTCCTTCGCCAGATAAAGCGTTTCGGCAGCGCGGAACAGGGCATCGGAGCGCAGCGCCGACTGCGGGTAGTCCCGATCGAGTTGCGCGAGCAACGCAACCATCCGGTCGTTGTTGCCGGCGAGCTGCTCGGCGCGTGCGAGCTGGTACAGCGCCAGATCATTCGCTGGATCGTCCGGCATCTCCGCAAGCACGCGACGGTACTGCTCAATCGCCTCGGCGAGCTCGTCGGGGGTGCCCAGATCGCTCTCGACCAGGCGCAGCCGCAGATACGCAGCGCGGCGCAGCGATTCGGCGCGCAACGGCGAGCGGATCGCCGACAGTTCGGCGACGCGGTCGTAATTGGCAATCGCCGCGCGCGCGTTCGCCGGCAACGGCGCCGATTCGGTGACGCGCAGGATGCTCGGCGACTTGCCCATGAACCAGCTGCTGAGGTCTTCGCTGTTGCTGTAGGTGACATCGGCAACGGTCGGCGCCGGTGCAGCGAAGGCACTGCCGCTGATCATGAGCAACAGGCCGAGTGCCAGCGGTGAGCGGTGCATGGCCGCGCTCATTGCACCATGCCCTCCTCGAATGCCGCGGGCGCATCGACCATGCGCGCCAGCGCAAAGCTGGCTTCGGCGAGGTAATGCTCGGCAATGCTGCGCTGCGCCTGCAGCTGCTGAGTCGCCCGCACACGCAGCGCGGTCTTGTAGCGGTTCGCGAGCTGATCGCAGTCCGCGTTCAGCTGTGCATTGCGCTCGCGCAGGCTGCTCTGATTGCCCAGGCGCTGAGCCTGCGCAGCCAGCAGTTCCTGCAGCTCGCGCAGCGCCAGCAACTGGTCGAGGTCGCGCAGGAAGTCGGGGTTGTTGATCAGCGCTTCAAGGTAGAACGAGCGCGGCGCATTCGGCGGATCGGTCAGCCACCAGCGTGGCTCCGGCATTTCGCTCATCCACGCCGGCCAGCCATTGTCGGTGTTGCTGGTCTGTGCCCACAGGCGCTCCAGGCCGCCATCTGCGATGTCCTGCTGCGCGTCAGCGTAGTGACTGATCAGCGATTCGAGCTGGCTGACCGCGCGGCTGAAATACTGATCGGCCTGCGCGTGGGCGCCGAGGTGGCCGTGCGCATAGGCCAGTGCGAGCAGTCCTTCCTGCACCGCAGGATCGGTCGGATCGCGACCGATCAGCTCGCCCCAGGGCACCAGTGCCTGGCGCAGATCGCCGGCGCGATTGTCGTGTGCGACTGCATGCACGTAACGGAATGGCGTCGTCCGTCGCGCGGCAGCAATGGCGTCGGCGTCGCCCGGGCGCAGGCTGGTGTTGGCGAGATACATCGCCGCGGCATTCGGCGCCGACGGCGGAATCAGGCGCGCCCAGCCGAAACCGAGCAGGGCGGCGTTCGAGTTGGGCCCCGGACTGCGCACGCGCTGGAACGCTTCAGCCGCTTGAGCCGGAGCGCCATTGCGCAACTGCAGATAGCCGAGGCGCAGATTCGCGCGATCACGCAGAGCCCAGCCGAGTGCGTCGACCGCGTCCGCCTCCGCCAGCGGCAACAGCGCAGCAGGGTCAGTCGCCGCGAGCACTGCATTGAGCTTTTCGATCTGCGGCTGGCTCGACGCCGGCGGCGCTGCTGCTGTGCGCACTTCGCCGAACGCGCTGCGCAGGAATGCCGCCCGCGCCGGATGATCGCTGTCCTCGAGATAGTCGGCATAACGCAGTTCAGCCGTCACGCGATCGGCAGCGCTGTTCCACAGCAGTTCCGGCTCGCCGAGCCTGCGGTCCTGCAACTGCACGACATACTGCGCCGCACCGGGTGCGAGCGTGATCGCGAGGCGTCCGCGTTCGGGCCTGACGGCGCGACCGGTACCGCGCTGGCGGATGAAGTACTCGATCACGCCGTGGCGCGGTGCCGTGCCGGAAGCGATAGACATCAGGCGATGCAAACCGCCGGCCTCGAGTGCCTGCGCTTCGACCGGGCTGTAGGCGTAGCGCCGCGGCGGACTGCCTTCCAGGCTCAGGTTCACTTCGATCAGCGTCCAGTCGGTGAGCGGGTTGCCGACGTAGATGGCGATGTCATCGGCCGTTGGCGCCGCTGCGACCACATTGATCTGTGCTTCCAGCGCAAGCGCACGATCCAGCAGCTCCGGCGGCGGTGCCGCGGCGAACGCGGGCGAGGCGCCCAGTGCGGCGACGAGGCCCAGTACGCAGCTGCCGATGCGGGCGCGGGACATCACGAGGTTCCGGTCAGCAGATGCTGCGCGGCGGCCATCTCCCAGCCGCGCGCCGCGAGATAGCCGGCGGGATTGTCGGGGTCCAGTTCGCTGCCGCTGATGAAACGGGTTTCGACCGTTGCGCCATCGGCGCCGAGCGCGACGACGCCAGCACCTTCGCGCACGACATCAAAAGCGGGTTTCGGCAGGCCGAGCACATTGGCGGCATCGCAGAACGCGGCGCTGTCGCAGACCGCGGTGGTCAGCTTGTGCATGTCGATCGGCTTCTGCCATTGGCGCCAGCGCAGCATCTGCAGCGCACACCACATCAGTTGCGAGCGGCGCGGAAAGGCCTGCAGCCCGGCGGAGAAGCGCGGCGTGCTGCCGATGCCGTCGCCGCGCAGGGCGGCCTCGATCCATGCCGCCGGCACCGACAGGACTTCGCGCTGGAGCAGCAGGTCGGTCAGTTCGGCTGAGACGTCGCGAGTCGACAGTTCCTGCAAGGCGCGCATCACGGCGACGATCAGCGCCCGATGGGTCTGCGGATAGCGCTGCGCCCATTCGTGAGTGACGCCGAGCACCTTGTCGGCGCCGCCGTCCCAGATGGCACTGGTGGCCGTGACGACAACGCCGAGTCCGCCGCGCACGGCTGCGGTGTTCCATGGCTCTCCGACGCAGAAGCCATCAACCGTGCCGCTTTCCAGCAAGCGGACCATCTGCGGCGGTGGCGCAGCGCTGATCTCCAGGCCGGGCGCGTGTTCCGGCACGCCACCCAGAGCGAGCCACTCGCGCAGCAGATAGTGATGCATGGAATACGGGAACACATGGGCGAGACGGACCCTGCCGCCATTGCCGAGGAAGTCGGCCAGTGCGGTAGCGCTTTCGACGGCGCTCATCTTCGACTCGAAGCCGATGCGGATTGCCATGCTGCGCGACAGCGTGATGGCCGCACCGCCCTGCGACAGGCACAGGCCGGTCACCATCGGCACGCCGACACGATCGGCGCCGAGCGTTGCGGCGATCGGCATCGGTGCCAGACACTGCGCGGCATCGAGCGCGCCATAGGCGAGGCGATCGCGCAGACTGGCCCACGACACTTCCCGAACCAGAGTGACGTCGAGACCGGCGGCGCGGAAATAGCCGCGATGCTCGGCCCACAGCAGCGGCGCTGCATCGAGCAGCGGCATGTGACCGACGGTCAGATGCTGGATTTCGGGGCTGAAGGGCGGCGCCGATTTCATGCTGGATCCTCGTGCGCGCTGTCGAGGGGTCCATCGAGCAGGTTGGCGGCGGCGATGACGATGCGAGCGGCCTCGCCGATCGTCACCCGCTGCGTCATCGCGCTGCGCCTGAGCAGGGCATAGGCCTGCGCCTCGTCGAGCTTGCGCATCCTGGCGAGGGTGGACTTGGCGCGCTCGACGTCGCGACGATCAGCAAGACGTGTACGCATGCTGTCCAGTTCGTCGCGCAGCTTCTGGTGTTCGAGGAAGCGTGCGATCGCGACGTCGAGGATCGGCTTGAGCCGGTGTTCGGCCATGCCGTCGACGACATAGGCGCTGACGCCGGCGCGCACCGCCTCGGCGATCGTCTCGGCATCCGAGTTGTGGGCGAAGAAAACGATCGGCCGCGGGACCTGCTGCGAAATCGCCGCGCAGCCGTCGATGACATCCCGCGCCGGGTTGTCCATGTCGACGAGGATCACATCGGGCTGCACGCGCCGCACCGCGGCGGGCAGATCCTCCGTCGCGCGCATTCTGGCGACGACGTCGTAGCCGCTAGCATGCAGTGCCTGGGTCACGAAAGCCGCACGTGCGGTGTCGTCATCGACGAGCATCACGCGCAAGCGACCGCGTTCGGCATTCAGCAGCGGCAGCTGCGATGTCGTCAGGCCAAGCTTTTCGCCTCGTTTGCCCATGCAGCGAATCTGTCCCTGGCTTCAGCCGGGCAGCGGCGCAAAAAATAGCGCCTGCTGCTCATTCGCAGAGGACGCCCTTGTCCAGGAGTGTTCGGTGGACCTTCATCATTCAGTGCGGAATGAAGCGGCGTCGTTGCCACGGTCTGTTTGCAGGACTTGATAAGCGAAACGCGTGCCAAGTGCTGCGCCTTCATGAAGTAGATCAAATACAATTGCCTGGTCCTGTGCTGGACGCACCATAAAGGGCCTCGCGCATGGATTTCTGCACCGTGATTGCGCACCCGGCACAGAACTTGCGATGCCCCCCGCAGTCTCCCCATTCATTCGCTGCCGCCGCTCTCCCCCATGCGTGTAATGCTGGTCGACGATGACCAAAGCCGTCTTTCGATGTTGCACAGCGCGCTCAGCGCCGACGGCCATGAAGTCGTCGCGCGGCTCGCCGCCGACGCCGATCTGCTCGAAGCGGTCAAGCACCATGCGCCGGAGATCGTGCTGATCGATGTTGACGCGCCGACCCGCGATACCCTCGAATCGCTGTCGCAGGTCACCCGTGACGTTCCGCGCCCGGTCGTGATGTTTGCCGCCCACAGCGACGCCGATACGACGCGCCGGGCCCTGCGCGCCGGCGTCAGCGCCTATGTCGTCGACGGTCTGGTGCCGTCGCGCCTGCGCTCGGTGATCGAAGTTGCAATTGCCCGCTTCCATGAACACCGCGCGCTGGTCGAAGAGCTGCACGACGCCAAGTCACGTCTCGCCGACCGCCGCGACATCGATCGGGCCAAGGGATTGCTGATGACACGACGCGGTCTCAGCGAAGACGCTGCCTATGAGCAGCTGCGCAAGCTGGCGATGGATCGCAACATCCGGATCGGCGACGCCGCGCGCGTGCTGATTGCTGCCGCGGAGCTCCTGTGAATACGCAGAGTGCGATCGAGCGCCCGGCGCTGACGCTGGGCCTGATGCCACTGGTGGATGCCGCGCCGCTGGTCGTCGCCCAGGCGGGCGGCGCCTTTGCCCGCGAAGGCCTTGCCATTGAACTTTCGGTCGAGCGGTCCTGGGCGAGCATTCGCGACAAGCTGGCCACCGGTGTGCTCGATGGAGCGCAGATGCTGGCGCCGATGCCGCTCGCCGCGAGCATGGGTCTTGATCCGATTCTGAAGCCGACCATCGCCGTCGCCGCGCTCAATCAGGGCGGCAGCGGGCTCTGCGTCTCGCCGGCGTTGCTTCTGCGCCTGCAAGCGCAGCGTCGCGATACACGGACTGCGCCTGGTCCGCTGGCCTGGGCACAGGCGCTCAAGGCGGTGATCGAAGCCGAACGCGGCAGTGCGCCACCGCTGACACTGGCGCACGTCTTCCCGCATTCCACACATCACTACGAGCTGCGCTGGTGGCTCGCGGCCGCCGGCATCCACCCGGATCGCGACCTCAATCTGGTGGTCGTGCCGCCGCCGATGATGCTGGACCAGCTGCGCAGCGGCCGCATTGACGGCTTCTACGCCGGCAGCCCCGGCCCGGAACTGGCGCACGGTGAAGGCGCCGGGCAGCTGCTGTTCGGCAAGCATGAACTGTGGAACGGCGGGCCGGACAAGGTGTTTGGCGTGACCGCCGAATGGGCAGCCGCGCACCCGCAAACCCTGCAGGCCGTGCTGCGCGCGCTGATCACTGCTGCTGTCTGGCTCGATGAGCCGAAGAACCATCCGCAGGCTGCGGACTGGATGATCGCCAGCGGTACGCTCGACGCCGACAGGGCGCTGCTCGTCCGCGCGCTGTCCGGCATGCGCTTTCACAGTGGCGCGGCGGGCTTTCCATGGCGCTCGCATGCCCTGTGGCTGCTTGGGCAGATGCGCCGCTGGAAACACTGCGAGGCCGGTATCGATACCAGGGACATTGCCGAGCGTGCGTACCAACCCGACATCTACCGGCAAGCCGCACACCGGCTGGGGCTGGCGACGCCGCTGTCCGACTACAAGGTGGAAGGTGCGCATACCGAGCCCTATAGCTGTGCAAGCACTCAGGGCGCGCTGTCCCTTCCTGCCGACCGCTTTTTTGATGGCGAGGCCTTTGATCCGCAGTCGATGCGCTGATTGAAGGCGTGTGCGCTCCAATGTGGCGCGAGCTGCGCCGCCTTGGTGCGCATATCCGCTGCGGCGGCCCGGCGCACCGATTGCTGCGCATGGCATAGCGTTTGCGTAATGAAGGGCGCGCGGCCAACGAAGGTCGCGCTCAGCGCGCCCCGAATTGCGCGCTCCTGACAACGGCGTCTTGAGTACGGAGAAAGCAGTGTTCCGTGCCAGGGCGCTTTTTTGTGGCCAGTGGTTTTGCCAGCGCCCGCCACAGGAGACATACACATGTTTGAAGGTTCAGCGCCGCAACCCGTCCGCAGGAAGCTGCTGGTCATCGGCCACGGCATGGTCGGCCACAAGCTGTTGCAGTGCCTCGAAGGCGACGGCCGCTTCGAGATCACCGTGCTGTGCGAGGAACCGCGAGCCGCGTACGACCGCGTGCACCTGACCTCGTACTTCAGTGGTTCCAGCGCCGAAGCGCTGTCGCTGGTCGAGGCGGACTTCTTCGAGCGCAGCGGGCAGGTCCTGCGCCTCAACGAAGCGGCCGCCAGCATTGATCGCGCGGCGCGCACCGTCACCACAACGCTGGGGCACGTGATTGCGTATGACCTGCTGGTGCTCGCGACCGGCTCGTACCCGTTCGTGCCGCCGCTGCCGGGCAAGGATCGCCCGCACTGCCATGTGTATCGCACGATCGAGGATCTCGACGCCATCCGCGCTTCGGCGCAGACCGCGCGCATCGGCACCGTCGTCGGCGGCGGCCTGCTCGGCCTCGAAGCGGCCAAGGCACTGGTGGATCTCGGCCTGCAGACGCATGTCGTCGAGTTCGCACCGCGCCTGATGGCGGTGCAGATCGACGACATGGGCGGCCGCCTGCTGCGGCGCAAGATCGAGGCGCTCGGCGTGGGCGTGCATACGCAGAAGAACACCCAACGCATTGAAGACGGCGAGACCTCGGCGCATCGCATGGTGTTTGCCGACGGCAGCCACCTGGAAACCGACGTGATCGTGTTTTCTGCCGGTATCCGTCCGCGCGACCAGCTTGCGCGCGATGCCGGCCTCGCGGTCGGCGAGCGCGGCGGCATCGTCGTCGATGACAGTTGCCGCACGTCGGATCCGGCGATCTACGCGATCGGTGAATGCGCGTTGTGGAACGGCAGGATCTTCGGCCTTGTCGCGCCCGGCTACCAGATGGCGGAAGTCGCGGCGCATCAGTTGCGCGCTCCCCTCACCCCACCGTCTGCTCTGCAGACGGTCCCCCCCTCTCCCGGAGACGGGAGAGGGACGGTGGAGCAGCCTGCGGCCGCGCCCTTGTTCCGGGGCGCCGACATGAGCACCAAGCTGAAGCTGATGGGCGTCGATGTCGCGAGCATCGGCGATGCACACGGCGCGACCCAGGATGCGCTCAATGTCCTGTTCACCGACGAAGTCGCCGGGCACTACAAGAAGCTGGTGATCAGCGCGGATCGCAAGACCCTGCTCGGTGCGGTGCTGGTCGGCGACGCGAACGACTACGGCAATCTGCTGCAGCTCGCGCTCAACGGCATTCCGCTGCCGGACCATCCGGAAGACCTGATCCTGCCGGCGCGCGAAGGCAGTGCGCCGAAGGGCCTCGGCGTCGATCTGTTGCCGGCAACGGCGATGATCTGTTCCTGCAACAACGTCACCAAGTCCGCGCTGTGCGGCGCAGTCAGCGAAGGCGCGACGACGATCGGCGCGCTGAAGAAGTGCACGAAGGCGGCGACGAGCTGCGGCGGCTGCTCGACGCTGGTCAAACAGATTCTCGACGCCGAGCTCAAGCGCCAGGGCGTCGCGGTCGACAACAATCTCTGCGAGCACTTCGCGCACACGCGTCAGGAAATGTTCCACCTGATCCGCGTCGGTGAGCTGAAGGACTTTGCAACCGTGCTGGCACGCCATGGTCGCGGTCGTGGCTGCGACATCTGCAAGCCGGCGATCGGCAGCATCCTCGCGTCGTGCTGGAACGAGCACATCCTCAAGCCGACGCATGCGTCGCTGCAGGACACCAACGACTACTACCTCGCCAACCTGCAGAAGGACGGCACCTATTCCGTCGTGCCGCGCGTGCCCGGCGGCGAGATCACGCCGGAGAAACTCATCGTGCTCGGCCGTGTGGCGCAGCGCTTCAATCTCTACACCAAGATCACCGGCGGCCAGCGCATCGACCTGTTCGGCGCGCGCGTCGAGCAGCTGCCGCTGATCTGGCGCGACCTCGTCGACGCCGGCTTCGAGTCTGGTCACGCCTACGGCAAGGCATTGCGCACCGTGAAGTCCTGTGTCGGCAGCACCTGGTGCCGCTTCGGTGTACAGGACTCCGTGAGTATGGCGATCAAGCTTGAGGAGCGGTATCGCGGCATCCGTTCGCCGCACAAGCTCAAGCTCGCGGTGTCGGGCTGCACCCGCGAATGCGCGGAAGCGCAGAGCAAGGATGTCGGCGTGATCGCGACCGAGAAGGGCTGGAACCTGTACGTCTCCGGCAACGGCGGCATCAAGCCGCGCCATGCCTCGCTGCTGGCGACCGATCTGGACGGCGCGACGCTGGTCCGCATGATCGACCGCTATCTGATGTTCTACATCCGCACTGCAGACAGGCTGCAGCGCACCAGCACCTGGCTCGACAATCTCGAAGGCGGCATCGAGTACGTCAAGAAAGTCGTGCTCGAAGACAGCCTCGGCATCGGCGCGGAACTCGAAGCCGACATGCAGCGCCTGGTCGACAGCTACGCCTGCGAGTGGAAGAAGGCGATCAACGATCCGGTCACGCTCAAGCGCTTCCGCCATTTCATCAACTCTGCCGAAACCGACACCAACATCCAGTTCGTCGACGAACGCGGCCAGATCCGGCCGATCAGGCCGACCGAGCGCAAGGCTGCCGTCGAGGTGACACCGTGATCATCGAGGCCCCGCTCGCTGCGGCACCCGCCGTCACGCCGGGCGCGCGCTGGACCTATGTCTGCCGCGTCGATGAGATCGTCGCCAACACCGGCGTCTGCGCCAAGGTCGGCAACGACCAGGTCGCGGTGTTTCGCATCTGCAGCGATGAGGCCGGCGCGGTCGATCAGGTCTACGCGCTGAGCAATCACGATCCGAAGTCGGGTGCCAACGTGCTGTCGCGCGGCCTCGTCGGCGACCTGAAGAACGAGCCTGTGGTTGCGTCGCCGGTCTACAAGCAGCATTACAGCCTGCGCGATGGACGTTGCCTGGAAGACGAATCGCTGACGATCCCTTCGTTCCCGGTGCTCGTGCACGACGGCATGATCCTGGTCAAGGAACGCGGCTGATGCGCGAACGCACCTCAAGTTTCCCTCTCCGCTCGCGGGAGAGGGTCAGGGAGAGGGGGGCGGGCGGTGCAATGCCCGGGCTTCCCCCTCTCCCCAACCCCTCTCCCACAAGGGGAGAGGGACTTACCAACTGTGGAGCATCGCGGTGACTCGCGAACGCATTGCCATCGTCGGCAACGGCATGGCCGCCGCGCGTGCGCTCGAGGAGCTGTACAAGCGCGCGCCGCAGCGCTATGAAGTCACGGTGTTCGGCGAGGAGTCGCACGGCGCCTACAACCGCATCCTGCTGTCGCCGGTGCTCGCCGGCGAGAAGAAGGTGGCGGACATCATCACGCATTCGCCTTCGTGGTATGCCGAGCGCGGCATCGAGCTGCGCCGTGGTTCTGCGGTCGTCGAGGTCGACACGCAGGCGCAGGCACTGCGCACCGCCGACGGCAACCTGATGCACTACGACCATCTGCTGCTGGCGACCGGCTCACGCCCGTTCATCCTGCCGGTTCCGGGCAAGGATCTGCCGGGCGTCGTCGGCTTTCGCGACATCGCCAACGTCGAGACGATGATCAAGGCGACCGAGGACCGCCGCTACGCGGTGGTCATCGGCGGTGGCCTGCTCGGTCTTGAGGCGGCTTATGGCCTGATGAAGCGCGGCATGCGCGTGACCGTCGTGCACCTGATGGATCGCATCCTCGAACGTCAGCTCGATGCGCCTGCATCGGCACTGCTGCGCGCGCATCTGGAAAGGCAGGGGCTGCGCTTTCACATGCTGGCGCAGACCAGGGAGATTCTGGGTCAGATCGCCGTTCGCGCGGTCGGTTTTGCCGACGGCACCGAGATTCCCGCGGACCTGGTTGTCATGGCAGCCGGCATCGTGCCGAATGCCGATCTTGCGCGCAGCAGCGGACTCGGCTGCGAGCGCGGTGTCGTCGTCGATGATCATCTGCTGACCAGCGACCCGCGCATCAGCGCGCTCGGCGAATGCGCGCAGCACCGCAAGACCTGCTACGGACTCGTCGCACCCCTGTACGAGCAGGCGGCGATCTGGGCGCGGCGCATGACCGGCGATGCCGGGGCCAGCTACGAAGGATCGGTGATCGCGACGCGACTGAAGGTGACCGGCGTGAATCTGTACTCCGCCGGACAGTTCGAAGGCGGCGAGCACTGCGAAGACCTGGTCTTCCGCGATATCAGGCGCGGCATCTACAAGCGGCTGGTCATCAAGAACGGGCGCCTCGCCGGTGCGGTGCTCTACGGCGATACGCGCGATGCAAGCTGGTACTTCGAACTGCTGTCGGCAGACAGGGATCTCGGCCGCCTGCGCAAGTCGCTGCTGTTCGGGCAGTCTTATGCCAACGCGCATGCCATGGCCAGTCCGCAGGCCGCATGAGCACGACCATATCGACCACCTGTCCTTACTGCGGCGTCGGCTGTGGGGTCAGCGCAACGCCGACGGGCCCACAATCGGCGACGGTTGTCGGTGATGTGGCGCATCCGGCAAACGCCGGGCGCCTTTGTGTCAAAGGCTCGGCGCTGGGTGAAACCCTCGGCCTGCAGGGCCGCCTGCTCGAACCGATGCAGCGCGATGCGCAGGGCGCACTGAACCCGGTCGGCTGGGATACGGCGCTCGACGAAGTGGCCGCGCAGTTCTCGCGCATCATCGACCAGCACGGACCGGATGCCGTCGCACTGTATGTGTCAGGACAGCTGCTGACCGAAGACTATTACGTCGCCAACAAGCTGATGAAGGGCTATGTCGGGTCCGCGAACATCGACACGAACTCGCGCCTGTGCATGTCGTCTGCGGTCGCCGGCCACAAGCGCGCCTTCGGCGAAGACGTGGTGCCGGTCGACTACAGGGATCTCGAACTGGCCGATCTGATCGTGCTCGTCGGTTCCAACACGGCGTGGTGCCATCCGATCCTGTTCCAGCGCATGCTCGCCGCCAAGCAGGCGCGGCCGGAGCTGCAGATCGTCGTCATCGATCCGCGCCGTACGGCAACCTGCGAATCGGCGGACATGCACCTGCCGGTGCAGCCAGGCACCGACGTGTGGCTGTTCAACGGTCTGCTTGCATATCTGCATCAGCAGGATGCGACGGATCAGGTGTTTGTCGATGCCCACACCACGGGCGCTGCCGATGCCATAGCGATGGCGACGAACAGCACCGGCAGTCTTGCGCACGTCGCACGTACCTGCGGCCTGACCGAGAAAGGCCTGCGCGAGTTCTATGCGCTGTTCGCGCGCACCGAGCGCGTGGTCACGATGTTCTCGCAGGGCGTCAACCAGTCCAGCGCCGGCACCGACAAGGTCAACAGCATCATCAACTGCCATCTGCTGACCGGCCGCATCGGCAAGCCCGGTGCCGGGCCGTTCTCGATCACTGGCCAGCCCAATGCGATGGGTGGACGTGAAGTGGGGGGTCTCAGCAACCAGCTTGCGGCGCATCTGGACATCGACAATGCGGCGCATCGCGATCTGGTGCAGCGCTTCTGGCAGTCGCCGCGCATCGCCGAACGTGCCGGCCTGAAGGCGGTCGATCTGTTCGACGCGATCCACGACGGCAAGGTCAAGGCGGTGTGGATCATGGGCACCAATCCCATCGTCAGCCTGCCGGATGCGAACAAGGCGCGCGAGGCGCTGCGCCGCTGCGAGTTCGTCGTCGTTTCCGATGTGCTGCGCGATACCGATACGACGGTCGAAGCCGACCTGCTGCTGCCGGCGCTCGCCTGGGGCGAGAAGGACGGCACGGTGACGAACAGCGAGCGCCGCCTGTCGCGGCAGCGTGCGTTTCTGCCGTGGCCCGGCGATGCGAAGCCGGACTGGTGGGCGCTGGCCGAAGCCGGCAAGCGCATGGGCTATGCCGATGGATTCAGTTACACGTGCGCACACGAAATCTTCGACGAACACGCCCGGCTGTCGGCATTTGAACAGCAGCAGATACCGCGCATGTTCAACCTCGGCGCGCTGTGCGGACTGGGCGCTGAAGCCTATGACCGCATGCAGCCGCTGCAATGGCCGTGCGCGCTCGCGCCGGTATCCGCCAACTCGTCGCGGCCGTTTGCCGATGGTCGCTACTCGACGCCGGGTGGCCACGCCAGGTTCATCGCGCTGCGGCCGCGCAAGCCAGGGTACATGCCGGATGACGACTGGCCCCTCGTCCTCAACACCGGACGTCTGCGCGATCAATGGCACACGATGACCCGCACCGGCCGCTCGGCGCGACTGTCCGGGCATCGTCCGGAACCGCAGGTCGACGTGCATCCGCATGATGCCTTGCTTTGGGGCGTGCAGGACGGCCGTCTCGCACAGGTGTCGACACGCTGGGGCAGCTGTGTGGTGCGCGCACGCACCACAACGGAGCAGTCCCGGCGACAGATCTTCATGCCGATCCACTGGACCGACCAGAACGCGTCGGATGCGCGCGTTGGCGGCATCGTCAATCCGGTCGTCGATCCGCTGTCCGGCGAGCCCGAGTTCAAGCACACACCGGCGCGCATCGAGGCGTTTCATGTCGGCTGGTACGGCTTCGTCCTGAGCCGTGCACCGGTGCCGATGGCATCGATGGGCCCGGCGGTCTGGTGGACGTCGATCCGCGGCGAGCAGTTCCTGCGCTACGAGATCGCCGGGCGCGAGCAGATTGCCGACTGGAGCCTGTGGGCGCGCAGCCAGCTCGGCGTCACCGACGATGCCGACTGGATCGAAGCCAGTGATGTCGCCGAACAGCAGTACCGCGCCGCGCACCTGGTCGACGACCGCATCGCCGCCTGCGCGTTTGTTTCCCCACGCGCCGAAGACCTGCCGGCGCGTGAATGGCTGTCCGGCCTGTTCATCAAGGATCAGATCGACGACCTCGATCGCGTGGGCCTGATGGTGGGCCAGCCGGCCGAGGCCGGCGCGGATCCCGGGCCGCAGGTGTGTTCGTGCTTCGGCGTCGGCCGCAACGTCATTTGCGCGGCGATCCGCGAAGGCGCGAACAGCGCCGAGGCACTGGGTGCGAAATTGCGCTGCGGCACCAACTGCGGATCCTGCATTCCGGAACTGAAGATCCTGGTCAGCCAGACCCGCGCTGCACTCGCCGAGGCGTCCTGACATGACGGTCGTCCGGGTTCGCGGAATTGTCATATGGCATGCCGCTTGCGTAGTTACCGCCGAGGCCAAAGCTGGTCTCGTGTCACCCGCGGACAACGGTGCCCGCATCCCGATCGAATGTTTCGTGAATTCGGAGTGGCTCCGTGCGTAGCAGTTTCAGTTCCTTCCGCAGCCTTGATCCGCGCCAGATGGCGCCGCAATCCGCCTGCGCGCATCTGCCGGGGCATTCCTCCGCACCCATGACTCCCGTCGACGGGCGATCTGACGGATCGCACCGGGCCTTCGTCGTTGGCGGCCTCAATTCAGTTTCAGGGAGAGTTTCGATGTACACGCATTCGCGCAGTCAGATGTCCGTGGGGAATGATCGTTGGGGCAGCGCGCTGCGCGCGCTCAGCCGCACGCTGATCTTCGGCGCGGTCGCTGCGCTGGCAGCCTGCGGTAAGAGCGAGGCACCGCCGACCCCCAGCCCTTCGCCCGTGGCTGCCGTACCGACCGCTGCGGCGAAGCTGGAAAAGGCGGAGCTCAAGCTCGGCTTCATCAAGCTGACCGACATGGCGCCGCTGGCGATCGCCTACGAGAAGGGCTACTTCGAGGATGAAGGCCTGTTCGTCACGCTCGAAGCGCAGGCCAACTGGAAGGTCCTGCTCGACCGCGTGATCTCCGGAGAGCTCGATGGCGCGCATATGCTCGCCGGCCAGCCGATTGCGGCCACGATCGGTTTCGGCACCAAGGCCGATATCATCACACCGTTCTCGATGGACCTGAACGGCAACGGCATCACCGTCTCCAACGCGGTCTGGGCGGAGATGAAGAAGAACGTGCCGATGAAGGATGGCAAGCCCGAGCATCCGATCAGTGCCGCCGCGCTCGCTCCGGTCGTCAAGCAATACAAGACCGCGGGCAAGCCATTCAACATGGGCATGGTGTTCCCGGTCTCGACGCACAACTATGAGCTGCGCTACTGGCTCGCCGCCGGCGGCATCCATCCGGGCTACTACGCACCGAGCAAGGGCGACGTGGTGGGCCAGATCGGCGCGGACGTGTTGCTGTCGGTGACGCCACCGCCGCAGATGCCGGCAACTCTGGAGGCCGGCACGATCTACGGCTACTGCGTGGGCGAACCCTGGAATCAGCAGGCCGTGCTCAAGGGCATCGGCGTGCCGGTCATCACCGACTACGAAATCTGGAAGAACAATCCGGAAAAAGTGTTCGGTATCCGCGAAGACTTCGCGACCAAGTATCCGAACACGACGATCGCGCTGACCAAGGCGCTGATCCGCGCCGCATACTGGCTCGACGAGAACAACAACGCCAATCGCGTCGAGGCGGTCGGCATCCTCGCCAAGCCGGACTATGTCGGCGCCGATGAGAAGGTCATCGCCAACAGCATGACCGGCACCTTCGAGTACGAGAAGGGTGACAAGCGCGAAGTGCCGGACTTCAACGTGTTCTTCCGCTACAACGCGACCTATCCGTACTACTCCGACGCCATCTGGTACCTGACGCAGATGCGCCGCTGGGGCCAGATCGACAGCGAGAAGCCGGACAGCTGGTACGTTGAAACCGCGAAGAAGATCTACCGTCCGGATCTGTTCGCGACTGCGGCCAAGGCGCTGATCGCCGAAGGCAAGCTCAAGGCCGCGGATTTCCCCGACTTCTCCAGCGAGAGCGGCTTCAAGCCGGCGACCGCGGAGTTCATCGACGGCGTCGAGTACGACGGCCAGAAGCCGAACGAGTATCTCGGCAAATTCAAGATCGGCCTCAAGGGCGCGGAGACGGCGCCCTGAGGCGCCGTTGCAAGCACTCAAGTTTTTCAGCAGCAACAAGGTAGACAAGACATGCTCAACCAGACCGTCAATGTGCTCAACAAGACCGGCCTGACCTGGTTCGTTCCGATGGTGCGGCTCGCCGCCGGCGAGGACCCGGCGGAACAGTTCCGCGAGATCCTGCGCCGCATCGGCATTCCGCTGCTTGCCTTCGCGGTGTTCCTTGCGCTGTGGGGCGGGCTCGCCAGCTCGGTGCAGACCAGCCTCGGCGCATTGCCCGGACCCGCGGCGGTCTGGGAAGCGGCCGGTGGCCTGATCGATGAGCATCATGCCGAACGCGAGAAGGCGGCGGCGTTCTACGAGCGCCAGGCACAGCGCAATGCAACGGCGCTCGCCGCCGATCCCGCGGCGGAATCGCAGAACCGCGTCTGGACCGGCAAGCCCACCTATGTCGACCAGATCTTCACGAGCCTGCTGACGGTCTTCACCGGCTTCCTGCTGGCGACGATCGTCGCGGTGCCGCTGGGCATCGTCTGCGGCCTGTCGAACGCGGTGCAGACCGCGCTCAATCCGATCATCCAGCTGTTCAAGCCGGTGTCGCCGCTGGCCTGGCTGCCGATCGTCACGCTGGTGGTCAGCGCGGCCTACGTCAGCACCGACCCGATGTTCCAGAAGTCGTTCCTGATCTCGGCGATCACGGTGACCCTGTGTTCGCTGTGGCCGACACTGATGAATACCGCGGTCGGCGTCGCTTCGGTCGACAAGGACCTGATCAACGTGGCCCGCGTGCTCAAGCTGTCGTGGTTCGCCAAGGTCAGCAAGATCGTGCTGCCTTCGTCGTTGAAACTGATCTTCACCGGACTGCGCCTGTCGCTGGGTGTGGGCTGGATGGTGCTGATCGCCTCGGAAATGCTGGCGCAGAACCCGGGTCTCGGAAAGTTCGTCTGGGACGAATTCCAGAACGGCAGCAGCCAGTCGCTGGCCCGCATCATGGTCGCGGTGTTCACGATCGGCGTGATCGGCTTTCTGCTCGATCGCATCATGGCGACCCTGCAGTCGCTCGCCAGCTTCGGCGAGCCGGTCCAGTAGGCGCGCAATGACTGCTCTGCTCAAGCTCATGAACAACACTGCCAGCGCCGAGACCATCACCGTGGAAGTGCCGACTCCAGTGGCTCCCGCCGCGATAGAACCGGCGTATCTGGAACTGCGCGGCATCAGCAAGTCCTACGGCAGCGGCGCGCGCAGCACGCCGGTGCTCAAGGACATCAATCTGCGCATCCGCGAGAATGAGTTCGTTGCGATCGTCGGCTTTTCCGGTTCCGGCAAGACCACGCTGATCTCGCTGATGGCCGGCCTGATCGAGCCCGATGCCGGGCAGGTCCTGCTGCGCGGCAATCCGGTCAGCGGACCGGGGCCGGACCGCGGGGTCGTGTTCCAGAGCTACTCGCTGATGCCGTGGATGACCGTGCGCGAGAACGTCGCACTCGCGGTCGACCAGGTGTTCGGCCATCTCGGCAAGGCCGAGCGCGCAGCACGGGTGGAACAGTACATCGACATGGTCGGCCTGACGCCGGCGCTGGCAAAGCGGCCGTCGGAGCTATCCGGGGGCATGCGCCAGCGCGTCTCGGTGGCGCGCGCACTCGCGGCTGATCCGCAGGTCCTGCTGCTCGACGAACCGCTGTCCGCGCTTGATGCGCTGACGCGCGCGAAGCTGCAGGACGAGATCGTGCAGATCTGGAGCCGCGAGCGCAAAACCTGTGTGCTGATCACCAACGATGTCGACGAGGCCCTGCTGATGGCGGATCGCGTGATTCCGCTCGACTCCGGCGTCAAGGGCGAGGGTGCGTGCTTTGGACCGGAGTTCATCGTCGATCTGGAGCGTCCGCGCGATCGCCGGGCAATCAACCACAACGCCGATTTCGTGCGCCTGCGCAAGAACATCACGCAGTACCTCATCGAAGCCGGTGCGCGCTCGCGTGGCGAGGTGTCCGACAAGGTCGTCGACCTGCGCCCACAGGTGCCGACCACGAGCGACGAACATCCGCGCGCTGTTGCCAGGGCGCGCGACCGCGTGCCGACGCAGCCACATCGCTACGTCGAGTTCTCCAAGGTTTCGAAGATCTATCCGAGCCGCAAAGGACCGGTGAAGGTGGTCGACGGTTTCGATCTGAAGATCCGCCAGGGCGAATTCGTCTCGGTGATCGGCCACTCCGGCTGCGGCAAGTCCACGGTCCTGTCGATGATGGCCGGCCTCAACGAGATCAGCGATGGCGTCATCGTCCTCGATGGTCGCGAGATCGACGGCGCCGGGCCGGATCGCGGCATCGTTTTCCAGGCGCCGAGCCTGGTGCCCTGGTTGAGTGCGATCGACAACGTGATGCTCGGCGTCAACCAGGTGTTCCCGCATGTTGCGCCTGCCGAACGCCGCGAGATCGCCGAGCACTATCTCGGCCGTGTCGGTCTTGCAGATGCCCTGGACAAGCGCGCGTCTGAACTGTCCAACGGCATGAAGCAGCGGGTCGGCATCGCGCGCGCATTCGCGCTTGCGCCGAAGATGCTTCTGCTCGACGAGCCGTTCGGCATGCTCGATTCGCTGACGCGCTGGGATCTGCAGGAAGTGCTGATGGATGTGTGGGCGCGCACCAAGTTGACCGCGATCATGGTCACCCACGATGTCGACGAGGCGATCCTGCTTGCCGACCGCGTGGTGATGATGACCAACGGCCCGAATGCGAAGGTCGGCAAGGTGCTCGAGATCGATCTGCCGCGTCCGCGTACGCGCAAGTCCCTGCTCGAACACCCGGACTACTATCGCCTGCGTGAAGAGCTGATCCAGTTCCTGGCCGAGTGCGACACGCACTGAGCGCAGCAGGTTCTGCGACACGCGATTGGCACGCCATTTGCGGTAGTCAGGGCGAGGTCAACGACGGCCTCATCGAGTAGCGGACAACGGCGCCCGCAGCATGTGCATCTGCATTGCATCGGGAGCGACTATGTTGTCCGCCGTTTCAAGTTCCGCACTGACATCCCAGTTGTCCGCGGGCATCCTCGCCGGCGGCGAAGGCCGGCGGCATGGTGGAGCCGACAAGGCCTGGTTGATGTTCAACGGACGCCCACTGATCGCGCATGTGGTCGATCAGCTGCGTCCGCAGGTCGACGAGATCATCGTTTCCGCCAATCGCAACGTCGAACGCTATCTGGCGCTGGGATTACGCGCGGTGCGCGACACCGAAGGGGTGGGGCCGCTCGCCGGTGTGTGCCGGTTGCTTCACGTCGCACGGCAGCCGTGGCTGCTGTGCGTTCCCTGCGATGCACCGGCCCTGTCGGCCGGCTTGGCTGCACGATTCTTCGCTGTGGCAATCGCCCAGCATGTCGATGTCGTCGTCCTGCATGACGGTGCGCGCGCGCATCCGACGTTCTGCCTGATGCGTACCGACCTTGCCTTTGATGCCACCCGGTTTCTGGGGTCGGGGCAGAGCAGCCTGCTGCGCTGGCAGCAAACCCAGGCCATGGCCTGGTTGCATGGCTCGGCGCCGCTCAATCTCAACACGCCGGAAGAGTTGCTGCTCGCCGAGCAGGTGTGCTGATGGGCCGGGCCCTGCTTACTGACGATCAGTTCAGCGTGGCGAGTACGGAGCCCACCTTGGCCGATGCGCGCGGGCGCACCAAGCGCAAGCTGCGTCTTTCATTGACCGATCGCTGCAATCTGCGCTGCCTGTACTGCATGCCGGACAAGCCGGTCTGGCTGCCGCGTGCTGAGCTGATGCCGCGCGCGGAGATCGTCGAACTGGCGCGCGTGTTCGTGCGTGACCTGGGCATTACCGATATCCGCCTGACGGGTGGAGAGCCTCTGCTGCGCAGCGATGTCGTCGAGATCGTCGGCGAGTTGAACCAGCTCCGCGGCGTCGGCCTGCAACGCATCGCGATGACCAGCAACGGTGGACTGCTGCCGCGTTATGCGCGGGAACTCAAGGCTGCAGGACTCGACGACATCAACGTCAGCCTCGATGCCATTGAGCCGGAGACCTTCAAACGCCTGACCCGTGGCGAAGTGCATGCGGTGCTGCGCGGCCTCAGTGCGGCGCAGGCCGCCGGGCTGCCGGTCAAGCTCAACTGCGTCGTGGTGCGCGACTACAACGAAGACCAGATTCTGCCGCTCGCGCGCTGGGCGCATGACGCCGGCCTGCCGCTGCGCTACATCGAGTTCATGCCGCTGGATGGTCGTCGCGACTGGAGCAGGGCGCGGGTGGTCACCGAGACGGAGATCCTCGAGCATCTGCGACCGCTGGGCCCACTCAAGACACTGCCGCGCGATCGCGATCCGGCGAGCTACTACCAGCTTTCCGACGGCTATCGCCTCGGCGTGATCTCGACGATCAGCAAGCCGTTCTGCGCGAGCTGTGACCGCCTGCGTGTCGACGCGCGCGGCGTGCTCTACACCTGCCTGTTCTCGGCGCGCGGCCATGACCTGCGTTCGACGCTGCAGGAGAACGGCAGCTCCAACGCGCTTGCCGAACTGATTCGCCTGCGCGTCTGGAACAAGGACGTGGGCTATGTCGCCAGTCCGGGCCACGTCGAGCGCCCGATCACCATGCACCATCTCGGAGGCTGAGCACGCCATGCTGAGCTTGAGCCATCGTTCTGTCCGACATGCCCGCGAACGTCCAAGCAGAGCGGGTGTTGCTGATTCATGAGCAGCCGAGCCCAGACCGCCATCAAATCCACGACCATGCCGGCAGCGACCACGCCAGGCGTGATGATTCACCGCTATTTCCAGGTTCCTGTCCGTTGGCCGGCTGCATTGGAGGAGGGCGTGCGCGAATACCCCCTCGCGCCCGCTGCTAAATGCAGCCGGCCAGCAGACTCGTTGCCGTTCGTCGCGCGTCATCGCTGGGCTGTTGTCCGAGAGGTTCCTGCATGATTGAAGTCAGCGATGCGCTGGAGCGCATCCTTGCCGCCACTCCCACACTGGGCTCCGAGACCATACCGTTGCGCACTGCGCTGCAGCGCGTGCTGACAGCACCGGTACGCAGTGCATGCGATCTGCCGCTATTTACGCAGAGCGCAGTCGATGGCTTTGCCGTGCGACATGCCGATATCGCGTCCGCGCCGGTCGCGCTGACTCTGGTTCAGCAGATCGCCGCTGCGCCGCAGGACAGTGTGCCGGTATTGCCGGCTCACACGGCCGCGCGCATTTTCACCGGCGGCATGCTGCCGCTGGGGGCCGACACCGTCGTCCGCCAGGAACTGACGCAGCGTCCGTACAGCGACAGTGTCGTGATTCTTGACAGTGTTTCCCCCGGTGCAGATGTGCGACAGGCCGGCGAAGAACTGCGCGCTGGCGCCGTGCTCGCGAACACGGGAACCGTGCTGACGCCGGGCCTGATCGGCGCGCTGGCGATGGCGGGCATCACGGCAATCAGCGTGCGCACCCTGCCGCGCATCGTCGTCCTGATTACCGGCGATGAGGTGGTTGAAGCCGGACTGCCTCTGCGGCCGGGGCAGATTGCTGATGCCAACGGGCCCTTGCTCGCGGCGCATCTCACGCAATGGGGTTGTCCGCCACTGCGGATCGAGCATGTCGCTGATCGCGAAGATCAGGTTCGCGACGCACTGTCGCGGGCGTTCCGTGATGCCGATCTGGTGTTGACGACGGGCGGGGTGTCGGTCGGTGACTTCGATTTCGTGCCGGCCGTCAGCGAAGATCTGGGGGCAACACGTGTGCTGTGGAAGATCGCGCAGAAGCCGGGCATGCCGTTGTATGTGGCACGCCGGGGTGACGCGATGCTGTTCGGCCTGCCGGGCAACCCGGCCTCGGTGATCGCGAACCTGCTGGTCTACGTGCGCAGCGCGCTCGATGTGATGTACGGGCTCGATCCGCATGCACGCTGGAATGCGGTGCGCGCGCCAGTGACGCTCAAGCGGCTGCCGGACAAGACGTTCTGGATGCGCGCCGTGGTCAGTGCCGACGCCGATGCGCAGCTGCAGCTGCAGTCGCTCGGCGGGCAGGCTTCGCACATGCTCGGCAACCTGTCGCAGGCCAATGCGCTGGTTCGCGTGCCAGGCTTGCATGAATCGGCTGACGGCGCGGTGCTGCAGTGGTTGAGGCTCTAGGGTAGCGACTCGAACAGGCGCAGCACTTCCGGATTCTCGCCGAGCTGCACGGTGCCCGCTGCGCTGAAGCCGATGCTCCGCAGAACGCCGATGGAGCCCGCATTCGTCGGCAGGGTAATCGCCAGCACGCGGCCGATGCCGAGTTCATTTCTGGCCTGTTCCATGACCGCGCGTGCCGCTTCGACGGCGTAACCCTTGCGGTGATGCGCCGAGAGATAGGCGAAACCCAGATCGACGTCCGGCAGCGTGTCGCGCCGGATCAGGCCGCACATGCCGATCGGCGTGTCATCGGCGAGCAGGCTCACGCGCAGCATGCCGAAGCCATGCGTGTGCAGGCTCGCGCGCGGGCCGGTGTCGATGTACCTGATCGCGTCCTCGATCGTGCGGACGTTCTTGTCGCCGATGTACTCGATGAACGCAGGCTCATTGAGCAGCTCGATGATGAACGGCGCATCGGCGTCATCGAGCGGGCGCAGCTGCAGGCGGGTGGTGTGCAACATGATCGTGTCGTGCTCGTGGGGTCTACGCCGGAAACAGCAGCATCCAGGCGACCATCAGATTGAACGGCACGCTGATCATCAGCGCGATCCGCACCAGCCGGTCGGACGGCAGCTGTACGCTCACAGGGCGCGGCCGTCGAAATTGTTGACCGGCAGCTTGTCCAGATCGATTCCGTCGAGGCAGCGGACGTTGACTGCCGCCATGCGGTTGCCTTTGGGATCGCTGCCCTCGCCGTACGGATGCATGCCGCACTGACCGCAGAAGATGTGCTGGATCACATGCTTGTTGAACGTGTACGTGCGCAAGTCGGCGACGTTGCTCAGCAGCGTGAGTGCGTCGCGTGGCACAAACCACATCAGCGAACCTTTGCGCTGACAGATCGAGCAATTGCAGGCCATCACGCTTTCCAGTGTGCCCTCAACCTCGAAGCGGATACGTCCGCAATGACATCCGCCGCTGTATTTCATCGCTGCTCTCCTGTCAGGGGTTCTGTTGGCCTGCGTCAGCTGATCTTCCTGCGCATCGCGAATCGACGCAGGGAGACGCCGTTGCGCTGCACGGTCTGCTCAGCTTCAACGATGAAGCCGTGGTGTGCAAAGAACGGCTTCGCCAGCAGGCTGGCTTCGGTCCACAGCTCATGAATGCTCAGGTCGCGCAACTGTTGTTCGGCGTGGCGATACAGCGCCGTTGCGACGCCGGAGCGCGCAGCCGCAGGTGCCGTGAACAGCAGGTCGATATGGCCGTTGCTGCCGTAGCCGATGAAGCCGGCTAGTTCGGAGCCGGCTTCCGCGATCATGACGTTCAGCACCTGCAGGCGCTGTTGCCAATGTTGCAGATCGGGTGCTCTGGGCGCCCAGGCTTCGCATTGTTCCGCGTCGTACTGGCCGGCGGCCAGATCATGCACCGACGCTGTGAACAGCGCGACGATCGCACGCAGGTCGGTGTCCGCGTACGGTCGCAGCGTCAAGCGGTTGCCAGCCAGTTGTCGAGCAGCCGGATCATGCGCCGGTTGCTGTCCGCAAAGTGATCGAGTTGGGCGAGCACGGCGGAGGGCTCCTGCACGTACTTCGACAGCTTCATCGTTTCACCGACGTACATGTCGCGCGCATTGGCGGCGGTGACTTCGAGATGGAACTGCAGGCCGAGTACGCGCGAGCCGAGCTGAAAGGCCTGATGCACGCAGCCTTCGCTGCTCAGCAGCAGCTGCGCGCCGGCCGGAATCGCGAAGGTATCGCCGTGCCAGTGAAACGCCGCAAAGCGCTCGGGAAAACCGCCGAGCAGCGAGCCTTGCGGGGCGGCGGCCGGGCGGAATACATCGAACCAGCCGATCTCGACATGCGCGTTGCGCGTTACCGGCGCGCCGAGGCAGGCGGCAATCAACTGGGCGCCGAGGCAGATGCCCAGTACCGGCTTGCCGGCGTCGATTGCGCGGCGCACGGCAGCACGTTCGTCGCGCAGCCAGGGATGCTGATCGCACTCGTCGACGTTCATCGGCCCGCCCATGATGATCAGCGCGTCGAAGTCATCCAGTGCCGGTGCGTCTTCGCCGGCGAACCAGCGGGTGGCCTGCAGGCGGTGTCCGCGCGCAAGCAGCGCGGGCGCGATGCAGCCAAGGTCTTCAAACGGCACATGCTGAAACCAGGCGATGCGCACGGCCGCGACTCAGTCGCGCGCCTTGAAGTTCAGCGCTGCAGAGTTGATGCAGTAGCGCATCCCCGTCGGCTTGGGTCCGTCCGGAAAGAGGTGCCCAAGATGCGCTTCACAGCGTGCGCACAGCACTTCGACGCGGCGCATGCCATGACTGTTGTCTTCGCGATTCTCGACGTTGCCGTTCTGGACCTGGTCGAAGAAGCTCGGCCAGCCGGTACCGGATTCGAACTTGGTCTGCGAATCGAACAGCGGCAGATCGCAGCAGACACAGTGGAATACGCCGTCTCGATGGTCGTCCCACAGCGCACCGGTGAACGCGCATTCGGTACCGCCATGTCGGGTCACGCGGTACTGCTCTTCGCTCAGCGCGGCGCGCCACTCGGCGTCCGTCTTGATGATCTTGTCCATTGCCTGCTTCGGTTCCGAGGGGAATGTGATCAGCAATGTGACAGCTTGTGCGGCTTTTTCAAGCGGCCGGCGCAGCGTTGGCCCGAAAGCCGCCGCTGCGCCGCGTCGTCATCAGGGCTGGATCGCCAGGCAGTTGCTGCGGAAAGCCTCGGTTCCATCGCCGATGATGCCCAGATTGGTCTGCGTGCCGGTGGTGAGATCGATGCGATACAGCGTGGTCTGGGTGCCGTCGCCGTCGGTCAGGTAAGCCGTCCCGCTTTGCAGATCGATGTCGAAGCCGCCCTGGCTCGCACCGCCGACGCCGCTGGCAAAGAGGCCGATGGTCGTCATCTGGCCTGCGTTCGGTGACGACGGGGTGCCACCGACGCTGCCGATGCGCACCAGCGTGTTGTTGAAGCCGTCGACGCCGAACAGCGTCGTCGCGCCACCGACGCAGGCGGTGTAGGCGATCGCATCGATCGACGCTTCACCGCCTTCGTTGACATCGCCATCTGCGTAGGCCAGATCGGTGTCGCGCGCCAGGAACGCTGCATTGCCGTCGAAGCGGAAGTTCTGCAGACCGTTGCCGGTTGCACGCAACTGGTCGTTGCAGGGGTTGAAGTCGAAGCCATTCAGATCGATGGTGTCGACCTGTCCGGCACTGGTCGTCGCGACCAGTGTCGCGGCACCGCTCGTCGTGTTGATGCGATAGACGCGGCGGTTGTCGACATACAGATACAGCTCGCCGGTGGACGGCCGGAAGTCCATCGACGTCACCAGCGGCGGCGAGCTATCCTGGTTCGGCGCCACGCCGGTGATGTCCACGGTGCTCAGGATGGTACCCGGCGCGCTGGCCTGGAAACGGACCAGACGGTAGGCCTCGTCGATGACGAACAGCGTGCCCTGCGCTGGCGCAGCGCCTTCGTTGTCGTCGATCGTCAGCGTGAACGTCGTCGTCTGGCCAAGCTCGCCGCTGCTCGGCGTGCCCAGCGTCAGGATGACGGTTTCATCGGATTCAGCGCCAGCGTCATCCGTCACGTTCACATCGATGGAAACGCTGGTCGCCCCGGCCGGAATCGACAGCGGCGACGCTACGACTGTGCGATCCGAGCCCGACGCGGTGCCGCCGACGGTAAACGGCAGCGTGATCGCCTCGCTCGGCACCGGAACGACCGAGAGTCCGACCCGCACGGTCCCGGCCGACTCCGCTGCGGTCTGCGCGGCATTTTCGAAACTGATCGTGGTCGGCGGCGGCGTGTTCGACACCGTGATCGTGACCGAATCGCTGCCGGCGGCACCGGCGTCATCGGTGACGGTCAGCACGAAGGCGAGCGTCGTCTCGGTGTCCGGCGCGGTGAACCCGGTGGATGCCGCATTCGGCGTCGACAGCGTGACGGCCGGACCTTGTACCTGCGTCCAGGCGTAGCTGACGATGCTGCCGTCCGTATCGGACGAGGCGTTGCCATTGAGTGTGACTGCCGAGCCCGGCAGCACGGTTTCGTCGGAACTGGTCCGTGCCACCGGCGGCCGGTTGCCGGCAGGTTCCGGATCGTCGACGACGTTGAGGCAGACCCGCGCCAGATTCGATACCAGACCCGTCGAATCACGGGCGCTGAACTCGATGCAGAACTGCCCTGGCGTGACATTGCCCGGCACGGTGATGCTCAGCGCAAAGGTGCGTGTGACTGCGGCCTTGGACATCGCGATCGGCGAACGCTTGCCGCTACCGCTCTCGGGCACCGTGATCTCGAAGTAGCTCTCGGCCCCCGGGATCTTCGCGAACAAGGCGTCGATATCGTTGACCGAGCGCACCGTCAGCGGAACATCGACGTCGTCCCCGGCTTCGACCGCCGTCGAAGTCACGTCGGCCGAGACGACGGGAGCATCGGCTTCCCCGGCACCGGTTGGAAGTGGGCCTACAACCTTGTCGGTCAGCGCGCCGGGCAGAACCAGGCTGATGGCATCGGTGACCGCATCTGCATCGCCGGGATCAACCGTTCCGCCGGGATCGCTGCCTCCGGAACCGCCGTTGCAGCCGGCAACAACCAATGTCGCGGCGACGAAAAGACTGCGGATGACGGACGAAACGCTGAAGTCGATCGATGGACGCATGACCCGGCCCTCCCAGAACTGCTGATGGCGCGCGGTGGATGCGCCCATGCCGGACTTGGTATCACCGGACTACTCCATAAGTCCAGCGACCAGTTCACACTATCCGCAATTCATTGGAGATGCTCATGTTGCAGGGTCTGTGTATTGCTGCTGTCGCCAGTGCCGTGCTGGCCATCATTGCGGACTGGAACGAAACCAAGCCCAAGGTGTTCTTCCTGCTCAAGCCGCTGACGACGATCCTGATCGCCGGCATTGCCCTGCAGGCGCCGGAATCGGCGTATCGCGACTGGATACTCGCCGGCCTGCTGCTGTCGATGGTCGGCGACATCTGCCTGATGTTTCACGGCAACGCGGCATTCATCGGCGGTCTGTCGAGTTTTCTGTTCGCCCATCTCGTGTTCATGTGGGCGTTCGTGCATGACCTGCAGTTCAGCGGCGCGCCGTGGTGGTCAGCGGTGTTCGTGGTCTACGGGATTGCGTTCTCGCTGGTGCTGCTGCCGCGCGCAGGCAGCCTGAAGATTCCGGTGCTGCTCTACGGTGCGATCCTGATGGGCATGGCGGTGACCGCGGCTATCCGTTACGTGAGTGCCAGCGATGCCAGCGGCGTGCTTGCGCTGGTCGGTGCATCGTTGTTCGTGCTGTCGGATTCAGCGCTTGGTGCGCGCAAGTTCATCGGCGCCTATCGCGGCGCGCAGGGCGTGATCCTGAGCACCTACTGGGCGGCGATCGGCCTGATCGCCGCGTCAGCGCTGTACGTCGCTCAATAACGCTTCAGCAGGTCCTCGACATCCTTGCGGATCGCATCGAGCGATTCGCGCATCGAGATCGACTTGCGTGCGGATGCGCCGTTGACCAGTGCGGTGAAGGCGATCCAGCCACCGTCCTTGCGGCGCATGTAGCCGGCAATGCCGAACGCCGAATGCGGTTCGCTGAGGGTGCCGGTCTTGAACGAGACGCGGTCCTTCCAGTCGCGGTTGCCGTGGCGCAGATAGGCATGCGGGGCCTGCGCCGGCACGACGAGGCCGGCGTAGAACAGCGGAAACCGCTGCGTATCGCGATACTCGGCCGTGAGCACGGCAACGAGGTCCTGCGCCGAGAGCTTGCTCTCAGGGGTCAGGCCGCTGCCGCTCAACATGCGCGGACGGTCATCCGCATCGCGCGGCGCGGGATAACCCATGCCTTCGCGCGCACGCAGGATGAAATCTTCAAGCGGGCGCGAGGCTTCGGCCAGACTGCCGGCCGGCTTCGGCGTGCGCGAGGCCGCGAGCGCGAGCGTCAGGACATCGGTGATGTAGTTGTTCGAATAGCGCAGCAGGCTTGCGACCTGTTCATTGAGCGGCTTGCTGTCGATCGTGGCGAGCAGGTGCGTATCCTGCGGTACTGCGCCGTTGTCGACGCGCACATCGCCTTCAACATCGACGCCGATTTCGCCGAGAACCTGCTTGAGCAGCATGCCGGCGCCGAGCGACGGATTGGTCATCGAGCGATACAGGCGCTGACCGCTGCCTTTTGCGCTGATGTCGCCATCCATAACCAGCGCTTCGTCTTCGCCGCGGGTAATGCGATCCAGCCACATCCAGGTGCGCGGTCTGCCCTGGCGGGTCTGGATCTCGCCTTCGAGCGGAATCGGCACATCAACAGCTGCACAGCTTTGCACTTGTGCGACATCGCCCGTCTGTGAGGGCGTGATGTCGACACACCAGGTGCCATAGTCGACGCCGAAGGCTGCAAGCGGTGCGTCGTACGCAGTGTGGCTGCGGGCCTGCGCTTCGCAGCGGTCCTTGGTTTCGCAATCGAGCACGCCGAACGGGGCAGCCTTGACGGTCACACCTCCTTTGACCTTGCGGAGGCCGGTCTGGCGAACCTGCGCGGCGAGGAACCACAGCGACTGGTGATCGAGCGTCGCGTCGCCTTCGCTGTAGACGATCAGATCGCCATCGAGCTGGTCGCCCCGGGCGGCGCGCTCGCTGACGACACGTGTCGCGAAGGTCTTGTCGCCCGGCCAGTTGTCGAATGCGGCACCGGCCAGCACGATCTTGCTCAACGATGCCGGCGTCAGGCGTTGCTCCGGGTTGAGGGCCTGCAATGTCCTGCCGGTCGCGAGATCGACAGCGGCGGCGGTGACATGCACGCCGCGCTTGGCCTGCAGGGCGTGCAACGCCGACCAATCAGCGGCAGCGGGGCTGATCTGGATCAGCGGCGCCAGCGTCAGCGCCAATGCGAAGTTCAAGGTGTAGCGATACGGCTTCGAGGACATTCGGAATAAAGGATGGACATGCGTGCGACCTGTGGTCGCAAAGGTTCTAGGAGAGTGCCGCAATCCAGATGGCAGCGAGGCGTTCAAGACCGACGCGGTCTTCATCGTCAAAGCGCGCCAGCTGTGGGCTGTCGAGATCGAGCACGCCGATCATTTCGCAACCGCGCAGCAGCGGTACGACGATCTCGGCGTTGGACGCGGAGTCGCAGGCGATATGCCCTTCGAACTGGTGCACGTCCCTGACGACCTGCGTCGTGCAGCTCGCCGCCGCAGTGCCGCAAACGCCCTTGCCGATGGCGATGCGCACGCAGGCCGGTTTGCCCTGAAACGGCCCGAGCACCAGCTCACGACCATCAAAGAAATAGAAGCCGGCCCAGTTCAGATCCGGCAGGCCATACCACAGCAGCGATGCGAGATTGGCCGCATTGGCAATGCGGTCGGTCTCACCCTGCAGAAGCGCCTGAGCCTGTTCAGCGAGCAGGCTATAGCGTTCGGCCTTGCTGATGGCCGATGCACTCGCGTCGTCGACAGGCTTGAGTTCAAAGCTCACGGCATCCTCCCTGGGGCGCGCAGTATAGTGACATTGATGTGACAAAAGATAATATATAAAAACATACACATCGATATAAGCACAGCAATGCGCCTGCTTTGCAGGCGTCTGGGGAATCTCCCGCTGCCTATTGGTGTCTATGCCCTATTAAGCTGCGTCCGTTCCGTCACACACCGCCCCTGTATCCATATAGAGGATTCTCCGATGCGGCATCTTGCCCTCGCTGCGCTCAGCACCCTGTTGCTGGTCGCCTGCAACAAATCCCAGCCTCCGGCGGAAGCCACGCCCTCCGCTGCGCCCAAGGCGCTGGTTTCCGGCATCGACCAGAGCCAGTTCGACAACGCGATCCGTGCACAGGACGATTTCTATCGGCATGTGAACGGCCAGTGGCTGAAGAACAACCCGGTTCCTTCCGACAAGTCCAACTACGGTTCGTTCACCAAGCTCGCCGATGACGCCGAAGCGCAGCTGAAGAAGATCATCGAGGAATCGGCCAACGCCAAGGACAAGAAAGCCGGCTCCGACGAGCAGAAGGTCGGCGATTACTACAGCGCCTACATGAACGAGGCCAAGGCGGATGAGCTTGGCCTCAAGCCGATCGAGGCCGAACTCGCGGCCATCGACGCGCTCAAGGATCGCAAGGAACTCGGCAAGCTGTTCGCGCAGATGATCCGCAACGGCGTCAACATCGTGCCGGGCTACATCGACACCGATGCGAAGAACTCGTCGCAGTACATGCTCTACATCTTCCAGGGCGGCACCGGCTTGCCGGATCGCGACTACTACCTGGATCAGACCGACGAGTTCAAGACGATCCGCGCCAAGTACAAGACTCACATCGGCAACATGCTGACGCTGGCCAAGGTCGGCGACGCGGCGATGGCCGAGAAGATCCTCGCGCTGGAAACGCAGATTGCCGAAGCGCAATGGACCAAGGTCGATTCGCGGGATGCCGACAAGACGTACAACAAGTACGAGTTTGCCGATCTGCCCAAGCTGTCACCCAACTTCGACTGGCCGGGCTTCATCGACGGCATGGGCGTTGGCAAATCACCAGGCATCGTTGTCTCCCAGCCGAGCTTCTTCACCGCCTGGGACGGCATTCTGCAGAAGACCGAGCTGTCGACGATCAAGGCCTGGCTGAAGTGGAACGTGCTGTCGACCTACGCAGAGTTGCTGTCGAAGCCCTTCGTCGACGAGAACTTTGCGTTCTACGGCACCACGCTCAACGGCATTACCGAACTCAAACCGCGCTGGAAGCGCGCAGTGGACGCCACGGAAAGCGCGCTCGGCGAAGTGCTGGGGCGCATCTACGTCGCCCGCCATTTCCCGCCGGAAGCCAAGGTGCGTATGGATGGGCTGGTGCAGAACCTGGTGAAGGCCTACGAGGCCAGCATCAAGGAACTCGACTGGATGAGCGGCGAGACCAAGGCCAAGGCGCTGACCAAGCTCGGCAAGTTCACGCCGAAGATCGGCTATCCGAAGCAGTGGAAGGATTATTCCAAGCTCATCGTTTCAGCCGACGATCTGGTGGGCAACGTCATTCGTTCCAGCAACGTCGAGCACGATCGTGAAGTTGCCAAGCTCGGCGCGCCGATTGATCGCGACGAGTGGCACATGACGCCGCAGACGGTGAACGCCTACTACAACCCGGGCATGAACGAGATCGTGTTCCCGGCTGCGATCCTGCAGCCGCCGTTCTTCGACATGAATGCCGACGACGCAGCGAACTACGGTGGCATCGGTGCGGTAATCGGGCACGAGATCGGTCATGGCTTCGACGACCAAGGCTCGAAATATGATGGCGACGGCAACCTGCAGTCCTGGTGGACCGACGATGATCGCAAGCGCTTCGAGGAACGCACCGCTGCGCTGATCTCGCAGTACGACGTCTATGAACCGCTGCCCGGTCAGCACGTCAACGGAGCGTTCACGATCGGTGAAAACATCGGCGATCTCGGGGGCCTGTCGATCGCCTATCGCGCGTACAAGATGGCGCATCCGCAGGGGGAGACGATCGACGGCATGACCGGCGATCAGCGCGTGTTTCTCGGTTGGGCACAAGTCTGGCGGCGCAACTACAAGGATGAAAATCTGCTGCAGCGTCTCAAATCCGATCCGCATTCGCCGTCGGAATATCGCTGCAACGGCATCGTGCGCAACATTCCGGGCTGGTACGCGGCCTACGACGTCAAGGAGGGTGACAAGTTGTACCTGGCGCCGGAGCAGCGGGTGAAGATCTGGTAAGACGCTGAATAAAAACAAAAAAGGCCGATGATCTCGGCCTTTTTTGTGCACTCGAATGGTGCAGTTGAATTGCCGGTGACTTCAGCGCTCGGAAAAGTGCAAGCGCGTTTGTCAGAGAATTCATGCCGGTTGTCGCTGCGCTTTGATTTCGTCGACGTTGCAGTGCAATATCATTCACAGAAGTAAGGGCTTATCAGTACGGGGAACAGCGAGCGGTGCGCGTCGGCAATGGCCTGGGAGGGCATTGCTGCTGTCATTGCGGGGTTTCCGCGCTGACGCTTTTGAATGTGCCAGTCAACCCATCCGGCACACCATAAACAAGAGAGCACTGATGCGTATCGTTCCCCTGCGTTACCTGCTGCCGCTTGCGGCATTGTTCATTGCGGCGTGTGGTGATGACGCCATCCGCAGCCCGGATCTACCCCCCGATCGACTATTCTCCGGCCCTACCATTTCCTGCACGCCTTCGGGCGCGATGGCGGTGGGCGATACGAAGCAGTGCGCTGCAGTTGGCTGCGTCTACCAATCGGTTGATGCCGAAGGTAATGTCGACAACAATATTGTGCGCGCGTGCCCGGCGCCAACCTGGTCGGTCAATAACGACAACGGCACGATCGACGAAGACGGCACCTTCACGGCGACCAAGCCGGGTACGGTGACCATCACCGGCACGATCCCTGGCGGCAGTGGCGAGACGACGATCACGATCAACACCGCCTGCGCTGACAGCACCGATGACTTCACGATCGCCCCGCTGAACTCGACCACGATCGCCGGCCAGACGGTGACCTACACAGCGTCGCTGCTGCTGAGCGACGGCACTTCGGCCAACGTGACTTCGGGCACGGCCTGGACCAGCTCAGACGACCGCGTCACGTTTGCCGGCAACGTTGCCAGCTCGCCGGCGCAGATCGACGCTGATTTCGAGACGACGATCACCGGCAGCTACAACGGTTCACTGTTCTGCGCCGGCGTCACCGGCCCGGCCGTTCGCACGACGACGCTGGATGTCGAACAGTCGACGATCATCGCGGTCGG
>CAZDPA010000007.1:0-46858 GCA_964507195.1 uncultured Salinisphaerales bacterium | reverse complement strand
CAGGCCCTAGGAAAACTCGCAAGCCGCCAGCCATTCGGCAATCGTGCGCACGAAGCGAGCGGCGTCGGCACCGTTGATCACGCGGTGGTCATAGCTCAGCGACAGCGGCAGCAGCTGGCGCAGCACCGGGCGCCCTTCCGCATCGGGCAGAAAACGCTCCTGCGCCCTGCAGATGCCGAGAATCGCCACTTCCGGCGCGTTGATGATCGGCGTGAAGCCGGTGCCGCCGATATGCCCGAGCGACGACAGCGTGAAGCAACCGCCGCTCATCTCGGCCATGGCCAGCCCCTTGGTCCGCGCCTTCTCCGAGATGCGCGCGGTCTCCTCGACGATCTCGTCGATGCCCTTGGTGTCGCAGTGCTTCAGCACCGGCACCAGCAGACCGCTCGCCACGTCAACCGCTATGCCTATGTGGAAGTACTTGCGTGCGGTCAGCGCCGAGCCGTCGGCATTCAGCGCGCTGTTGAACTTGGGAAACTGCTGGAGCGCAGCCACCGAAGCCTTCACCAGCGCGGCAAGCAGCGAGCGCTTCCGTTCTGGATGCGCCGCATTCCACCGCTTGCGGCGCTGCTCGAACACCGTGATGTCGGCATCGTCGTGATGCGTGACGTGCGGAATCGACATCCAGTTGCGATGCATGACGCGGCCGACGAATTGCTGGGTCTTGCCCAGCGTCGTTGTTTCGACCGGGCCATAGGCCGACAGGTCGTCGGCAGGCCAAGGCAACATGGTCTGAGTACTCATCAGACGCGCTCGATAATGATGGCCGGTGCCATGCCGCCGGCGGCGCACATCGTGATCAGGCCGCGCCTGAGATCGCGCCGTTCGAGCTCGTCGAGCACAGTCCCGATCAGCACGGCGCCGGTCGCGCCGATCGGATGCCCCAGGGCGATCGCGCCGCCGTTGACGTTGACCTTCTCGCGATCCAGATCGAGATCGCGAATGAATTTCTCGACGACGACGGCAAACGCCTCGTTGACCTCCCACAGATCGATGTCGCTCTTGCGCAGGCCGGCCTTGGCCAGAACCTTGTCTGCCGCCGGCACCGGCGCGTTGAGCATCAGGGTCGGATCGCCACCGACGTTCGCCGTCGCGACGACACGCGCGCGCGGCTTGAATCCGCGCTTGCGCGCATAGGCCTCGGAGGCCAGCAACAGCGCAGCAGCCCCATCGACGACGCCGGACGAACTGCCGGCGTGATGGAAGTGCTCGATCTTCAGATCGGGATAGCGACGGTTGATCAGCTGGCGGAACGTCGCGCCAGTCGGGTCCAGCGCCATGTCGGCAATCTGCGCAAAGCTGGGCTTGAGCCCTGCGAGGTCTTCGGCCGTGGTCTGCGGGCGCGGATATTCGTCCTTGGCGAGCACCAGCTTGCCGTCATCGTCGACGACCGGAACGATGGACCGGTCGAAGCGGCCTTCGAGGATGGCGCGACCGGCGCGCTGCTGGCTTTCGAGCGAGAACGCGTCGAGCGCTGCGCGACCGATGCCTTCCATCGACGCGATGGCGTCGGCACAGACCCCCTGATGCGACTGCGGATGACGCAGCTGCAGGCGCGCATTGCCGGAGCCCATCATCAGCGGCTTGAGGCCCGCGGCGCGCTCCTGTTCCGACATCGCCGTGATCAGCGACATCATCTCGGTGCCACCGGCGATGACCAGGTCTTCCATGCCGGAGCGGATCTGCGCAGCCGCCATGCTGGCCGCGGTGATGCCGCTGCCGCAGAACCGATCCAGGGTCACGCCGCTGACACGCACGTCGAAGCCGGCGTCGAGCGCAGCCATGCGGCCCATGTCGCCGCCCTGCTTGCCCTTCTGCGCGCTGGTGCCCCAGATCACATCGTCGACATCCGCGGTCTGCAGATCGTTGCGCTGCTGCAGGGCTTTGAGGACCGTCGCCGCCAGATGCTGCGGATGCAGTTCGCTGTACGCACCCTTGCCCGGCTTGCCCAGCGCACGCGGCGTGCGGACAGCGTCGATGATGAAAGCTTCACCCACTGCTTTTCTCCTGAAGATGAGCGGCCCCGATGCCGTTTTCTCTTGTCTGTCGAGTATATATGCGGTTCTCGACTTTAGTCGACAGTGTTGTTCACTTGACTATGAATACTAGGGCGTAAACAGGCGGATCGCCTCCCCGCTCGGATCCGGCGATTCGGCCTGCCAGCGCACCGAGCCGAACGGACGCTCCAGCCGCCGGCGCACCCGCGATCCGGGGCCAGGCGTGTGGAAGCCGTCTGCCCGTGCCTGCAACAGACGGTCGGCATGGGTGAAGCGGCTGCGCTGGCGCAGATAGTCGGCCCAGGTCGGGCAGCTGTAGCGCTCGGTCCACAGCTCGGCATCGGCAATGTCGCGCGACAGCGACCAGCCGAATGCGCCATTGCGCAGCCGGACCCGCTGCAGCTGCAGCATCACTTCGTAGAACCGGCGGGCCTGCGCCGTGTCCACCCGATAGTCAATCTCGACGACGATAGGGCCGCTGCGCGCAGTGATCGGCAAAGCCACCTCCGGCTCGTGGGCCAGCTCAACGAGCTCGACCTCGTCGCGCGACACACGCGGCATCGGCAACAGCAAGCCGATCAGCGGCGTCAGCAGCAGCGTGACGCCGGAGGCGACAATCGCGGCGCTGAGGCCCCAGTGCGCGGTGGCGTAGCCCCACATCCACGCACCAAAGGCGATGCCACCCGTCAGCGCCGCCTGGAACCATGCCAGCGAACGCGCCGCAACCCAGCGCGGCGCCGAAAGCTGGACACCGACGCTGAGCAGCGTGATCAGCAGCAGGTAAGCCGCGCCGGAAATCATCAGCAAGGCAAAGCTCAACGCGAGGCTGTGACTCAGGCCGATGGCGACAATCGCGATGCCGGCGACAATGGCGCATAGACGGGCCGCGGTCTCCGCCTTCAGGCGCTCACGCGCCTCGCCGACCGCGAGCGCACCGACGACCGCGCCGATGCCGGTGGCCCCGAGCAGCAGACCATAGATGCGCGCATCGCCACCGAGCAGGTCGCGCGCAATCAGCGGCATCAGTGCCGCGGTCGACGCACCCGTCACCCCAGTCGCAAACGCGCGGACCATCACGTTGCGGATCGGCATCGAATGCGCGGCGTATCGTGCGCCTGAAATGATTGCGCGATGCATGCGTTCCGGCGGCAGGCGCGGGGGCACATGCTTGCGCTGCCAGAACCAGAAGGCAGCAATCAGTGGCAGATAGAACAGCGCGTTCACTGCAAACGTTGCCGTCGCGCCCGCGGCCATCACGATCATGCCGCCAACCGCCGGACCGAAGCTGCGCGCAATGTTGTAGCTGACCGACGACAGGGCAACGGCAGCCGGCAGCTGTTCAGGCTTGACCTGCTCGATGACCGAGGCCTGCCAGGCCGGACTGTACAGCGCGACACCGGAGCCGATCAGGAAGCAGAACGTGAGCAGAATCCACGGCGACGTCAGGCCCAATGCGGCGATCACCGTCAATGTCGTGGCAGCCAGCGTCGCGAACATCAGGCCGAGCAGCGCAATCCTGCGGCGATCGAACATGTCGGCGACGGCGCCCGCCGGCACCGCCACCAGCATCAACGGCAACATCAGGGCGGTCTGTACCAGCGCAACCATGCTGGCCGACGACGTCAGGCGCGTCATCTCCCAGGCCGCACCGACACCCTGGATCAGCTGACCGAAGTTCGACAGCAGGCTCGCCGACCAGATCAGCAGAAAAGTCCGCTCTTGCAGCGGCGCCAGTGCTGCCCAGGTGCCGCGAACTTGCGCGCCGCTGTCGGTCACAAGCGGCTATTTCATCGTCGGCATCGTGAACTCGGCGCGACGCTCGACTTCGCGCGGCCAGCGCTGGGTCACCGCCTTGAGGCGCGTATAGAAACGCACACCCTCGCGGCCGTAGATGTGGTGATCGCCGAACAGCGAACTGCGCCAGCCGCCGAAGCTGTGGAAGGCCATCGGCACCGGCAAGGGCACATTGACGCCGACCATGCCGACTTCGATCGCCGAAGTGAATGCGCGCGCGGCGCTGCCGCTGCGGGTGAAGATTGCGGTGCCGTTGGCATAGGGGTGTGCGTTGATCAGGCTGATCGCCGCGTCCAGATCCGGTACGCGCGTGATGCCAAGCACCGGTCCGAAGATTTCTTCACGGTAGATTTTCATCTCCGGCTGCACGCCGTCGAACAGCGAGCCGCCGAGGAAGAAACCGCCCGGAGCACCGGCATACCCCGGACGACCGTCAACCAGCAGGCGCGCGCCTTCGCCGACGCCGGACTCGATGTATTCGCAGACCTTGTCGCGGTGTGCGCCGGTGATCAGCGGCCCCATCTCGGTTGCACGGTCGGTCGGCAGGCCGATCTTCAGCGCACGCACGCGCGGCTGCAGCTTCTCGACCAGCGCGTCGGCACAGGCATCACCGATCGCGACGGCGATCGAGATCGCCATGCAGCGTTCGCCGGCTGAGCCATAGGCGGCACCGAGCAGCGCCTCGACGGCGTCATCGATGTCGGCGTCGGGCATGATGACCATGTGATTCTTCGCGCCACCGAGCGCCTGCACGCGCTTGCCGCGCTGCGTGCCTTCGAGATAGACGTGGCGCGCCACCGGTGTCGAGCCGACGAAGCTCACGGCGGCGACATCCGCATGCTGGAGCAGACCATCGACCGCCGTCCTGTCGCCATGCAGCACATTGAACACACCGTCCGGCAAGCCGGATTCGCTCAGCAGGCGGGCGAGCAGGACCGCCGCCGACGGATCGCGCTCCGACGGCTTGAGGATGAAGCTGTTGCCACAGGCCAGCGCGATCGGGAACATCCACAGCGGCACCATCGCCGGGAAGTTGAACGGCGTGATGCCGGCGACGACGCCCAGCGGCTGACGCAGGCTGTAGGCATCGACACCGGTGCCGACATTCTCGTTGTGCTCGCCCTTGAGCAGATCCGGAATGCCGCAGGCGAACTCGACAACCTCGAGCCCACGCACGATCTCGCCGCGAGCATCGTCGATCGTCTTGCCGTGTTCGCTGGAGATCAGCGCCGCGAGTTCGTCCGTCGCAGCTTCGAGCAGTTGGCGGAAACGGAACAGCACGCGCGCGCGGCGCAGCGGCGGCGTTGCCGACCAGGCGGTGAACGCGGCCTTCGCGGTCGCGACGCAGGCATCGAGTTCGGCAGCGGATGCAAATGGCACGCGCGCCGTGACCAGACCGGTGCTCGGATTGTAGACATCACCGGTACGGCCGATGGCCGGGACGACGGCCTTGCCGCCTACCCAATGTGGAATCGCGGAAACAGCGACGCTTGCAGGCGCGGAAACAGTCATGGAAAAACCTTGATCGGATGGGCGGCAGGCGGAAATTGTAAATCAACAGCGTTGTTCATATAAACTGCGGCGCCCACAATGCTCCGTTCGTCTCGAGTGCCGCACGCAGTGCGGTGTATCGAGAGACTCGCGCGAACGGGGCGGTCTCTCGATACTCCGTGCGCAAGCGCGCGGCACTCGAGACGAGCGGGCTTCTGGTTGATGCGCCCACTACACCGCAAAGCTGTAACCGCCATTGACCGGGTAAGTCTGTCCGGTGATCCATCCAGCCGCAGGCGAGCTCAGGAACAAGGCCATGCTCGCAACATCGTCAGGCTTGCCGAAACGGCGGATCACATAGCGCGCGACATGTGCCCTGGCCTGCTCGCTGGCGATGAACTCTGATTTCGCCGGTTCATCGAGCGCCGGCTCAAGTGTCGACAGCGAGATGCAGTTTGCGGTGATGCCATGGCGCCCTGCTTCACGCGCGATTGCGCGCATGAATCCGGCAGCGCCCGCCTTCGCCGCCGAGTACGCGGCGAGGCGCGCTTCGCCAACACGGCCGGCATCCGACACGATCGTCACGATCCTGCCCTTCTCCAGCCTGACCATGCCCGGCAGTGCCGCGTGACAACAGTTCATGACGCCATGCAGGTTGGTGAGCAGGAAACGGTCCCACTCCGCGGGTTGTGTATCCCAGAATTGCGCCGACGGCCGCATCGTCACATTGGGCCCGGCGTTGCCGGCATTGTTGACGAGCAGCGTCACCGGCCCGAGCGTTGCCGCCCGCGTCATCGCCGCGTGCACGGCATCGTGGTCGCCGACATCCGCCGGCACAGCGATCGCTGCAACGCCGAGTGCCCGGATCTCGGCAGCAACGGCTTCGGCACGCGCCGCATCGACATCATTGACGGCGATGCCGCCCGCGTTGTGCCTCGCGAATGCAAGGGCGATCGCACGACCAGCGCGCTGTCCTGCACCGCTGATGAAAGCGATCTGGCCACCGAGGTCGAGCAGGTCTTCGCCACTCATGGATTCCTCACCTCGCCCGGATCATAGGTAGCCCGGTTCCACGCGGTGGAGCCGGGGGCTTGCCGCCCGGAATCCCGGCTTTGCCTGCGGCAAAACCGGGCTACTCCCCTCGATCCGAACGAAGGTCAGGGCAGGATTCCGCGAACGCCGCCTCAGGCCGCCTTCGAGTGGTGCGAAAACATCTTCATCAGATCGCCCGAGGTCACCGGACGCTGCGCCTCGCCTTCGGCCAACGGCTTGGCGCCGCCCGACGATACCGGCGTGACATCGACACCGTCCGCGGCGGCCTTGGCACGCAGGGCGCCAACGGTCAGCACGTCCTTGTTGTGATGCTTGAACAGGTCGAAATTGAAGAAGCGCATCGCATTGCGATGCGTGACCTTGTCGATCTGCGTATCCGTCAGATGCTTGATGCTCTGCCACAGATACTCCGGCACTTCCGGCCACAGAGAATCCGAATGCGGGTAGTCGCATTCGTAGGCCACCATGTCTTCGTTGAGCGAATCCAGATTCTTCAGGCCGAAGGCATCGTCAATGAAACAGTTCAGGAAGTGCCTGGCGAAGATCTCGCTCGGCTTGGTGTCGCCGAACGTCGAGTGGGTCCAGAACTTGTGGCGCGAGTGACTGAAGTCGGCACGTTCGAGAAAGTACGGAATCCAGCCGATGCCGCCCTCCGACAGCGCGATCTTCAGCTGCGGATAGCGATGCAGCGCTTCGAGATTGAGCCAGTCGGCGGCGCCGGTCGCGATCGACATCGGCATCGTCGTGATCCAGGCCTCGATCGGTGTTTCCATCGACGCGTGCGGCGCCGGGTTGCCGGCACCGATGTGCAGGCAGATCGCGATGTCGTGCTCGACAATCGCCTTCCACAGCGGCTCCCAGTACGGGTTGTGAATGCTCGGCAAGCCCTGCACGGTCGGGTTCTCGTTGAGCGAGACCGCAGTGCAGCCCTTCTTCGCGATGCGCTTGATCTCCTCGACGGCGGCCTTCATGTCCCAGGTCGGCAGCAGCGCACAGGGAATGAAACGGCCCGGATGCGATCCGCACCACTCGTCGATGTGCCAGTCGTTGTAGCCACGCATGTGGATCAGCGACAGATTCTTGTCCGGCACCTTGTGGAAGCGGCCGCCGTCGAAACCGGGGAAGCTGCCGAAGTTCAGCGACGCGGCAATGCCATTCACGTTCATGTCGTCGACGCGCGCCTTGTGCTCGTAGCAACCCTTGCGCAGCTGCTCGAACGACGTCGGCTCCATCCCGTACTCTTCCATCGGCCGACCGACAACAGCATTGAGCCCCACCGACGGCATCTTCAGGCCCTGGTACTCCCAGAACGTCGTGCCATTGTCGGCGACCTTCAGCGTCGGCGCGGATGCCAGATCGGCACCGGACAGATGCTGCTTGTACATGTCGGGCGGTTCGCTGATGTGGTCGTCGACGCTGATCAGCACCATGTCGTTCATCTTCATGACTCTCTCCTGGCAACAGCTCGGGCCGTTTCGTGCAAGCCCGTCAGTGATTCGAAAAGGCCGGAACCTCAGTCCCGCGCCAGCAACAGGGCGGTGGCCAAGGGCCCGCCACCCGAAGTACAGACCGCCACGCGCGGATCGTTCTTGATCTGGCGCGCTCCGCCCTTGCCGCGCAGCTGCACGACAGACTCATGGGCAAAACCAAAACCGTGCAGACGACCCGCGCCGATCTGACCGCCGAAGGTGTTCAGCGGCAGCTCGCCATCGAGCGCAATGCGTTGGCCGCCTTCGACGAACTTCCCACCCTCGCCGATCTCGCAGAAGCCCAGCGACTCCAGCCAGGTGATGACCTGGAAGCTGAAGCCGTCGTAGAGCTGCGCGGTATCGACATCGGCCGGCGTGTAGTCGGTGCGCTTCCACAGATCAGGGCCAGTCGCGTAGCAGGCCATCCATTCGGCCTGGTCCCAGCTGTGACGCTCGACCGAGCCGGCCATCGCCGCGATGCGGATCGGCGTACAGGTCACTTCATCGATGGCATCGCCGGCGGAGACGATCAGCACCGTCGATGCGTCGGTGAAACGATCGCAGTCATACAGGCACAGTGGCGTCGAGATCATCCGCGCCGACATGTACTGATCCATGCTCAGCGGCTCGCGCACCAGCGCACGCGGATTGAGCACGGCATTGGCGCGATCGGTCAGCGCAACCTGCGCGAGCTGTTCGCGCGTCAGACCGTATTTCTTGACGTGACGCATCGCATACTGCGCAGTCCAGGTCGCCGCCGAGATCGCGTTGAACGGTGCGGTCCACTGCGAATTGCCATCGACGCGGTCGCGCCGCGGCGTCGGATACTCCTCCGGTCGCGCCAGCGCCGCGGCTTCGTAGACGGTACGAAAGCAGATGACGTGGCGCGCGAGCCCGGCGCGCACCGCCGTCGCCGCCGCAACGACCGCACCGAGCTGCGAAGTGATCTCGCCGCCACCCGCATACCAGCTCGCACGGATACCAAGCGCATCGATGACTTCATCGGCACCGACCGGTGAGAAACCAAGATAGGCCGGCACCTTGCCCGGATAGGTCGACACGCCGTCGATCTGCGAGATCGTCAAGCCCGCCTCGGCGAGGGCTTCCTTGATCGCATCAAGCGTCAGCAGCAGCGGATGCCGCGTCAGCTTCGTGCCGATCTCGGACTGGCCGATGCCGGTGATATAAGCTTCGTCGGCCATCAGGAAACCTTCTCGAACAGCGGCAACCAGACATCGCTGTGCTGCTCGAACTTCACGCGCACCTTGTCGCCGATGTCGACCGACTCGACCGGGCAATTGATGATGTTGGTTGTCAGATAGACGCCAGGCGCGCCGTCAATCGCGACGCGAGCAATGACAAACGGCACTTCCATCGCCGGATGCCATTTCTGGTGATTGACCGTAAAGGTGTCGACAACGCCGGTGCCCGCAACCGCAGTCGGCACGACGTTCTCCGACAGGCAGCTGCGGCACACCGGACGCGGCGGATGGATGAAGGTCTTGCAGTCCTGGCACTGGTTCAGACGCAGCTCGCCGTCCGCGCCGCCGGTCCAGAAGGCGCGGTTGTCGCTATCGAGTCGCGGCAGCGGACGGCTCATGACGTCACAAACCAACCGTCATGCCCGCGAACGCGGGCATCCAGGGATGCAAGCGCAGTCCTCTCCGCCCTGGATTCCCGCGTCCGCGGGAATGACGGAGAAGGAGGCTGACTTGCGTGGGATTTGCAATCCATCGCCCGTGACAAACTAGCTCGCATTCGCCATCAGACTGCGCGGGTCGATCTGGCCGGTGGCCAGACCGCCGAGGAAACCGCCATCGACCGGCAGCGCCACACCGTTGATATAGGTCGCCGCCGCGCTGTTGAGGAACAGCAGCGGCCCCGCCTGTTCGTCCGGTGTCGAACGACGGTTGATCGGCTGCATCGCCGCGTCGAGCACCGATGCCTTCGTCGCCGATTCGAAGTGACTCATCATCGGCGTCTGCGTCGGTCCCGGCATCGTGCAATTGATGCGGATGCCGCGCTTGATCAGGCTGAACGAGGTCAGCATCGTCCACAGGATGATCGCTTCCTTCGAGAACGCGTAGCCTTCCTTGACCTGGTCGGCGTTGTCCTCGCACCACTTGATCGCGGCGTCGTAATCGCTGATCTGCAGCAACTGCATCAGCACCGGAATGCGGCGACTCCAGCCGAGCCCGCCGTTGGACGACACGCTGACGATCGCAGCGCCTTCCGACATCAGCGGCAGCACAGCCTCGGTGACGCGGCGCGTGCCGGCGTAGTTGACCTTCATGACGTCCAGTGCCGGCGAGGTCTGCGGCAGGCCGGCGCAGTTGAACAGTGCATCGACCTTGCCGCCGATCTTCCTGATCGTCGCGTCGATCGCGGACGGATCGCGCAGATCGACCTGGTTGAACGACGCCAGCTTGAGAGCGGTCGGCTTGTAGTCAATGCCATGAACCTCGGCACCCTGCTCCAGCAGCTTGCGGGCGGTTGCCTCGCCCATGCCGGAAAAGCAGCCGCTGACGATGACGCGCTTGTTCTTGTAACCCAAAATATCCATCGCTCCTCCGAGCTTAGCGGTTCATTTGCTTTGAGCTGCAGGCAAAGCCTGGGTCACTCTTCTATGACGATGATGCGTTCCGGACAGGCCCGCGCGCCGCGCCGGGCCAATGTCTCCATGCCGGCAGGCACTTCAATTTCCTCGACGGCGATATAGCCGTCCTCATTCAGCGGAAACAGCTCCGCCGACACCGCTGCACAGCGCGCGTTGCCAACGCACGAGGCCTTGTCAATCCGGATCTTCAATCTTTTCTCTCCTCAAGCGCCTGGCGTCGCCGGGCCACGGCGTCTGTATCGCGGCACTTTATCGCACAGTTTTCGTTATCGTACAACAGTGCTGTTCATTACGATCACAGCCGCGAGATCGCCTGCGGCCGTCTCAATTTGCTCCCCGTCAACAAAAAAGGAGCCAGGCTTTCACCTAACTCCTTGATGTACCTGATGGACAGTACAGGGCTCTGACCTGTGACCTCAGATCAGTACGATTTTTCGATCCTGCCTCTTCATCTCCAAACGGCTGAGCCGCCTCACTTCACCGCTTCGTCACCCTTGAGCCCGATCTTGAATTTGCCCAGGTAGTCGTTGGGCCTGCTGCCGTCGTACGCCACGCCGTCGATGAAGGTGGTGTGCGTGGCCGGACGGAAGCCCGTCTCCTTGTTGAAGTCGGGGAAGTCGCTCGCCTTGAGCTTGCCCTCGGCAATCAAAGCCTTGGCGGCCTGCGCGTAGATGTCGGGGCGGAACACCTTCCTGGCGATGTCCATGTACCAGCTATCCGGCTTGGCCTCGGAAATCTGGCCCCAGCGACGCATCTGCGTGAGATACCAGACCGCGTCCGAGTAGTAGGGATACGTGGCGTGGTAGCGGAAGAACACGTTGAAGTCGGGCGCAGGACGCTTGTCGCCTTTCTCGTATTCGAATACGCCAGTCATGCTGTTGGCGATGACTCCGTAGTCCGCGCCTACATACGTCGGCGCCGAGATGATCCTGGCGGCCTCCTTGCGATTGGCGTTGTTGTCCTGGTCCAGCCAGTAGCCCGCACGGATCAGCGCCTTGACCACCGCGACGTGGGTGTTGGGGTTCTTGTCCGCCCAGGCCTGGCTGACGCCGAAGACTTTCTCCGAGACGTTGTTACGCACTGCGTAGTCGGAGATCACCGGCACGCCGATGCCCTTGAACACTGCCTGCTGGTTCCACGGCTCACCGACGCAGTAGCCAAAGATGGTGCCGGCCTCCAGAGTCGAGGGCATCTGCGGCGGCGGCGTCACCGAGATCAGCACGTCGCCGTTGATCTGGCCGCTGACGTCGCCCTTGGCAGGTGCATAGAAACCCGGATGGATACCGCCCGCCGCAAGCCAGTAGCGCATTTCGTAGTTGTGCGTGGACACAGGAAACACCACGCCGAGATTGAACGGCTTGCCCTGCTTCTTGTATTCGTCAACCACCGGCTTGAGCGTATCCGCCTTGATCGGATGCACCGGCTTGCCGTCCTCGATGGGCACGTTCTTCTTCATCTCGGCCCACACTGCGTTGGACATGGTGATGGCGTTGCCATTCAGGTCCATGGTGAAGGCGGTGATGATGTCGGCTTTGGTACCGAAGCCGATGGTTGCACCCAATGGCTGGCCGGAGAGCATGTGCGCACCGTCCAGCTCACCTGAGATCACGCGATCCAGCAGCACCTTCCAGTTGGCCTGCGCCTCCAGGGTAACGAACAGACCCTCGTCTTCGAAATAGCCCTTCTCATAGGCGATGGCCAGCGGCACCATGTCGGTGAGCTTGATGAAGCCGAACTTGAGTTCCTCCTTCTCCAGCTTCGCCGCTTGTGCCGGCCACGCCAGCGCAAGCGCCAGCAGCGCGCCGCACCTGATCCAGGTCTGCATCAACCTGCTCCGCTTCCCACCGACCGATACTTGACTGTTCATTGAGTTCCTCACGCCCACAAAATTGGACGTCCGCGCGCGATCACTTGAAGATCAGGCATGGACGCCTTTGTCCGGTTGCCACGGAATCGCCCGTGACCGCGTACCGCTGGTGTCGCTGTCCAAGCCCACGGCCGTTCGGTCAGGCACGCTTGAACATATTCAGCGTGGCAGGATCGCCTCCTCATGCCGTCGATCCTTCCTTCCGCATCCGATCTTCCCGCTTGGCCTGCACCGACGCGCCGCGTCGCGCACGCCTTGGTGCACCTGCGCGGAGTAGTCCTGCTTAGAAGCTGAACTGGGTCCAGATCCAGAGCTTGTCGGTATCCACCGCAAAATCATCCGCGGAATAGGTGCCGTACTTGATGCCCGCCGTGAACTTGTCCGCCAGCGGCATGGTGGCCTGCAGGTTCACCTCCGAACCGTAGTCGATGCTGCCTTCGTCCGATTCGAACTCGTGATACATGGCCAGCCAGGACACCTTGCCGAGCTTGCCGCTGACACTGGCGTAGCTGTCGATCAGACCTTCGGCCGGCGTGACCAGGAACACGTCGTTCCAGCCGTTGAAGGCGTGCAAGGTGGCCAGCGGTGTCATCAACCCGTAGGCGCCATCGTCGCTGCCCAGCAGTTCGTACCCGAGCTTGAACGTCATCGCCTTGTAGCCCAGACCCAGCTCGCCGCTCAGATAGTCGGCATCGAAATCGCCGGCCGGCACTTCGGCCTTCTGCGAGGCAAATTCCGCGGTGTAGAGCAATTTGAGAGCGGCGCCGATCGGCAGCGCACCTGTCGCGCGCAAGCCCAGGGTGTCCACGTCCGGTGTCGACGCTGTGAACACGTCGTAATCCAGCAGATAGGCATAGGCTGTGAGCTTGAGCGCCGGGCTCAGGTCCCAGCTGGCATTGACCAGCTGCCCTTCGAGATCGAGATTGGCAAAGAAAATGTTGTTGACGTTGGTCAGGTACGAATAGTTGAACGCCAGCGACTTTGTTGGCGTGTACTTGAGGAAGTAACCATCGTAGGTCTGCTCGTTCTGCCGCCAGCCGACATTGCCGACCCAGCGCGCGTTGTCGAGGACTTGCTTGGTTCGTCCCGCCGTCAGCACCAGATTCTCGATACCGGTGTAGCGCAGGCCCCACTGATTGGTCTCGGTGCCCTCAGGATCGGCCACCACCGAGTACTCCACCGGCGGAGGCCGCTGGGAATAGTCGTCGACCAGGGCATTGACGTTCTCCATCTCCACGTACGCGGACAGGCCGTGCCAGGACTGGGTGGTGTAGCCCAGCGCTGTGCGCAGGGTCAGGGCATCGGCCTTGTCCAGTGCGTTGTCCTGATCCACGCTCTCGTAGCGCAGACGCAAGTCGGCGTTGACCTTGCCGCCGGTGATGGCGGCGCGCAGATCTTGCGCCGCTACCGAGGTAGCGCTCAGTAAAAGTGCCGCGGCCAGCGCCGGCGTACCGACACGTGCGAATGCGCGCCGCGTGGCGCCGGCGTGGTGAGCGAGGACAGCGGATGGTGACGACATTGAAGCTCCCTTGACGATATATTGACGGTCCGCGAGGCCCGTTGAAATACCGGATGATCCGGTTTGGATCGAGCTTAGGTGGGAGCGCGGATGTCACCTATCGCGAAGCTCACGATTCGGATGTCGTGAGCTTCGCGATGGCCTGTAGTGCCAGCACTACAAAGCCGGAACGTGAATCAGGTCGCGATTCGGGTCTGACGCGCGCAAGCAAGAACGCCGCACCGTTGCAGCTCGGGATGCGCTGCAGCGGTGCGGCGTTGGGGCTTACAACTTGGTTGCGGGTCAGCTAAAGCCTATTGCATGGTGGTGGCGAGCACGGTGTAGACCTCGGTCCACGCCGATTTCACGTCCGGGGTGAACGCCGGACCCAGACCTTGTTCCAGGGTCCACAGCAGCGCGATGCCAACGGTGGCGTAGTCTTCGGTCTTGACGCCGTAGCCGACATGGCGCTTGCCCAGATTCTGCACCGCCGGAACGATGGCCGACAGATTGTCCAGACCGCGTACCGCGGTATTGATCATCATCATCAGCTTGCGTCCCTGCTCTTTCATGTCGCCCTTGAACAGCGATTTGAGCTCAGGGTCGAGCGCGAACAGCTTGCCGTAGAACAATTCTGCGGCGGTGTCCTGGATCGGCAGAACCTGCTCCCAGGATGATTTGACGAGTGCTGCCTGTTGCGGAGTCATGTCGGGTTGTGGCCTTTAGATGGGAATGCGGATCACGACACCACCCATGACGTCGCCGAGTTTGAAGTCGGTCTTGGGCGTGTCCTTGTGTTCGTTGTGGCAGGTGACGCAGGCGGGCGCGACCGCGTTGTCCGGATATACCGCTGTGAAGTAGCGCTGATCACCGATCATTTCCTCGGTGTAGTAGTTCTCGCCCTTGTTGTCGATCACGTATTGCAGGCCGGTCTTCTCGGCCGCGGTCTTGGGCGCGTTCTGCTTGTTGATCGGCCATACCGACTGCAGGGAATACGAGAACGGCATGTTTTTCTCAGCCACCATCTCGGCGCCGAAACGGAACATCTGCGCCGGCAGCACCAGAGCCTTGTCGTCCTTCCAGTGCTCGGAGGCCTTGATCACCTTCTCCTCGTTCTGCAGACGATTGACGATCAGGCGCGTGTAGACCGTGCGATCCGCGTTCATCACCGCGTGCAGCGAATCGGCCATAGCGCGCGGCGTGATCATCTTGGACTCGCCGGGGCCCGCGGCAGACGGTGGCTCGGCCGCAGGGCCGCAGGCGCTCAGCAGCGCCGTCGCGGCGCTGAATCCGAGCAACAGCAGAAGTGATCGGGACAGGCTAGGCATGGTGAGACCTCCCTCAGTGCATGAACGTGGCGACCCGGGCCCGCAGACGGCGTGTAGGCGGAACCGGTCTGATCGCAAAGCGCCTGGCGTTTCGCGACCTCTGGGATTGAGACTAATCAGACTGCGGCGGTGGTCCCATCGCGAAATCCGCGATTGTGCTGTGGCGATGCCACCACAGCCTGTAGTGGCAGCACTACAGGCAGCCGCAGGTTCACGCCGCGGCGCTGTAGAACAGCGGTTCGGCGTCGTGCTGCACCAGGCACTGAGCCTGCTGCGGCAGCGCTTCCGAGATCAGATGATGGCGCATCGCATACAGCGCGATCTCGACGTCATTGGCCGTGCCGATCTTCTCCATGACGCGCGCGCGGTAAGTGCTGACCGTATTGGGCGACAGATGCAGGGATTGTGCGATCTGCGCCAGGGATCGGCCGCTCGCGATCAGTCCGAACACCTGATACTCGCGCGGCGACAGCAACTCGTGCGGCGCGCCCTGTCTGTCGCGGCGCAACGACAGCGCCATCGACTCGGCAACCGCCGGGCTCACATAGCTGCCACCGCCGGCGACCTTGCGGATCGCGGCGATGAGCTGATCCGGATCGGCACTCTTGTTGAGATAGCCGTTGGCGCCGAGCTTGAGGCAGCGCAGCGCGTACTGGCTTTCCGGATAGGTCGACAGCATCAGCACCGGCAACTGCGGCCACTCACGGCGCACCTGCTTGAGCACTTCGAGGCCGTCGCGACCGGGCAGCGCGATGTCGAGCAGCAGTACGCTGATCGGTTCGCTGCGCAGGATGCGCAGCGCCTCGAAACCGTCGGCCGCCTGGGCGCAGGCGCCAAAGCGATCCGCGCCCTCGATCATCTGGGCCAGACCGGCTCGTACCACCGCGTGGTCGTCACAGATCAGCAAGCGAATCATCTTCGATCTCCATGGCCGTATCGGCCGTCAGGGGAATACTGGGTACAAACGGCAGCCAGGCACGCACGCAGGTCCCGCCTTCGCCGCGCGCCGCAATCGATACACGCCCGTCGAAATGGCGCGCGCGTTCGTACATGCCGACCAGACCGTAGGAACGTGGGTTGCCCAGGGCTTCGGCGCTGATGCCGCGTCCGTTGTCCTCGACCACAATCGCCAGGCCGCCGTCTTCGAGTCCGACGCGGATGTCCACGCAGGAAGCATGCGCATGTCGTGCCACGTTGTTGAGCATCTCCTGGAAGATGCGGTAGGCCGCGGTGCCGAGCGCACCGTCCGGCGGGCAGAAGCCCAATACATCAACGAGGTCGATGCTGCCGTCGAGACCCGCGGCGCTGATCGCCTCCTGCGCATGCCATTCCATCGCCGCCCATAAGCCCTGGTGATCCAGGATCGAGGGTCGCAGATCGGTGATGATGCGCCCGACTTCGACCACCGCGTTGTCGAGCAGGCGGCGCATGGACACGGTCTTGGTCACCAGCTCGGTGTGATCCTGCAGACGACTGCCGAGCCAGCTGAGGTCGAGCTTGAGCGCCACCAGCACGCTGCCGAGTTCATCATGGATCTCCCGCGCGATGCGCGAGCGATCATTCTCGCGCGCGCACTCGGCATGCGCCGACAGCTCGCGCAGACGCTCTGTGACGGCGTTGAGTTCATCCAGCGCTTCGCGCAACTCGCCACTGCGTGCTGCCACGCGCTGTTCGAGTTCGCGGCGCGCGCGCCGACCTTGTTCCTCGGCACGCCAGCGTGCACTGACATCGACCAGACTCAGGACAAAGTGGTCCAGCGCGCCCTCGACGTGCACCGGGCTAAGCAGGCAATCGGCATGGAAGACACGGCCGTCGGCGCGGCACAGAACCTCGCCATCGGCACGCGCAGCGCGGCCCTCGCGAAGCGCCAGCAACAGTTCGCCATCGTCAGCCGGGCGCGGAGATCCGTCCAGGCGCAGGCGCAGCGCCAGGTCATGAATGCTGCGTCCGAGCAACTGAGCGGGCTCAGCACCCAGCAGTTGCGCCGCCGCGGGGTTCAGGTACTGCACATGCCCGCTCGCGTCGAGTTGGCACACGCCGAAGCGCGTGCTGTCGAGCAGGCTCGCCGCGCCAACGTCGCTCACACACTCGCTGGTTCGCAAGGGCGGGTTCATGGCGGGCTCGCGTTCGTCGACTGCATGAGATCGGCGATGAAGGCGTAGAACGCGGTCCAGGCCGCTTCAACTTCCGGTGTGAAGTCGGTGGTGAGCCCTTCGCCGAGTGCCCACAGCAGCGCCGCACCGACCGTGCCGTAGTGCGCGGCGTCGACGCCGTAATGCGCGTGACGTGCGCCCAGGGCCTGCACGATCGGCGTCAGCACCGCAGGCTCGTCGAGCCCGCACACGGCGATGTCGAGCATCACCCCAAGGCGCCGCGTCTGGTCCGCCATGTCGCGATGAAACAGTGCGCGCACCGCGGGGTCGAGCTTGAACAGGCGGCGATAGAAGCGCTCACCCACGATCAGGCGACGCGGCTGCAAGCGCGCCCAGCTTCGCTTCACGCAGGCAACTTGTTCGGGCGACATGGCGTCAGCGCACACTGCTGGCAGCAATCATGTAATCGACAGCAGCGGCGATGTCGGCGTCGCTCAGGGCATCGTTGCCACCGCGTGCCGGCATCATCGTGCCCTTCGCCCCGAAGAATCCTTCACGCGCACGCGCAAGCAGGACCTCGCGGCCCTGCGCGATGCGCGGCGCCCAGGCCGTAACATCGCCGAGCACCGGTGCACCGGCGATACCCACGTCGTGACATCCGGCGCAGGTTCCCAGCCACACCGCGCGGCCCGCTTGCAGTTTCGCATCGTCGAAGTACGGAACCTTGCGCGGCGCCGGCTTCGTCGCAGCCGGTGCCGACGATGCTTCCGGTGCGCAGGCGTGCAGCAGTGCGCAGCACAGCAGCAACGCCGCGCGCGCAGAGAAAGTCTGGCCCAGGCTCATGGCGACGCCTGCTCACGGCGCCCGCGATCCGCCTGCTCGTTGCGCACCGCCATGTCGATGGATTCGATATGCCGTTCGGGTGCGTGCGCAAAATTGCCGCGAATCAGATCGGCGTCGGCCAGGGCGTCGATCGCGAACGCCAGGCCATGGCAGTTCTGGCACACCGGACGGATCATGCCCTCGTTCGGACGCAGGCTGTCGTTCTGGTTGTGCTGCACATGAACCTGCGTAACACCGCCAGTGTCCACGCTCAAACGCGGCAGATGGCAGCTGGCGCAGCTCACACCGCTGCCCGGCGGCAGTTCGCCGGCCAGTTCCTGCTGCCAGAGTTTGAAATGCGCCGAGTCACGGAACGCCAGGCTGTGCTCGTCGGCGTGGCAGCCCAGGCAGGCGTCGACCGCGGCCTTGCGTGTGTCGAAGCTGTGCGCGCCGTGACAACTGCTGCAGCCCAGTTCCTGATGCCCGGCGTCGACGTGCATGGCTTGTCGCGCGATCTGCGGCGTCATCGGCGACAGCTCCGCTGCCAGGCGCATGCCGTGCTTGCCTTGAAGAAAACCTTCGACCTCGCCGTCATGACAGGTCGCGCAGGCTTGGTGATCCGGCTTGTCGCGCCATGCAGTCTGCTCGGGTGCATGGCAGCCGCTGCACTGCACACCGGCCTGCGCGTGCGAGGACGCCAGCCAGTCGCTCACCAGCGCCGCATCCGCAGTCGGATGGTCCGGCGCGATGGCCGCCACCGACGCGTGTTCGGTGATCCAGCGCTGCGCGAAGTCGCGCGCGGGCAAGGTTCGCGTCTCGCGCAGCGCCGGGACCTGCGCGTGTTCGAGCAGAAAATCTTCGTACAGCGCGCGATTGTCGTGATAGTTGTGACAGCCGGCGCTGGCGCAGGTCTCGAAACCCAGGCCTGCGTGCGTCGGCCGTTCCTGCCCGACTTCGGCGTGACAGGTCACGCAGAAATCCGCCGGCAGACTCAGGCCCATGTCACCGACGATGCCGGGCCGGTGTTCGGCATGGCAGCTCACGCAGGCTCGGCCGTCGAGCTTCTTCACCAGGTCCAGATTGCGCGGATCGGTGAACTTGGATTTGGGGTGCGAGTCGTCGGCCTGCGTGAGCTGTTCGCCGTGGCAGTTCACGCAGGCCTCCTGCAGCACAGCACCGCCGCCAAAGGCGTCGGTGTGGCAGGCGCCGCAGGCCAGCTCGATCTGGTGATGGCCGTGCGTCATCGGACCCGGTGCAAACCAGGCACGCAGTGGCGAGGGCGCGGGATCGAGCAGGGCCCAGGCCAGTACGCTGCCCAGGACCAGGGTGAGCGCAAGCCAGGCCGCGATCCAGCGCCAGGAACGGAAGGCCGCCATGGGTCAGTAGTAGTAGATCTTGAGTACATGGAAACCCAGCAGCACCGGTAGCGGCCAGAATGCAAGGATGTGCGCCCAGGTCAGACTGCCGCGCAGACGTTTGGCGCGCGCCGGACTCAGGCGGTGCTCGAGTGCGATCAGGGCACCCGCTGCAGTACCGGCGGCAATCAGCGCGATGAACGCGCTCATCAGGCCGGCGTTGAGGCCGTTGCCCAGGCGTCCGCCGGTGTGAAAGAACAGGGCCAGCAGCGCACCCACACCCAGGCCCACGTGCAGATTCCTCCATAGCGCGAAACTGCCCCAGTTCACGCGCGGCGCGCGCTTGCGCACCGAAATCAGCAGGCCCACCACTGCCATGCCTGCGAGCGCGTAGCCGCTGATCTGCTTGAGCAGGCCATCGCGCCACAGCACGTCCCAGTGCCAGGCGAAGCGTTCCCAGCTCGGCACATAGGGCAGCCCCGGCAGTATCGACAGCAGCAGTGTCGCAAGCGTGGCCACGGCCGCCATCGCCAGTAATGGCCGGCCGGCCGCGACCGGCTGCGGCCGCGATTCTTCGCCAAGCAATTGATCGAGCAGCGGCACGCAGGAACCGCAGACGGTGGACGCCCGTGTGCAGGCGGCGAGCGCAGCGCGCGTGGCGCAACCGGTGGCGATGGCGTCGCCGAGCTGTCCGCGCGTCACGCCGGTGCAGTTGCATACGGTCGCACTCGCCGGCCAGTTCGCCACGCTCGCTGATTCGGTTTGCGGCCACAGTCGGCCGCTGCGTTCGAAGCGCGCACGCTGCAGCCAATCGACGCTACGGCCCTGCTGCACCGCTTCAAGCGCGCGCGGCAATTCGGCCCACTCGCCAACGCCGAGTACGCCGATCAGCTTGCCGCGCCGGTGAATCAGTTTGCGATAGCCCTGTTCGCTGCTGAACGCGAGTTCGCGATCCAGCCCTTCCAGGCAGCGGTCCGGATGCGTGCCGGCAGCAAAGACCTGGGTTTTCATCACCTTCAAACGCGTGGCATCGACCGAGCCCAGGTACTGCGCGTCGATCCCGGCAATGACGCTCGCCGCAACCGCGGCCTGTTCCAGACAGGGCGCGACCAGACCGTAGACCACGCCGCGATGCTCGGCGCATTCGCCGATGGCATAGATCTCCGGATCGTTCGTGCGCAGACGATCGTCGACCTTGATGCCACGCCCGATGGCCAGGCCGGCGTCCAGCGCCAGCCGCACATTGGGCACGATGCCGGTGGCGATCACCACGGTGTCGCACTCGATCACGCGGCCGCTGCGCAGGCGCACGCCGCTGACCGTGCGCTCGCCAGTCAACTGCAGCGCACCGTCGTCGACCACGCATTCAATACCCAGGCTCTGCACCTGCGCCGCCAGACGCGCGGCGGCCAGATCGTCGAGCTGGCGCGGCATCAGGCGACCACCGTGTTCGACTACCACCACCTCGGTATGAAACCGGTGCATCGCACGCGCGGCTTCCAGGCCGAGCAGGCCGCCACCAAGAACCACCGTGCGGCGGCTACGCAGCCGGCGCGCGCTCAGTGCCTCGGCATCGCGCAGATCGCGAAACGCGTACACGCCGACAAGGTCCGTGCCGGGAATCGCAGGCACGTGCGACCGCGAGCCGGTGGCCAGCACCAGGCTGCTGAAGCCCAGCTGTTCGCCGCTGGCCAGACGCAGACTGCGGGCCTCGCGATCAATGGATGCCACGGTCTCGCCGAACCGCAGACTCAGCGAAGGCAGTTGATCCAGACCCGCGGCCTGATCGAGGGCATCAACGCGGCATTCGCCAGCGAGCAGCGAGGACAGGCGCACGCGGTCATACGGCTGCACCGCCTCAGCACCGAGCAGCACCACGCGCAGCCCGGGCGCGCTGCGAGCAAGCTCACGCGCGCAGCGCACACCGGCCGCGCCCGCACCCACGATCACGCAGGCGGATTGGCCCGCACGGGATGGCGACGCTGCAAATCCCCTGATTACCTCTTGGTCCATCCGAATCTGCCCTGATCCTGTGTCATCGCCGATCCAGATCCACACTCGTAAAGAAGGGCGCCGCTCCGCCGCGACCCCGATGACCACTGCGAATGGAGGCCCCTGTCCTGACCTGCTGATCAGCCGGCGCGCAATACGGCCGTCATTGCCCGCGCCGGTCCTGACGGGCGCCGGTGGCGTATCGCCTGCTATTGCTGTCGAAGCTTCATCGAGTGAAGCAAACCCTGTGCCATCTCGAAGCGCCGCCCTGGCTGGCGGAGCAGTTCAAGGACTCCCGTCATGAGGTAGCGCCTGGCACTAAGGCCACACGCAAAGGTTCGATGCAAAGAGTGAAGTCGAGTGTTGACCCGAGGCAGCTGCACGGCTCGGCGAAACGCCGTCGCGCCCGGTGACGCGCGCGCCAACCGCTGCCGGCATTTCACATCCGACGCTCTCGGGTGCGGCATGTACGCCAGCCCGATCGATGCGCCGATTGCATATCTGCAGGGCATCCAATACGCGTGGCTGGAGCAGATTCCGCAGACTTTCATTGACGCTGGCAACCGTCCTCTCTATGATTCCGCCCCCCAAAGGACAGTTAGCTCAGTGGTAGAGCATCGCCTTCACACGGCGGGGGTCACAGGTTCAAGCCCTGTACTGTCCACCAGATAGAACAAGGAGTTAGGTGAAAACCTAGCTCCTTTTTTTTGGCTGAGACCACGGGGAGACCACCCGAGACCGCACTCCAAGAGCCAGCGTCGGTTCTATTCCCTCGCCATGGGATTGTGGAGATAACCCGGCCACCCCTGTCGTGTTACAACCGCTGGGAGCGGTTTCATACGGAGCAGAAGGACAGTGGTTCACTCGCTTGACAGCCCAAGGGCCCCGCGTCGACCCAACGGCGCCAGTGAAGTCGCTGCCGTCCCTTTGCGCGAGGTCGTTGAGCATCGCCAGGCGCTCGACCGGTATGCGCGGGGACCGGTACAACAGCTTCGATTTCCTCCTGATCTGGAATCACGTTTCAAGGCGCAATCCCGCGCGCAGGCAATGCCCGCCCGGATCACAACGACTCTGGTTACCGCCGCATTCTTTCTGACGGCGCCGTTGTGGACGCCTGAGATGCTGGGAATACCCGAGTCCACGCGGGTGTTGACACTCTGGATCAGCCTGCTGGTGCTCGGCCCGGCTTTTGTGGCGGTCACGGCGGCCCTCTACAAATGGCCTCAGCATGTCTGGACTGAAAATGCATGCATGGTGGTGTTTCTTCTGGAGGCCGCAGCAATTGAAGCCTTGATGCATCAGGCGAATCTGGCAGGCTATCGCGTTTCGCCGGTGATATCGGTAGCCGTTCCGGTCGCTGCACTGACGTTGGGGCGCCTTCCTGTTGTTCGAAGTCTTTTCTTCATTGCCATGTATGTGGCAATGCTGGTGGTCAAGGATTTCTGGATCGGTATCACTCAGACACCAACCGAAACCCTGACAATCGCGATCCTGATCAGCCTGGCCTTCATTACAGCGGTCTTTTCGCAGCGAACCCGTCGACAGAACTGGGCACTGCTGCAGTTGATGCGCGCTGGTGCCCAGATCGATTTCCTCACCGGGCTGCCAAATCGAAGCGGATACGAAGTTCATACGGACAAATGGACCCGAGCGAGCAGGCGTGCCGCAAAGCCCTACTGCGTGGCGATACTCGACCTCGATCATTTCAAGAAAATCAATGATCGATATGGTCATGCCCACGGTGATGGCGTGCTCAAGGAGGTTGCGCTGACGATCGATCGATTTGCGCGAAGCCCGGGCGATCTTGCAGCCAGAGTCGGCGGCGAGGAATTTGTCCTGTTCCTTTACGACTGCGATCCGGAAGTCGCGATGCGCATCGTCGAAGAACTCCGCAGCGCGGTTTACGATCTGGATATCGAGAACACGGAAAGTCCCTTTGGTCGCGTGACGATCAGTATCGGCACAGCGTGGGTACCTTTATCCGAGCCGATGTCGACATCTTACGAGAAGGCCGATACTGCGCTTTACGCAGCAAAACGATCAGGACGGAACAAGGCGGTACCGCATCAAACGATACCGCGCGACGGAACAGACAAGCACGGTTAAGTTCTGCAACTACGCGGAGTCTTCCAATGACTCCCACCATTACCGCTTCTGAACGGTAGCCGGATCGCGGCCATGGACTCGCGCGTGACATGCGCGATTGCTGGGCGTTTGTAGAAGTGGGCCAGCCTTACGACGTTCACCTTCTTCCGTACAGTGAGATGAAGCGTCTTTCATTCACGATCCATCGTCGCTCGATATGACTGCCGGTCGGTCTCGTAACATCTACAGGACATCGCCTGTAATCCCTTTCGATTGAGAATAGTGATCTCGCCGCGCTGATACTCGATGAGTCCTGCACGCTGCAGCGCGCCCGCGGCCATGGTGATGCCGACGCGCCGTACGCCCAGCATGGTCGACAGGAATTCATGGGTCATGAGGAAGTGATCGGAGCGCGCCCGATCCTGGCTCATGAGCAGCCAGCGCGCGAGGCGCGGGCCCACCTCGTGATAGCGCAGACAGGCGGCAGACGTTGCGAGCTGGACCATCAACGTATGCAGATAGAGATTGAGTGTCCGCCGCAAGGCGACACTGCGATCGAGCTCAGCGAGAAATGCGACGCGACCGATGCGCAGAGATTCTCCTGCGCCCTGCACCAGCGCTCGCAGCGGCGAAGTACTCACGCCGAGGGCAAGGTGCGACCCGAGAAGTCCTTCACGACCGATCATGCCGACCTCAACGCCGGACTGATCGTCACCCAGCGCAAGCAAAGAGATAAAACTGTCGGTTGGAAAGTACACATGCCGGGTCAGGTCACCGGATTCATACAGCACGTCCGAGAGCTTCAACTCGATGAGGTCGCAACCCAGCAGCAAGCGCTTGCCATCCTTGATCGGGAGCGAGGCAATAAGCTGGTTTTCAATGGGCGCCATGGCAGTTCCAGGATGAGCTTTCGCAGGCGTATCGCCGTGAGTATGTGTCTGCACCCTTGCCCATCATTGTCTGCGACTGATATCTGTACCGATACCGCGATAGCCGGCGTAATTCCCCGAGGAACTGAAAATAGGTTCACCGCTGACCTGAAAGGTCTGTTGTCTGCCGTCGGCATGGGTGCGACTGTAGACAAAGTCCAGAAACGGGCGGCGCCTCGCGATGTTGGCGTCCAGCGTTGCGCGCTGGACCTCGTCCCAGCCGGTGCTGCCCACATCCGGCGAGCCATCACCGCGAATGCCGAGCATCTCCAGAGCCGGGCCCGAGAGCTTGGTGAACTTGCCATGTGCATCTTGCTCCCAGTACCAGTCGGATGAGAGCTCGGTGAGGCGTTGAAAGCGCTCCTCGCTCTGGCGCAGTGCGGCGGTGCGCTCCAGGACTGTCTTTTCCAGGCGCTGGTTGTACTCAGCCAGCTGCTTGAGGCACAAGCGCACTTCCAGAGCGTTGTGAATCCGCGTCTTCACCTCCACGACGTTGAAGGGCTTGCTGATGAAATCCTTGGCGCCAGCCTGTAGCGCGCGGAGCTTGTGATTGGGCTGGGCCGTGACCACCAACACGGGCACATAGTTGCCGGGATCGATCTGCTTGAGGCCTTCCAGCACCTCAAATCCATCCATTACAGGCATCATCAGGTCGAGCAGAATCAGGTCATAGCCGTTGTCCCGGTGCAGCGCGCAGACCTGAGTGGGATCCATGGTCGAGTTGACGCTGCTGTACCCGGCTGCGTCGAGGATTTTCTGCAGCAGCAGAACATTGGTCTCAAGATCGTCAACGATCAGGATTTTTGCTCCGAGAATGTCGGCATTGCTGATCATTGTGCGACTCCTTCTCCACCGGCGGCACCCGCGATTTCCAGCGCCTCATCCAGCGCCTCCATGAATGCGTGGACCTTGATGGGCTTGGTCAGGTAGCGGAAGAACCCGGCTTCCAGTCCCCGATGAATGTCGTGCGGCATGGCGTTGGCGCTGATCGCGATGACAGGGATGTGACGGGTGAGTTCATCTTCACGCAGAATTTTCAGTGCCTTGATACCGCTGATTCCTGGGAGATTGATGTCCATCAGGATCACCTGCGGTTGATGGTCCCGCGCAAGCGTTATGCCAAGCGAGCCATCGCCTGCGCTCAGAAGGCGCAGGTTGGTGCGCCGCGCAATCAGTTGCTCAACCAGTTTCAGATTCGCCGGGTTGTCCTCGACACACAGTACGGTGCGCAACAATGGATCGTGCATGACCGCCGGCAGTTCGCAGGCCGGAGCGCCCGTTGCCTCAAGGGTGAGCTGCGGTGCGCTGGCGCGCAAAAGTTCAACCCAGAAGATGCTGCCCTTGCCGACAGTACTTTCCACGCCGATAACGCCGCCCATCATTTCCACCAGGCGTTTGGTCATGAACAGGCCTATGCCCGTGCCTTCTTCGCCGCCGTTCTCCTGCCCGAGACGGTTGAAGGGTTGGAAAAGCTGCGCAAGATTTCCCGGCGACAATCCCGTCCCGGTGTCCTCCACGCTGATGCGCACGTGCTCGTCCGACATCATTCTGCAATCGACGATCACCGCGCCGCCGGATCGGTTGTACTTGATGGCGTTGGACAGCAGGTTGATCAATACCTGCTTGACGCGCGTGCGGTCGGCGCGAACAAAGCATGTCTCATCGATGCTGCAGAAACTCATCCGGATACCATGCTTCTGCGCCTGCGGCTCGATCATGGACTGGCATTCGAGCATCACGTCGTAGAGTGCCATCGGCTCCTGCGACAGCATCAGGCGGCCCGATTCGATCAGGGCCAGATCGAGGATTTCGTTGATCAGGTCCAGAAGATACCAGCCAGCCTGCAGGATCTGGCTGGTGCTTTCGCTCTGCGTGCTGGTCTGCGGGATCGCGTCAGACTCCATCAGCTGCGCGAATCCGAGAATCGCATTCAGCGGCGTGCGCAGCTCGTGACTCATGTTGGAGAGAAAATCCGACTTCGCGAGATTTGCCTTCTCGGCAACGGCCTTGGCGCTGGTCAGCTCCGCCTCCACTTGCTTGCGCACGGAGTTGTCCGAGCCGATCAGCAGATAGCCGATGATGCTGTCGTAGTCGTCTCGCAGCGCGGTGATGGAGACAATGGCCGGAAAGCGGCTGCCGTTCTTGCAGATGTACGTCAGCTCATAGCTGTCTTCGATTCCGCGCGAAGCCTTGTAGGCCAGCGCCTCGAAACCCGGAGCGATCGTTGTCCCCAGCTCCAAACTCAGCGCGCGTGCGCGCGCCATGACTTCCTGCGGATCATGGATGTCGCTCGGGTTGATCTTGCTGACCACCTCCGCCGCCGAATAACCCAGCATGCGCTCGGCGCCGATGTTGAACAGCTGGATGATGCCCTTCTCGTCGGTAGCGATGATCGAGAAGTTGGCACTGGTCAGAATGGCCTTTTGCAACGCGCCAGTCTTCAATAGCGTTTCCTGACGACGGAACTCGGTGACGATCTCGGTCGTATCGGGACCAGCGGCTGGAGGTTTGTAGCTGGAAGTGGTTTCGGACACGGGCTGGTCGTCAGTGGTGCTGCACATCGCGCAAAAGGCGATTGAATTCATTCTTGACCACGCCGTAGCACTCACAGGTGTGGGTATCAAGGCCAGTGCGATCGAGCACGGTGATGTGGCCGCGGCGGTAGCTGATGACCCCGCGCTGCTTGAGTGTGCCAGCCGCCTCGGTCACGCTCTCCCGGCGAACGCCGAGCATGCTGGCGATCTGTTCCTGGGTCATCACCAGATCATTGGAGGATTGCCGATCCAGGGTCAGCAGCAGCCAGCGGCATAGTTGCTGCTCTATCGAGTGATGGCGGGTGCAGGCAGCGGACTGTGCCATCTGCGTCAAGAGCGCCTGGCTGTAGCGAAGTAGCAGGCGCAGCATGGCGCCGCCACGATTGAACTCTTCCAGCAACAGATAGGCCTTGAGGCGGTAAGCATGTCCGGCCGTCTGCACCAGCGCACGGCTCGGCGTGGTATTGCCACCCATGAACAGCGAAATGCCGAGCATGCCCTCGTTGCCGACGCCGGCGATTTCCAGCGAGGACCCGTTCTCCAGGATGGAGTGCACGGAGACGATGGAGGTGGTGGGAAAGTAGACATGGTCCAGGACGCCGCCGGATTCGTACAACGCCTCGCCCAGCAGCATGGGCACCCGTTCCAGTTGCACCAGGCGCGCGAAGTCCGCTGCGGGCAAGGCCGCAAGCAGATGGTTCTGCAGGGGACCTGGATCGGAGGAGTGTTTGAGTACTCGGGCTGGAGCGACGTCCGACACGGAATGATCCTGCGACACGAGATACGCCGGAAGATGGCCGGGAAAGGTGCCTGAGCGTTCCCTTTAGGCAGCTTGCAGGTTATTCAGGCGCCGCACTGTTCGTTAGGCCACTTAGCGGCTTCAGGTACGCGTGCCCGATGGGCGGGGTGTCCGAACTGGCGATTTCGACGTCACGTTTCTGGCGCGGAACCGCCCTTGCTGCAGTGATGGCATGCCGGAAACCCTTTTGGGCCCCTATCGACGTATTTTCTGGCGCATCGCAACATTCATCTAAAGAACCTCTGAATAAGTCGTCATTCCCGCGTACGCGGGAATCCAGAGCGGAGAGCGCTGCAGTGTATTCCCTGGATTCCCGCTTTCGCGGGAATGACGGATCGACTTATTCAGAGGTTCCTTAGCGCTCGGAACTGTGACCAGAGCGCAGATTGCGCTTGAGGACTTTGACCCGGCCATGAGTGGGAGAATTCGGGGGGCAGCCCGCGGCAGCTGTCGCGATTTCGCTTCTGCACGGAGCAGATTGATGTGGCTTCATTCAGCTGCAAAGGACCGCAACTGTTCGGCCCAACTGGGATGCCGCAGCTTGGTGAGAATCTTGGCCTCGATCTGGCGGATTCTTTCACGCGTCAAATTGAAGTGCCTGCCGACTTCATCGAGCGTGTGATCGCTATCCATGTCGATGCCGAAGCGCATCCGGATCACTTTCGCTTCGCGGGGACTCAGATTGCCGAGAACTTCCTGGGTCCTCTCACGGAGGGACTGCTTCATCGCGAGATCCAGGGGCGAAGCGGCGTCAACGTCGGGGATGAAATCGCCGAGCTGGGCGTCCATGTCATCGCCAACAGGTGTCTCCAGCGAGATCGGTTCACGTACGACATCGAGTACTTTCTGCACCGCAAGCTCCGTCGTGCCGATATGCGTCGCCAACTCCGGCAACGTCGGTTCACGGCCAGTTTTCTGATACAGCTCCCGTGCGGCGCGACGGACCTTGCCGGACCCTTCGATCATATGTACCGGAACGCGAATGGTGCGGGCCTGATCGGCAATCGCACGGGTGACCGATTGGCGAATCCACCAGGTCGCATACGTCGAGAACTTGAAACCTCGCTGATACTCGAACTTGTCGACCGCCTTCATCAGACCGATATTGCCTTCCTGGATCAGATCGAGCAGCTGAAGACCGCGGCCGGTGTACCTCTTTGCGATCGAGATCACCAAGCGCAGGTTGGCTTCTACCATTTCCTTCTTGGCTTGCCGCGCTTTGGACTTGCCGAGCATCACACGGCGGGCGATATCCTTGATTTCATCGATGGAGAGCCGTGCGTCAGCTTCGATCTTCGCGAGTTGCCGCACCCACACTTCGATTTCGGGCCTCGATGCCGCGAGTTTGGTGGAGTATTTGCGTTTTGCCCGTATCGCCGCCTCAAGCCAGGCCAGGCTGGTAGCGCCTTCCTGCCGAAACTTGTCCAGAAACTCACCTCGCGGCATGCCGGCGTCGATCACAACCAGTCGCAGAATGCCGAACTCCGCCGCGCGAATGTTTTCCCTGGCTTCCCTTAGAACCGATCGAGCGCCCACCACTGCTTTCTGCGACAAGCGCAGGCTTATGAGGTGATCGGCAACGCGAGTCCGGAGTTGCCGCTGCAGCCCAGGGTCCGATGCGACACTGTGGGTTGCCCGCTCGGCGTCCTGATGCAGACGGCGCAGCTCCGAAAAAGCTGCTTCGGCTTTCAGAGGATCAGCTCCCTTTGCGGCGACCTCGGCATCGTCGCTGCCGTCGACAACAACCTCAGCTGCGGACTCCGGGTCCAGCGGCTCCGCGATCGATAAATCCGATTCAGGTGTGACGAAGCCGACGAGCAGATCACCCAGGCGAGATCGACCTTCCTGCACTTCGCAGTACGTATCCAGGAGAAACTCGATCGCCTTCGGGAAGTGGGCGAGCGCAAGGAGCGATTCACCCAGACCCTCCTCCATGCGTTTGGCAATACGAATCTCGCCTTGGCGATCAAGAAGTTCGGTGCCCCCCATCTCCCGCATGTACATGCGCACCGGATCGGTGGTTCGATTGAATCGCGGGTCACCGGCGGCCAGTGCATTGGCGGCTTCTTCGGCAACCTCGTCGTCGACATCTGTCGACGCAGTCGAATCGGCAAATAGTCCTGCCTCACCTGCGGGCGTCTCTTCATGAACCTGGATGCCAATCCCCCGGAGCATGATGATCGTGTCCTCAACGTGCTCGGAATCCAACGCATCCGTGAGATGGTCTGCGACCTCGAAAACCGTCACGAAACCGTTTTCCCTGCCCCGGGCGATGAGTGCCTTGATCTGGGCCTGCGGGTCAGGTGCGTGCATCTACCGATCTCCTGGTTGTGCGTCGAACATCGAATGACTTCGTGCCGGGTGCTCTCAGCTTGCTGATCAAACCAGCACCTGACGTGTGTTTCTGGCAAACCAGTGGATCTTGGCCTCCACGCCCGCCGCGATCATGACGGTCGGCTTTCGCCCGTTCGGACATGGAAGTCGAGGCGTCGTTCCGAACAGGCGGCAAATCAGAGGGCGCTCGTCGTACACCTCGCACCCATTGGCGCCAAGGTACGGGCAACTCAAGGCTTCAAGCGCTGCAGCGTGGACCGCTTCACTTTTGGACGGCAGGCGCGCCATTTCGGTGGAAGAAGCCGTAACCGGGCCACAACAGTCGTGACAGCCGGGCACGCATTCGAATGAGGGAATCCTGGCTCGGAGATCGTCTATGACTCGGTCGGTACGGGTCATTTGAAGCTGACGTAACGGTTGCTCAGGGTCCGCTCCTGACGAGCCTGGGCGGCAGCAAGCATAGAAACGTTCATGGTAATAACATTACCATACACTGCGCATTCTATGTAAAAAATGTACTTGCCTGCGCGCTGCGGACAGACTGTTGCGCGACAATTGCGCGCTGCGGCGGAGCCAGCAAACAAGCCGCCGTTCGGCGGTTCAAGTGACTTGTCCAGACCTTCCATCGGTGAGTTCGCATGAGCGCAGTGCCGTGGCAAATCATCGGGTTTCACCAGGACGAGGAGCTGCACTGGGTTGCGCAGCTCGAGTGCGGTCACAATCAGCACGTCCGCCACAATCCACCTTGGCAGAATCGCCCATGGGTCGTGACGACCGGGGGGCGGACCCAAGCTTTGGGACAGGTTCTCTATTGCGTTAAATGTCCATCAGGCGCGCCGTCGGACCCACGACCCAAAGTCAGCTCCTGAACACTTTCCTGCAGGTCGCAAACCACGTATTCGAGCCGGGCCGCCTGACGTTTTCAGCTTCGCCAGCGCGGCCCGCAGATTCGGTCGGATGGATTCGCAATTTGGTCCAGCGCCCGCAAAGGATGACCGCGATGCGTGCGGAGCGATGAAAACCTGGACTGGCAGTCTGCACACGATCGGTCTGAAACCCGGAACGACGCACGGGGCCTGACCGAAGCCACTCTGCGACAGCACAACGTCGCCCAGCGCGCTCACCTCAGGCGCAGGGGCGACCCCCACTCCAGCCTAGTCGGACCCACGCGGCTTGTTGCCGAACGAGTGCCAGGTTTCGATCGGCCCCTTCAGGGTCCAGGTGCGTCGGTCGCACGCAGATGTTGCGGGCCGCTGCTGGAGAATCTCGTAGGCGCAGTACATGGCGTCGTTGTTGTAGCCGCTGGAATCGACCGGGCGCGGATAGGTTCCGCATCCGTTCTGCGCCAGCAGCCTGAGATTCTGCTCGACGATCTGCATCGTGCTCGCGGCGGTCTGTCCGTTCGACGCGGCGGCGGCAGGGTCTGGAGACGTCACGGACAGCATCTTTGCGAGGGCCGCCTCCTTCAGATTCGCATCGATCACACTGACGAACGCGGCGCAGGTTGCCTCGTCCGCCGAAAGTGCCGGAAAAGGAAGTCCGATGGACAGACAGACGAGAAGGGTCTTGTGGTTCATGTCAGTGCTCCTGTGCGGGTTTCGTGATGCAACCCGGTGCGGCGAGGAAACCCGACTTTTCTCCAACTGACCTGAACCGGACCGGAACGGCACCGCTCAGCCATCGTTCGGTGAGTTCATCGGCAACCGGTAGCGCCGCATCAGCTTGTAGAAGTCGGTGCGGTTGCGCCCGGCCAGACGGGCGGCGCGGCTGACATTGCCCTCGGCGATGCGCAGGGTCTGCTGCAGGTATTCCTTCATGAACAGGTCACGCGCCTCGTCCAGCGGCGCAACGGTGCTCTCGGGCTCACCTAAAGCCTTGCGAACCAGCTCGGCGCTGATGACCCGGCTCGGCGACAGCGCCGCGGTGCGCTCGACAACATTGAACAGTTGCCGCACATTGCCGGGCCAGTTGGCTGCGAGCATCAGTTCCATCGCCTCAGGCGAGTAGACCCGCTGCGACCCGCCCTGCTTGCCCAGGTGGCGCAGACGCGTGGCGACGAGCAGCGGAATGTCCTCGCGGCGATCCGCCAGCGGCGGCAGGCGCAGTTCGACGACGTTGAGACGGTAATAGAGGTCTTCGCGGAAGCGGCCCTCGCGGACATTGCCTTCCAGATCGCGATGGGTAGCCGACAGCACGCGCACGTCCACCGGAATCGAGCGGACTTCGCCGACCGGTCGTACTTCACGCTCCTGCAGGACCCGCAGCAGCTTGACCTGCAGCATCGCCGGCATGTCGCCGATCTCGTCGAGAAACACGGTGCCGCCATTCGCTGCGCGGAACAGACCGGGTTGGTCGGAATGCGCACCGGTGAACGAACCGCGCTTGTGCCCGAACAGTTCGGACTCCAGCAGATCCGGTGGCACTGCAGCACAGTTGATCGCGACAAATGGATGCCGGCTGCGCGGGCTGGCCTGGTGGATCGCCCGTGCCAGCAGTTCCTTGCCGCTGCCGCTCGGCCCGGTGATCAGCACGGCAGGATCAAGGCGCGCGACGCGCCGCGCATTGGCGAGGATCGCGCGCATGATCGGCGCCTGGGTCAGGATGTCCGGCGCCCAGCGTGTCGACCCGCCATCTTCGTCACCGGTGAAATGCAGGTTGCGCCGGATGCAGTCCAGCAGCAGGCTGCTGCGCACCGGCTTGGTCAGAAAATCGACGGCGCCGGATTGCGTTGCACGCACGGCGTCGGGAATGTCGCCATGTGCGCTGAGGATCGCGACCGGCAGGCCGGGACGCCTGGCCTGCACCATCTGCAGCAGGGCGATGCCGTCGATGCCGGGCATGCGCAGATCGGCAATTACGAAATCCGGTTCGGTCTCGTCGAGATGCGCACGCGCCTCCTCGCCGTCCGCGGCGATGACGACGCTGTAGCCCTCGGACTCCAGGCGCAGTGTAAGCACGCGCAACAGCTTGGCATCGTCATCGACCAGCAGGATGCGCGGCGCTCGGCTGGCAGATTCAGTGTCCATGTTCATCCAGTTGCTTCTCGATGGCGATGACTTCATTCAGACGTCGCTCGAACTCGGAAACGCGCTCCTCGCAGACCCGATCGCTCTTCAGATCGGCAAGGCGGATGCGGGCGACCGCGGCAACATCATCCCAGTTGTTCTCGGCCAGGACCTTCTTCAGGCCGCTGCGCGCTGCAGCCGGGTCATAGCGTGTGTAGTCCGGCAGGCTCTGCAGCAGCGCGATCTGCCAGGCCTTGTCCGGTGTTTGCGCATCACGCCACATCGCGTTGCGCTCGGCATTGCTCGCCTGCACTGCCTTGTCCCAGAACGTCAGCGCGCCGTGCTCGCCCGCCGGCAGCGGCAACGGCATCGACAGCGGAAACTGCGCACAGCCAGCCAGGCCGAGCGCACACAGGCTCAGCGCGAGCGGACCGAGGCGGCGAGGCTTCCCGGTCCTACTCATGTATCGGTGGGTGCGGCCATGCCATGGCCATGCGCGCACCCGGTTCTGCATCCTGGATTTCAAGTTCCCCTCCATGGGCAGTAACGGTATCCACGACGATCGACAAACCGACGCCGGTGCCACGTACAGCGGTCTCCTCCTTTTCCGTGCCGCGAACGAACGGTTCGAGCACACGCTCGCGTTCGCTCTCAGGAATGCCGCGGCCATAGTCGCGTACGCTCACGTAGCAACGGCTGTCGCGACAACCCAACGTCAACTCGATGGCCGTGGACGGTGGCGCATGCTTGACCGCGTTGCTGATCAGGTTGTCGAGTGCAATGCGCAGGCGTATGCGCTGACCGAACAGCTGCAGATCGGGCTGCGTCGAGAGCTCGATACGCAATCCGCGCTTGGCAAGTGCCAAACGATGCGCGGCAAGCACTTCCCGCACCAGTGCCGCGCTGTCGAACCACTCGGCGGTTGCGTGACGCATGCCATCCCGCCATTCGGCATAGGCGATCAGGTTGCGAATCTGCTGCTCGAGTTCGGCAGAGGCATCGAACACGATCTGCACGACTTCCGCCTGTGCCGGGTTCAATGCACCCAGCGTGCCATCCATCATCAGGTCGGCGCCTTCGCGGATGCTCGACAGCGGCGTCTTCAACTCGTGCGACACATGCATCAGGAAGCGATCCTTGTCAGCCTCCAGCATGGCCAGGCGCCGGCGCAGCCAGTCGAGCTTCTCGCCGAGCCGCGACATCTCGCGCGGATACGCAATGCTGACTGCGTTCCGGTAGTTCGACGTGCCCAGGGCGGAAATGCCGGAACGCAGCGTATGCAATGGACGGGTCACCGCAAGCGAGAAACCGAACGCCAGCAGCGCCGTCAACGGAATCGATGCCACCGCACAGGCACGGGTCATGCGCCGTGACTCGCTCATCTTCTGCTGCAGTGCCTGCACGCGGCCATCGATGCTGTTGCGCCCCATCGCGATCATGGTCTCGGCAGCGGCGGTGTTGCGGCGGATTCTCTGGGTCACCAGAGACAGGGCTTCAACATCGGCGGTCTGCGCAGTCCAGATCAGGCCGGCACTTCCGAGATCGTTGAGTATGTCGAGTGCGTAGTGCTTGACCGCTGGTGGAAACCCTTCGCGCTGGATCGCATGCAGGATGTCGGTCACCGCGCTGCTGCGCCGATCGAGTACCGGCAACAGTTCTGCATCGTTCAGCGCGATGTACTGCAAGGTGCCGCGCTCGAGATTCTCCAGCTCCTTGAGCAGCTGAGCACCGATGCGCTCGATGCGCAAACCTTCAGCGAGCAGCTCTTCGCTCTGATGCGCCTGCTGCTGCAGCATCACGCCGCTGAGAATGACGGCGATCAGCATCGGCAGCGCGGCGAGCAGACAGCCGATGGTTACGAGGCCGGTCATCGTACGTGGCAGCAAGCGCAACCACCATGAGCCACGCTCGCTGCGGGTCGGCGATGCATTGTCGTCACCTGCCGCATCAATCTCGCCGACACGTCCACCGAACAGATGGGAGCCCATCGCTGATGACGCTGCTGTGGTGTCGCCGGTCACGACCGCAGGTCTCCGGTCCGGCTGTCGGCGTCGCAGAATCGCGACACCTCGACGGCCGACGCAGGGAAGAACCCTTCCACTTGGCATGCCGCCTGGGCGCTTGATCGGTCGTGCATTTTCTTGCCGTGAGCGCTCATGTCGAAACCCTTTGTCGGTCATCGGCGACATCGTTGATGTGCGTCAAACCAGACACTTAGCGGTACTGCTGTATCGAGATGTCGCCGATCGGCAACAGTTCTGCTGCGCTGCGACAACACACTGTCGTCGCTAGCGCCTGAATCACTGCTTAACTTTTGGATTCACAAGAAGTTCTTCGTCCTGGCATCGGCCTTGCCATATCCCTGCTGCGAACCGCGACCGGTGCATGCATCGAATCGCGGGAGCGCAAGGACGGCGCAGCTGCGCTCATTGAGACATCAAGGACGAGAACTTCTTATGCGTATCAGCATCTTCGGTATGGGCTATGTCGGCGCGGTCTGTTCCGCCTGCCTCGCGGAAGCCGGTCACGATGTCATCGGCGTCGACATCTCTGCGCTCAAAGTGGATCTGATCAATCGCGGCAAGTCGCCGGTCGTCGAACCTGGCCTTGATGAATTGCTGAATCAGCAGATCGTCAACGGCCGCCTGCGCGCAAGCAGCGACACGGTCTCTGCCGTGCTCGACAGCGACCTGACGATGATCTGCGTCGGCACGCCGAGCAAGAAGAATGGCGACCTCGACCTGCAGTACGTCGAGGAGGTCTGTGCCGGCATCGGCGCGGCGCTCGCGAAGAAATCGACCTGGCATACGGTGGTGGTGCGCAGCACGGTGCTGCCGGGCACCGTCAGCTCGGTCGTCATCCCGGCGCTTGAAGCGGCATCCGGCAAGGTGGCCGGCGTCGACTTCGGCGTTGCGGTGAATCCTGAGTTCCTGCGCGAGAGCACGGCGATCCGCGACTATCTCGAACCGCCGATGACGGTGATCGGCGAGATCAACGAGCGTTCCGGCGACGCGCTCGCGCAGCTCTACGCGGATCTGCCGGCACCGCTGGTGCGCCGTCCGATCGAGGTCGCGGAGATGGTCAAGTACGCCTGCAACGCCTGGCATGCGACCAAGATCACGTTTGCCAACGAGATCGGTGCGATCGCCAAGGCGGCCGGAGTCGATGGCCGCTCGGTGATGAACATCCTGTGCCTGGATCGCAAACTCAATCTGTCGCCGTACTACATGCGCCCGGGCTTCGCATTCGGCGGCTCCTGCCTGCCCAAGGACCTGCGCGCACTGACTTACCGCGCTGGCCAGCTCGATGTCGAATCGCCGTTGCTGAGCTCGATCCTGCGCAGCAACAAGGCGCAGATCGAGAAAGCCGTCGACATCGTCGCGTCGTTCGGCAAACGCCGCATCGGATTGCTGGGGCTTTCGTTCAAGGCGGAGACCGATGATCTGCGCGAGAGTCCGCTGGTGGAACTGGCGGAGACGCTGATCGGCAAGGGCTTCGAGCTGAGCATCTATGACCGCAACGTCGAATATGCCCGCGTGCACGGCGCCAACCGCGACTACATCAACGCCAGGATTCCGCACGTCTCCAGCCTGCTGAAATCCGACATCGAGGAAGTGATCGCCGGCTCCGAGGTGATGGTGCTCGGCAACCGCGACTTCCAGTTCGCCGATGTGCTGTCGCGCCTGAACGGCGAACATCACGCGGTCGATCTCGTCGGCTTCATGGGCGAGGTGTCGACCGAGCGCTCGCAGGGCATCTGCTGGTAATCGCCATGGCCGCCGCCTCAGCTGCTGTCGACAACGATCGCACGATGTCCGCCGCAGCCGGCTGGATGTTCTACATCGGTTGCCTGTGCGCACTGGCGGTGTCGCTGCCGGGTACTGCGTTCGATGCCGACCACGCCCGCTTCTGGGTGGCCCTGGGCGTGATCGGCATCTGGCGCTACTCGCTGGGGGCCCTGCACTTCCTGCGTGCGATGTACTTCCTCAACGTCGTGTACCCGCGCGCGCGGGCCATCGCGAGGCAGCTCGGCAGCGAGGCGATGCCTTCGCGCTTCTATCTGCTGATCACGAGCTTCCGCATCGACGCGGCGACGACCGCGCTGGTGTATCGCGCGGCGATCCGCGAAGCGATCGCGACGCAGACACCGACGACGATCGTCGCATCGATCGTCGAGATGGCCGACGAGCAGCTGATCAAATGCCTGTGGGAACGCCTGAGCCCGCCAGCGCAGGTCCAGCTGCGCATCGTCCGCATCCCCGGTACCGGCAAGCGCGATGCCCTGGCGCAGGGATTCCGCTCGATCTCGCGCGACGCGCCGCCGGCGGACGCGCTGGTTGCGGTGATCGACGGCGACACCGTGCTCGATCCGGGCATCCTCGAGAAAGCTGCGCCGTACTTCCGCCTGCATCCGAACACCGGCGCACTGACCACCAACGAGTACTGCGAAGTCCGCGGCAGCGCGTGGATGCGCGAATGGCATCGCCTGCGCTTCGCCCAGCGCCACCTGAACATGTGCTCGATGGCACTGTCGCGTCGCGTGCTCACACTGACCGGGCGGATGTCGCTGTTCCGCGCCGAGATCGTGATCAATCCGGAATTCATCCGCGACGTCCAGGAAGATGCGCTGGATCACTGGCGCCTGGGCCGCTTCCGCTTCCTGACCGGCGACGACAAGTCGAGCTGGTACAGCCTGATGCGCCTGGGCTGGGATACCTGGTACGTGCCGGACGCGTCGATCACGACGGTCGAGCATCCCCCCGATCCGTCGTTCCTGCGCGCGAGCCGTCAGCTGATGTTCCGCTGGTACGGCAACTCGCTGCGCCAGAACAGCCGCGCCACGAAACTCGGCATGCGTCGCCTCGGCGGCTTCACGACTTACGTGCTGTGGGATCAGCGCATCTCGATGTGGACCAGCCTGCTCGGACTTTCAGTCGCCCTGCTCAGCGCCGTGCTGTACGGGCCCGGGCTACTGCTTGCCTACCTGCTGTGGATCGGCACCTCGCGTCTGGCGCTGACCCTGCTGCTCGCGGGCGGCGGTCACCCGATCGGGCCGGGCTTCCCGCTGCTTCTCTACTACAACCAGATCGTCGGCTCGCTGACGAAGATCAAGGTGATGTTCCACCTCGACCGTCAATCCTGGACGCGTCAGAAAACCACACTCGCCGGCGGTCGCAGCGCGACGCTGGCCTGGTCTTCCACCGCCATGCTGGCTTCGAGCGCCAGCCTGTTCTTTGCGCTCGTCATCACGCTGGCCTGACCGGACATTCCAATGACCCGAGCACAGCCCCCACTCAATCTGGTGCACGAATCCGAAACCCAGCGCCAGCACGTCCGCGTGCGTGTTCCCGGCGTGGTCGAGATCGAGAACGGTACGGCGCGCGCGCAGTTCCGCCTGCATGATCTCTCGGCCGGCGGCATCGGCTTCGACGCCCGCAACATCGCATTCAAGCCCGGCCAGAAGTGCGCCGGCCGATTGAATCTGAAGCTCGATCCGATCGCGGTCGCGATCCCGATACGCTTCGTCGTCCGCTATTTCGATGCCGGCAGCGGCCGCGTCGGTGCAAGCTTTACCGAGCTCGAAGCGGCCGAGATTGCGACGATCCGGCGCGTCGTTACCGGCTATCTCAGCGGCGAGGTCGTCGGTGTCGGCGAGGTCATGCACACCTTGTCGCGCAACAACTTCACGATGCCGCGCCATGCGGCTGCCGGCACCGAGCGACGCAGCCTGTTCAGCAGCCTGCGTGCCGCGGTCGTCACGGTGGCGATGCTGATGGTCGGCGCGGTCGCACTGATCTATTCCGCGCAGCGCCTCGACCAGCGCCTGTTCAACACAACGGCATCGGCGGCACGCGTCAGCGGTCCGCAGTTCCAGATCACGATGCCGCGCGACGGCGTGTTCCGCAGCCTCGTGCCCGACGACCGCATCGTCGCCAAGGGCGCGCCGATTGGCTCGTTCGAGACCACGATGCTCGATCTGGTCCGCAGCCAGGCCCTGCAGGCCGATCTCACCGCAGCCGATCTCGAAGCGCTGCTCGACCGCGCGGTAACCGGCACCATCACCAGCCCCTGCGACTGCCGCGTCGAAGCCCTGCTCGTCACCAGCCAGCAGTACGTCGGCAAGGGTCAGCCGGTCGCAGCGCTGACGCCGATCGAGTACGAACCCTACGTCGTGGCGCGCTTCAAGTATCCGGAGGCCAATCGACTCGCGGTCGGCTCGCCGGTCAAGCTGGCCATAGACGGCGAAGTGACCGAACGCGACGGCCAGGTCACCGAAATCCGCCGCGGCTTCGGCAGCGATGAGATCGACAGCGACCTCGTCGTCGTCGTCAAGTCGGAGCAACCGATTCCGGCGCGACTGATCAGCCGTGCGGTCGAAGTCAGTGCACGCAACGATACGCTGCGCGGCTTCGAGTCCCTGGCGCGGCGCACACAAGCGGTCGCCCAGGCCGAATCGACGTCGGTGGCCGGCGCCCAAGGCGCCAAGGCCGACGCGGTTGTCAGCGAGTAGTGCGCGGAGTGCGCAATGACCGCCTCGACACCATCCTTCCGCTCGACATGCGCAGTTGTGCTGGCCATCGGCTTGCTCGCACTGCCGGCGCAGGCGGCCTGGCTGCCCGACCTCGGCCGCGGCACCGCGGCACTGGAGGCTGGCGACTATGCCGAGGCCGAGCGCAATCTGCGGCCACTCGCCCAGCGCAGCATCGTCGACGCGCAGGTCAAGCTTGCGCGCCTGTACGCGCAGCGCAATCAGGGGTCGGATCTCAAGCAGGCGATCCACTGGTACTGGACGGCATTGCCACACGACAAGTCGGTGCGCCTGCCACTGGTGCGCACGATTCTCGCCGACGGCAGTGCCAACACCCAGACGATTGCCCTGCTGCGCGAGGCGGATGAAGCCGGCGATCCGCAAGCGATGCGCATGCGACTGCGCCTGTATCGCGACATGCCGACCCTCGCCAGCCCGGACGAGGCCCGCGCCCTGGCCGAGCGCGCTTCGGACAGCGACCAGATCGACGACGTCACTACAGCGATCAGCTGGTACGGCGCGCAGCCCGACAGCCCCGAGGCACTCGAAGCGGCAGGACGACTGTGCAAGCACTGGGCGGAGCGCATCGACGACTGCTACGGCGTGATGGCGCGCCAGCTGCGCGCTGCAGAAGACGACAGGGCACTCGACAAGCTGGTCGACGAGGTGGCGAACGGCCACCAGCAGGGCAAGGTCGATGTCGATGCGGTGACATTTGTGGCGCGCACGCTGACGGCGACGGATCACGCCGGCGCACCTCATCCGGACGACGCGTATCAACTGCTGACGCTGGTTCAGGCGCAATCGCCGGAAGCGAAGACGCGAATGGCACGCCTGCTGATCGACGACGCCGCGCTCGATGCCGAGCGCACACCGCGCGAACTTCTCGAAACGGCACTTGCAGACGGCTGGCTGGAGGCAGCGCTCTATCTCGGCCGCATCCATCTGGACCTGCAATCTCCAGAGGCTGACCCGGCGCGCGCTGTTGATCTGCTCGAACAGGCCGGCGATGAATTTCCGGCCGCTCACTTCTATCTCGGCCGCATCTACGACGACGGCTATCTCGGCAAGGCCGACAAGCAGCTGGCACTGCGGGAATACCTGCTTGCAGCGCGTGGCGGCTACATCAAGGCCGATCTCGCGCTGGCCCAGCTGTACTGGAACAACCGCGGCGCCCGTGTCGATCCGGTCAATGCGTACTGCTTTGCGCGCATCGCAATGCACACCGGCGTTCCCGGCGCCGAAGAACTCGTCACGACGATGCGCAGCCGCATCGGACCGGAGTTGATCGAGCGCGGGCAGCGCAAGGCCGAGCAGGAATACGAAGCGCGCCGGGTCGCGCAGCGCATGGCTGCGCCGCAACTCCAGGAGCAACTGCAGGCACAACTGACGGAGAGCACACCATGACCCGCGCCACTTGCCGCTTCCGCCTGCTCGCCCTGTCTGCTGTGATCGCATCGACGACAGCGGCTGCGCAGGATCTTGCGCCGGGCGACTACTCGTTCGGCCTCAAGCTCAAGCTCGCCGGCCTCGCCGAGGGTGCGCGCGACTTCGGCCAGATCGACATCGACGGTACACGCGCCGATCCCGATGGCGAGACCGCCGAAGGCTATGCGGATCTGCAGCCGGCGCTGTTCTGGCGCATGAGCGAGAACTGGAATCTGTTTGCGCGCCTGCAGGCTTTCGTGCCGAGCGGCGAGATCGTCGTCACTGATGAAGATCGTCCGCGGCGCACCGAATCCTATGCCGCCATCCGCGAAGCCTGGATCGAGTACGGCGGACTGACCGCATACCCCGGCGAAAGCCTGCGCGTCGGCCGTCAGCGCCTGCGCGAGCAGGACGGCGGCTGGATGGATCGCGACGCCGATGCCGTGCGCTGGATCTTCGACACCACGCTGGTGCAGGGCCATCTCGGCGTCGCCAGCGAACTCGATACCTTCCGCACCGGCGACTCCGAACTGCCGGCTACACAGCGCGATCGCGGCTACGCCTTCGCCGGCCTGACCGGGCAGTGGTACGCGGAGCAGTTCGTCGGCGCACGCACGATCTACGCCTTCGACTATTCCGATATCGACGAAGAGGCGCAGTCGACGGATCCCGACGCCAAGCTGTTCGACCGTCAGTACGTGTGGATGGGTCTGTATGCCAACAACGGCTACTACGACTACCCGGAGGCGGCCGGCGTCTACTACACGAGCCAGATCGATTTCCTGACCGGCCGCAAGGAAGCGGTCATTCGCGACGATGTGCCGGAAACGCCTGACCTGCGCAGCGAGCGCGACGTCAGCGCATTCGCCGGCGACATCGGCATCCGCCTGCGCCTGTCGGCTCCGTTTGCGATCGGTGCGGCGTACGCCTTCGGCCAGGGCGGCGGCAATCCGGATGTCGATGAGACCTATGAGCAGAGCGGCCTGCACAGCAACCGTTCGCGCTTCACCGGCACCCGCAGCCGCATCTATCGCTACAACGAAGCCCTGCAGCCCGATCTCAGCAACCTGCATATCGCGTCGGCCTACGTATCGGTGCCGATGCAGCGCTTCGATGCCAGCCTGATCTACCACCGCTTCGAACGCGAACAGGAAGGCGCTCCGATCGTTGTCGACGGCATCGACGTGCAGCCCAGCGTCAACGATGCCGACATCGGCGAAGGCTTCGATCTTGTGCTCACCGGCTACTTCGGAACGACACCGAAGACCGCGATCGACGACGAAGACGACCTGCGCTCCAACGTCAGCCTGCGCGGTTCGCTGTTCCGCCCGGGTGATGCCTTCGGTGCCGGTGAACTCGACGATCAGTACCGCGTGATCCTGGAGACCACCCTGTGGTTCTAGTGCCCGGCCAAGCGCAATTGCGGATGCTGGTGCAGATGCTGACACTGACACTGTTGCTCGGCTTTGGCCTGGTGATGCCTGTGCTGTCGGCAGACTCCGGTTCTGCCGGTGAGATCACGCAATCGAACCGTTACGTCGTGCGCGAAGCGTCGATCAAGGAACTGCACCGGGACGCGCCGCAGTTGCCGGACCTCAGCGCTTACACCACTGCCGCAGTCAAGGCACGGATCCCGACGACCGCTCGGGGTCGCACCGCGATCCGGCGCATGGTGGACCTCGAAGCGCTCGGTGAGTTCGTCAGCGGCCAGAGAACCACCCGCCTCAAGGAATGGGCATCGAGGCAGAACACCAATCCGGTCGTGATCGTTGTCGAAGGCGGCCACCTGGATCTGCGGCAGCTCGCCAGACAGCTCAGCGCGGACCATATCTCCGAGGATGAACCTGGCATCTTCACGCTGCGCCTGCCCCTGCTGGTTGCGCAGGGCGCGAGTCTGGTGATCGATGACAGCGTCAAGGAGCTGCGTCTGTCGCAGGAGGCCGGCGCCTTTCTGGTCAACGATGGCAAGCTGTTCATCGTCGATACGCGCGTCACCAGCTGGCGCGAACGCGAAGGCACACCGGCGGCATTCCGCAGCGGCGATGAGTTCCGCCCGTTCATGGTCTCGTGGGGCGGCTCGGAGCTGTACATCGCCGGCAGCACGATCGTCAGTCTCGGCTACTCGGCGAGCAAGGCCTATGGCATCTCGATCTCGCAGTACAGCCCGGCGCGCCAGAAGCGCCTGCAACGCCCTTCACCAAAAGGCTGGGTCCTGGAATCCGAGTTCATCGACAACTGGTTTGGCTTCTACTGTTTCGAGGCCGACAAGCTCGTTGTCCACGGCAACCGGTATCGCAACAGCATCGTCTACGGCATCGATCCCCACGACCGCTCGCACGGCCTGATCATCGCCAACAATCGTATCCACGACACCAGGAAGAAGCACGGACTGATCGTTTCGCGCGAAGTCAGCTCGAGCTGGATCTTCGGCAACGTCGTCACCAACAGCGGACTGTCGGGCATCGTCATCGACCGCAGCAGCGTCAGCAACATCGTCGCCGACAATACGGTCTACAACAATGGCGGAGACGGCATCACAATCTACGAGAGCCCGGATAATCTGCTGTGGGGCAATCGCAGCGTCGGCAATGCCAAGCATGGCATCCGCGTGCGCAACAGCATGCGCATCAAGATGTATAACAATCTGTCGATCGCCAACCATTTCTCGGGGATCTACGGACACGTCAAGGATCTGAGCGGCACTGACCGCAACCTTCGGATCGATCCGTTCGAGCAGCACATCTCGATGGTCGTTGTCGGCGGCCAGCTTGTGCACAACGGCAGCAGCCCCGTTTCGATCGACAAGCCGCTGAGTCTGGAGCTCTACGATGTCGACCTGCTGGCACCGGCGAGCAGCACCGGCATCAGTTTCAGCGGCGTGCTCGGCGAGAACCAGCATCGGGTGCTTGATCTACTGCTGCGTCAGCGCCTGCCGGTACTGATCGAGCCCGCCGAAGAACCCGCGGGGAGGCGAAGCTGATGCGCCTCCACCTTTTTGCCGCGCTGATGACGTTCGCAATCACTCTGCCGGTGGCGGCGGGCAAAGCGGTCGCTCGCGTGCATATCGACGACTATGTCGTGCGCGAGGCCTCGCTTGAAGGACTGACCCTGACTGCGCCGGTGCTGCCCGACCTCAGCGGGTACACCCGCGCTGCCGTCGAAGCCAGGATCGGCAAGCCGCTGCGTGGCCGCGTCAGTATCCGCCGCATCCTGCGCCAGCCGGCGTTCAAGGAGTTCACCGGCAGCGATGGCCGCCTCGCCGAGTGGGCCAAGCGCCAGACCAGCAATCCACAGGCGATCTTCATCGAGAGCGGCACGCTCACCCCCGCCGATCTGGTCAAGGCCGTATCGAACAAGGCCTGGTTCGCAGAAACCGCACCCGGCATCTATCTGCTGCGCCTGCCGCTGGTCGTCAGTCACGGCGCCACCCTGCACATCGATCCCGCGACACGCGAGTTCCGCATGTCCAATGAGGGCGGCGCGTTTCTGGTCAACGACGGTCGCCTGTTCATCATCGGCAGCCACCTGACGTCCTGGCGCGAACGCGAAGCCGCGCCGGCGCCTTCGACCGACGGCAAGCGGTTCCGTCCGTTCCTCGTCGCGTGGGGCGGCACCGAGACCTACATCGTCGACAGCACGGTCGCGAGCCTCGGCTACGCGGCGAGCAAGTCCTACGGCGTGTCGATGTCGCAGTACAGCCCGAGCGTCGTCAAGGCAATGGGTCGCGGCGAGCCGACCGGCTGGCTGCTCGATTCGACCTTCGTCGACAACTGGTACGGCTACTACTGCTACGAGGCACGCGACGTCGTCATCGCCCGCAACATCTACCGCGACAACATCGTCTACGGCATCGACCCGCACGATCGCTCGCACGGCCTGATCATTGCCGAGAACGACGCCTACGGCACCCGCAAGAAGCACGGCATCATCGTCTCGCGCGAAGTCAACGACAGCTGGATCTTCCGCAACCGCGCGCACCACAACGGCCTGTCCGGCATCGTCATCGATCGCAGCAGCGTGCGTAACGTCGTCGCCGGGAACTCGGTGTACGCCAACGAATCGGACGGCATCACGATCTACGAAAGTCCGGACAACCTGATCTGGGCCAATCGCAGCATCGCCAACAAGCGCCATGGCATCCGCGTGCGCAACAGCGTGCGCGTACGCCTGCACGACAACCACGCGATCGCCAACGGCTCGGCCGGGATCTATGGGCACATCAAGGACCTCCATGGCACGGATCGAAATCTCAATCTCGACCCGTTCGAGCAGAGCGTGTCGCTGGTCGTCGTCGGCGGTCAGCTGACGCACAACGGCAGCGGTCCGGTGTCGATCGACCAGCCGCTGAGTCTGGAGCTGTACAACGTCGACCTGCTGGCACCGACCCGCGCCGGCGGTCTCGGCCTGCGCGGCGTACTCGGCAGGCATCAGAACCATCTGCTGGACCTGCTGGTGCGTCAGCGCCGGCCGGTCGTCATCGAGCCGGCCGGCGGCGCCGGTCGCGGAACCTGAAACAGGACTTCAGTCATGGTGTTCTCATCCAACGTCTTCCTGTTCCTGTTCCTGCCGATGTTCCTGGCGATCTACTACGCGACGCCGGCGCGCTGGCGCAACGCGGTGATCCTGGTCGCCAGCTACGTGTTCTACGGCTGGTGGCGGGTCGACTTCCTGCTGCTGTTCGTTGCCGTCACGGCCTGGAACTACGCGATCGGCTGGCGCATCGCCGCGCATGAACGCGGCAGCCGGATGGCGAAGCGCTGGCTGACACTCGGCGTCGTCGGCGATCTCGCCGTGCTCGGCTACTTCAAGTACGCCAACTTCGGCGTCGAAACGCTGAACGCCCTGCTTGGCGTCACCGGTCAGGGGCCGATCACCGCAATGCATGTGATCCTGCCGATCGGCATCTCGTTCTACATTTTCCAGTCGCTGAGCTATCTGGTCGATGTCTATCGTGGTGATGTCGAAGCAACGCGCGATCCGATCGCGTTCGGCGCCTTCATTGCCTTGTTTCCACAGCTGATCGCAGGGCCGGTGCTGCGCTACAAGGACGTTGCCTACCAGTTCGAGCAGCGCACGCACAGCGTCGAGCTGTTCGCCGAAGGCGCAACGCGCTTCATGCAGGGCTTCGTCAAGAAGGTCTTCATCGCCGACACCATCGCGCCGATCGCCGATCAGGCCTTTGCGCTCAGCAACCCGACGATGGCAGACAGCTGGCTCGGCGCGCTGGCCTACGCTGCGCAGCTGTACTTCGACTTCTCCGGTTACAGCGACATGGCCGTCGGCCTGGGCCTGATGATCGGCTTCCGCTTCATGGAGAACTTCGACCAGCCGTACATCAGCCAGAGCATCACCGAATTCTGGCGGCGCTGGCACATCAGTCTGTCGAGCTGGCTGCGCGACTATCTGTATGTGCCGCTCGGCGGCAATCGCCATGGCACGTTGATGACCTATCGCAACCTGCTGCTGACGATGCTGCTCGGCGGTCTGTGGCACGGCGCCAACTGGACCTTCGTCGTCTGGGGCGCCTGGCATGGCCTGCTGCTCGCCGGCGAGCGCATGCGCGGCGTCTCGCCGCAGTCGCATGGTTTCAATCCGCTGCGCTGGTCGCTGACCTTCGGCGCGGTGCTGCTCGGCTGGGTGATGTTCCGCGCGCCGCATATCGACGACGCTGTCGACTACTACCAGGCGATGTTCGGCTTCGACGGCCTGGAACTCAGCGCCGCGCTCGCAACGCAGATCTCGGAACTGCAGGTCGCGGTGCTGGTGCTCGCCTACGGTGTCGTTGCGATAGCCGGCTGGCGCGCGCTGCCGCGACCGACGCCGCTGGCGCCGCGCGTCG
>CAZDPA010000006.1:0-47310 GCA_964507195.1 uncultured Salinisphaerales bacterium | reverse complement strand
ATCAGGGGCCCAAGGGCCGGCGCTTCCACATGCATCCGGGTTCTGCGCTGTCGAAGAAGACGCCGGCCTGGGTGATGAGCGCGCAGCTCGCGCAGACCTCGCGCCTGTACGCACGCACCAACGCCGCAATCGAGCCGGAATGGCTGGAGCTGGTCGGCGGCCATCTGGTCAAGCGCTCGTTGTTGCACCCGACCTGGAACGTACAACGCGGTGAAGTCAGCGCGGTAGAACACGTCAGCCTGCTCGGCATGCCGCTGACGACGCGCCCCAAGCATTACGGCTCCAGTCACCCCAAAGAAGCGCGCGATATCTTCATCCGCGACGGCCTGGTGGCCGGCGAGATGCAGAAGAAGCCGGCGTTTCTCGAACACAACCTCGAAGTGATCGCGGTGATCCGCGACAAGGAAGTGCGCCTGCGCCGGCCCGACCTGCTCGCCGACGATGCGCACTTCGAGGCCTGGTACGCGGCGCGCCTGCCACCGACGATCTGCACCACCGCTGCGCTCAAGCGCTGGCTGCACGATCCGAAGAATGCAACCGATGTCGCCCGCCTCAAGCTCGACGAGGCCGATGCCTTGCGACCCGGCGTCAGCGCCGATGTCAGCACGCTGTTCCCGGATCATCTGGACATCGGCAACGTCAGCGTCGCGCTGTCATACCACCACGATCCAGGCGCCGAGCATGACGGCGTGACTTTCCATATTCCGCTGGCGCAGGCGCATGCACTGCCGGGCGAGATCTTCGAGTGGCTCGTGCCGGGCCTGCGCGCGGCTAAGGTCGAGGCGCTGATCCGCAGCCTGCCGAACCGCACGCGCCGCGCGTTCACGCCGGCCGCCGAGTTTGCCAGCGCCGCCGCCGCGCGCATGGAACCACCGGGGTCGCTGCTTGAACAGTTGTGTACCGCGCTGACGGCGATGACCGGGGTCGGCGTCACGCCTGAAGAGTTCGATCCACAGCGTCTGGACGCGCATCTGAAACCGCGCTTTCAGCTCGAGGACGAGCACGGCAAGGTCCTCAGCGTCAGCGATACGCTAGAAGCACTGCAGGGTCGCTACAGTGCGGCAGCACGCACTGCGCTCAACGCCGCGGCGACACGCGACGACACGCTGAGCCGCTGGAGTCGGCAAGGCCTGAGCGACTGGGACTTCGACGATTTACCTGCACACGTGACGCTGGGCACCGGCGCACGTGCCTGGCCCGCGCTGGACGTGCAGGGCGAACGGGTAGATCTGCGTCTGTTTGAATCCGCCGAAGCCGCCGCACTGGCGCAGCGCCACGGCGCGCGTGCGCTGCTGTTGCTGCGCATGCCGGAGCGCACGCGCGACATCCAGAAAGCGGTGCGCAGCAAGCTCGCGCTGCTGCTCGCGTCGTTTTCGCTCGATGTCGACACGGTTGCCGTCGCCGTCGGCCAGCGCAGCGCGGAAACAGTCTTCGATCTCGACACGGTACGCACGCGCAGCGCGTTTCAGGCCGCGCTCGAACAACGCGGCGCGTTTTCTGTCGATGCGATTCAGCGCATCGACGTCATCGCCAACTGGCTGAGCAAGGCGCGCGAACTGCGGGCGCGTCTGAAAACCCTGAACGATCGCTGGCCGGGTTCGATCACCGACATGCGCCATCAGCTCGACAGTCTGTTCGCCACCGGCTTCATCACCGCGATCCCGGACGAGCATTGGTCGCGCATGGCGCTCTATCTGCGCGCGATCGACATCCGCGTCGAACGGCTCGCCAACAAGCCTGCGCGCGACGAAGAACTGACCCGGCAGATCGCCCCACTCGCACGCAAGCTGCCGACGCCGCTGCATCGCGCGCGCTGGGTGCTGGAAGAGTGGCGGATCGCGCTGTTTGCTCAGGAACTACGCGCCGTGGGTGGTCCCAGCGCGGTCAAGGTCGAAGCGGCGATTCACGCCTAGCGCACTCAGCGGTTCCATCGGATCTTTGAGTCCTGGCCGCTGCGGATCGCTCCTGGCCAGTCGAGGCGGCGCTGCGCCATGCCCGCGAGCCAGCGAGTTTTCGATGCACGCATGTACCGTTTTGCTGAAACGATTCAGCGTCCACACGCCATGGTCGTCAGCCTGCAGGCACAGGAAGTGAATATCGGGATCGTCGAATGCCTGCTGGATCAGTGCTTCGGCGTTCTCGAACTGCGCACGATTCTGGATCCAGAAGCTGTTGGCGCGGACCGGCCTCTGGAATGCACCGGCGTAGTCCAGATGGCTGCGCACGAACTCGCCGTAGATCATGAACTCCGACCATCCACCCAGCGGAAGATCGAGCACGCTTCGCCACCAGGGCTGCTGGTAGCGCTGCTCCAGCCATTGCTGCAGCGCCTGCGTGTGGCTTTTTTCGAACACGAAGGGCTGCGCAACGTAGTCCGCCGTCTCTTCGCCGACGTTCACCGGATCGTGCAGATCCAGCAGGCGGCAGGCGTTGCCATGCCAGCCGCCCGGCTTCTTCGGCTTTTTGAGATTGAAGCGCGATTCGTACAACGCGACCTTGCCGTCGCGCATGAAGTCATCAAGGCCGAACCGGCCACAGGCAATGAGATCGGAGTCGAAGCTGACGAACACGCGCTCCGGCAACGCGACCGGCGCGGCCAGTTTCAGCAGTTGCTGGATCTGCCAGCCGTAGCAGCGCGCATTCGGAAACCAGCCGAGACGCTTGTTGAAGCTGCGCTGCCAGCGTTTGACCACCCGCCCGCCGCTGCGGTTGTAGGCAATGCGCCCGGCTTCAAGCGCCGGCGCGAGCAACTGCGCGGTCGTGACGGGGACGACGTTCGGCAGATTCAGCCGCTCCAGCAAGGGCAGATCTTCGGTGTCGATCAGCGCGTAGTGGCGGATATGCCCCTGGCCGTAGGCGGTAATCGACTCGCGCAGCAATTGGAAGCGGTCAATGTCCCCGCGATAGGTCGGTGACATGAAACAGATTTCTTTGGCAGACAGGGCCACGGCGCGCTCGGGTATTGGCATCGGCCCGAACGGTAGCGGGACAACTATTCAGAATTGCGACACTGGCATGACCGCTTGTTTGCGCTTGCGCAGATCTAGCATGCGCATTATTATGCGCACGACAATACGCAATCCTGTTCGGAGTCTGAAATGCCCGCGACGACGCGATCAAAAACTGGCCGTGCAACCGTCCAGGAACCCAAGCGGCGACTCAATCTCAGCGTACGTGGCGATCTGATCGAGCGCGCCCGCGATGCCGGATTGAACCTGTCCGAACTGGTTGAGGAAAGCTTGCTGCGCCGGCTGCGCGAGGACGAAGGCCGCCGCTGGCTGGAAGAGAATCGCCAGGCAATTGCCGAGTACAACGCACGCGTTGAACGCGACGGCCCTTGGAATCAGGATCTGGTTCGTATCTGATGCCGCAGTTTCACGCTTACCGTAATCCGCGCCAAAGCCGCGATCGTGTGCCGTACCTGCTGGACGTTCAATCCGATCTGCTCGATCTGGAAACACGCGTGATTGTTCCGTTGGTTGACGACACTTTTTTTGCCGGGCGGATAACCCGACTGCACCCGGCGTTTCGGATTGAAGCCCGCACGGTCATCGCATCAACTGCGGACATGGTCTCGGTGTCGCGGCGCGATCTGCGCGAGCAGGTTGCCGACCTTTCGGCTGCACGCGACGAACTCCTCGCAGCTATCGATTTTCTGCTGACCGGATACTGATTCCTGATGACCATCCCGACTCACGACCGCCTGATTGCCGCGCTCGACGTCCCGAACGCCACCGAAGCGCGCCGGCTGGTGCACGCGCTCGGCGACAGCGTGAGCTTCTACAAGATCGGCATGGAACTGCTGATGGCGCCCGGCTTCTTCGATCTGCTCGACTGGCTCAAGGCCGAGCAGAAGAAGGTCTTCGTGGATCTGAAATTCTTCGATATCCCGGAAACCGTCGCGCGCGCGGTGCGCAATCTGGCCGACCGCGGTGCGGACTTCTGCACGATCCACGGCAACCAGTCGATCATGGAAGCCGCAGCGAAGGCCAAGGCCGGCTCGCTCAAGGTACTTGCCGTCACTGCGCTGACGAGTCTCGATCAGGGCGACCTCGATGACCTCGGCTTCGGCTGCAACATCGCCGATCTGGTGCTGTCGCGGGCGCGGCGCTCGCTCGCTGCCGGTTGCGATGGTGTCGTGTCTTCCGGTCTCGAAGTCGAACGTCTGCGCCTGGAAGCCCCGCGTGAACTGATCTGCGTGACACCCGGCATCCGCCCGGTCGAAAACCGCGTTGAAGCCGATCAGAAACGCATCATGACGCCGACGGCGGCGATTGCCGCGGGCGCCGACTATCTGGTCATCGGCCGACCGATCCGCGACGCCGCAGATCCGCGTGGCATGGCGATCTCGATTCAGAATGAAATCGCCGCCGCCGTTCAGGCGCGATCCATCCGCTCAAACTGACCCGCCATGAATCTCAAAAACGACCTCTTCCTGCGTGCCCTGCGTCGCCAGCCGGTAGACCGCACACCGGTGTGGATGATGCGTCAGGCCGGTCGCTATTTGCCGGAGTACCGCGTCTCGCGCGCCAAGGCCGGCGACTTCATGAGCCTGTGCCGCAACGCCGAGCTGTGTTGCGAAGTCACGTTGCAGCCGCTGGCGCGCTACGACCTCGACGCCGCGATCCTGTTCTCCGACATCCTGACGATTCCGGATGCGATGGGCCTTGGCCTGCGTTTCGTCGAAGGCGAAGGCCCGGTGTTCGACCGTCCGGTGCGCGACGCACGCAGCATCGAAGCGCTCGGCGTGCCGGACCCGGAAGGCGAGTTGCGCTACGTCATGAATGCGGTGCGCACGATTCGCGCCGCGCTCGGTGACCGTCTGCCGCTGATCGGCTTTTCGGGCAGCCCGTGGACGCTCGCGACCTACATGGTCGAAGGCGCCGGCGGCTCGGACTACACGCGCATCAAGGGCATGGCTTACGACGCGCCGGAAATGCTCGACAGCCTGCTCGCGAAACTGTCTGCCTCAGTCAGCCTGTATCTGGAAGCACAGCTGAGCGCCGGCGCCGATGCGCTGATGATCTTCGACACCTGGGGCGGCATCCTCGCGCCGCACGACTACCTGCGCTTCTCGCTGGAACCGATGGCACGCATCGTCACCCACCTCAAGCGCATTGCGCCGGATGTGCCGGTCATCCTGTTCACCAAGAACGGCGGTCAGCACCTCGAAGCGATGGCGGAAACCGGCTGCGATGCGCTCGGCCTCGACTGGACCACCGACATCGCCGGCGCGCGCAGCCGCGTCGGCGATCGTGTCGCCCTGCAGGGCAACCTCGATCCGACGCTGCTGCTTGCCCAGCCGGACAGGATTGAAGCCGCGGTCGCGCGCGTTCTAAGCTCCTTTGGCCATGGCAACGGACATATCTTCAACCTCGGTCACGGCATCCTGCAGCAGACGCCGCCGGAACACGCCGGCGTCATGATCGAAGCCGTCAAGGCCCTCAGCCCGGTGTTCCACAAGCCGGCGTAATACCAAGGAGCGTCGTCATGCTTTCGGTGATCTTCCCCCCCGCGATCATCGGCATCCTGACCAGCATTGCGCTGACTGCGTTGATGCTCGGCGCATTCCTGCTGCAGTCCCCGGCGGCACTGCTCAAGCTGATTCCCTACGCACCGCTGCAGCGCGCCTGCAGCCGTTACTGCATCTGGATCGCGACCAACTGGGTGCGCAACAACCGCCTGGTGTTCCGCCTCCTGCACACGGTGCAATGGGACGTCGACATCCGCACGCCCTTCGATCCGGCGAAGAACTATCTGCTGATCGCCAATCACCAGTCCTGGGCGGATATCGTCCTGCTGTTTGATCTGTTCCACGGCCGCGCGCCATTCCCGCGCTTCTTTCTCAAGTGGGAGCTGATCTACGTTCCGGCGATCGGGATCGGCTGCTGGGCAATGGACTTCCCGTTCATGCGCCGCCACAGCAAGCGCGCGATCAAGGCCCATCCGGAGCTGCGCAACCAGGATCTGGAGACCACACGCCGCGCCTGCGAGCTGTATCGCAACGAGCCGGTCACCGTCATCAATTTCATCGAAGGCACGCGATTCACCGAGGACAAGCGCATCCGTGGCCAGTCGCCGTACCGGCATCTGCTGCGGCCCAAGGCCGGCGGCATGAGCTTCGCGCTCAACGCGATGGGCGATCAGTTCGCCGGCATCATCGACGTCACGATCGGCTACCAGCCGACGGACAAGTCAAAACTGTGGAGCTTCGCCAGCGGCGAACAGGATCAGCTGCAGGTGTTCATCGACGTGCTGCCGATCCCGCAGGAGATGATCTGCGGCGACTACGAGGCCGATCCCGAATACCGCAAGCGCTTCCAGTCCTGGATCAACGGCATCTGGATGAGGAAGGACGCGCGCCTGGAGCGGATGCAGTCGAGCCGTCCGGCGATGCAGACCCAGCGGCCTGCGCACGGCTGAGTTGCCGCTAGCTTCTGGTCTGCACGGGCAGGCGTGCCCAGTAGCGCGCCAGCAGACCGCCGGTGATCAGATCCCAGACACCCCACCAGGCGAGCACGAGCGCCATGCCGCCAAGGCCCTGGTAGAACGTAAAGACCAGCGTCAGGCCGAGTGCGGTGTTGTGCACACCGGTCTCGAACGTGATCGCGCGGGTTTCGGCCTCACCGGCGCGCAGCAATCGCGCGATGCCGTAGCCACTGCCCAGCGCAATGGCGTTGTGAATGGCGACGAGAATGAAGATCGTCGTCAGGGCCTGCCAGAAGATCGCGTAGTTGGCGGCAACCGCCAGCACGACAAACAGCAGGAACACGATGAGGCCGAAGCGCTTGAGCGGCTTGCGTAGCTTCCCGGCAACGCACGGCCAGCGTTCGGCGAGCAGCATGCCGAGCATCAGCGGCGTCACCAGTGCGATCAGGATCGTGACTATCAATTCGCTGTACGGCACGGACACAGCCTGCATCGCCGTGCGCGTCGCCGGATGCAGGCCGCCGAGCACGGCGAAGATCAGCGGCGTGGTCAGCGGCGAGATCAGGCTTGAAATCGAGGTCATCGTCATCGCCAGACTGGTGCGGCCACCGGACCAGTGCGTGAGCACGTTGCTCATGTTGCCGCCGGGGCAGGCGGCGGTGAGCATCAGTCCGAGCGCAATGCTCGGCGCAGGATCGGTCACGAACACCAGCGCAAGGGTCAGCAGCGGCAGGGCGATGAGCTGCGAAAGCAGGCCGATCAACACGACGCGCGGCTCGCGCAGCAGGCGCGCGAAATCGGCCAGGCGCAGTTCGAGCGCGACGCCGAAGATCACGAAGGCAAGAATGAACTGCAGTCCGAGCGCGGCCGTCGGGCTGAACTGCAGATCGACGTTGTCGATCGAAGTGTTCATCGCAGCAGTCCCAGTCCGGCAATCAGCAGCAGCGCATCGATCAGCAGGCGGTACTGGCGCTCATCGATATGGTCGTGCAGGCGGTTGCCGATCAGCAGTCCCAGCATCGTCACCGGAAACATCCAGCCGGCCTTGACCAGCATTTCGTCGCTGTAGCGTCCGGCAACAAACAGCCAGATCGTCAGGCCGGTATTGATCGTGAACCAGACCGTGATCATCGTCGCGCGCGACGCCGCCTTGCTCAGACCGCTGCCGGCCATTGCAGCGGCCAGTAGCGGACCGCCCGAGGCGTACAGACCCTGCGCCACGCCGGAGCCGAAGATCATTGCCACGCGCACCGGCGGCGCGAACCGGTGATGGTGCCGCTGGCGCAGACGCCACAGATCGAGCACTGACAGCGAGACGATCAGCGCACCGTAGATGTGCTTCATCGTGCCGCTCGCGGCGAGCAGCGGCACCAGTGCAGCACCGATCACCGCGCCGACGATCATCAGCGGCATGATCTCGCGGGCGAGCTGCCGCCAGCGCACGTTCACGCGCTCCTGCCACAGCAGCCAGGCGGAGAACGGCACGTTGAGAAGGACAAAGATCGGCAGGATCGCCGGGATCGGCAACCACAGCGCGGCAAGCGTGATCGTGATGACGGTGCTGCCGAAACCCGAGATCGCCTGCGTGGTGTAGGCGAGCAGGACAATCAGGGCCAGCGCGATGTCGGACAGGCTCATGTGGGAAGCGTGACATGGCGCTTGCGGTCGCTGGCCGGCACGGCACGCCGCGGGAACGTGCAGGCGGCCGACACGCCCGCCGGTCCGACCCCGATCCCCGCGGTCCACAGTGCCTTCCGATTCCCCACCGACGCTCCCGGTCTGCTCCTTCGGAGCATGTCACCTTCCCATACGCCCCCGTATAATCGCCGAATCAGCTTTGGCTTGCCGCAACCGCGCCGCAAGCGGCTCCCCGGCATTCATGACACTTCCGCAGTTCAACAGCGCCAGTTTTCGCGGCGAGTTCGTAGCTCGCGACAGCGCCGTGCCCGGGAACCTGCTCGGACGGGTCGACTTCGGCCTCGGCCTGCAGCGCGGGGACGATCCGCGTCGGGTGGTCGTCGGCATAGCCTCGCTGGCCGCGCCGCACTGGTCCGAGCAATGGCTCAGCACACTGCCGGTTGAGTATGGCTGGGATGAAGGCTTCGGCTACAGCTACAACGGCGAAGTGCTGTTCGGCAGCATCTATCTACCCGAAGTCGAACTGCTCGACATGAACACCGCAATGCTCAAGACCTACAGCGGTCTTGAGCAATTGCTTCAGCGGCGTGGCTATCCACACTGCCTGCGCATCTGGAATTTCATCTCCGGCATCAATGTCGGCGACGGCGACGACGAGCGCTATCGGCAGTTCAGCATCGGCCGCGGCCGTGCGCTCGCGCTCAAGCCAGACTTCGAGAAGCAGCTGCCGGCGGCGACCGCGATCGGCATGGCCGAACCGGGCATGGTGATCTACTTCCTCGCCGGCAGGGCGCCGGGCATCCCGGTCGAGAATCCGCGCCAGGTCAGCGCCTATCAGTACCCGCGTCAGTACGGACCGCAAAGCCCGAGCTTCTCGCGGGCGACGCTGATCGGCACCGGCGACGATGCGCGCCTGCTGGTGTCCGGGACCGCGAGCGTGGTCGGCCATTCGAGTCTGCATCCGCAGCAGCCGCTGCGGCAGCTTGAAGAAACCCTCTCCAACCTGGATGCAGTGGTGGCCAATGCCATGCGGCGGCATTTCTCCGACGCATCGGCTGCCGCACGGCTTGAATCAATCAAGTTGTATCTGCGTGATGCGCAGTATCTGGATCTCGTCACGCCATACTTTCCACGTTTGCGCGGCCCACACAACGCGCCGTTGATGTGTCTGCATGGGGATATCTGCCGGCATGATCTGATCCTCGAAGCCGAAGCGGTGTTCCGGATCGCGCACAGTCTCCATAGCCAAGAGCGTCTGCCATGAGCCAATCAATGAGTGATCTTCCGAACTGCCCGAGTTGCAAAGGCGAATTCACTTACGAAGACCGCAATCTCTACGTGTGCCCGAACTGTGGCCACGAGTGGGAAAAGATCGCCGCCGTTGCTGCGGACGAAGGGTCCAGGGTGGTGCGTGATGCCAACGGCAACACGCTGCAGGATGGCGACACGGTGACGGTGATCAAGGACCTCAAGGTCAAGGGCTCATCACTGGTCGTGAAGGTCGGCACCAAGGTCAAGAACATCCGCCTCGTCGAAGGTGATCACGATATTGATTGCCGCATTGAAGGGATTGGCGCGATGGGGTTGAAGTCGGAGTTCGTGAAGAAGATCTAGAACAGAACAGGGAAGTTCCAGGTGATTGTCGAAACCCAAATCCCGCTACTCGACGACATCCTCGGCCAGTGGCGTGAGCAACTCGGCGCGGATTTTGTTCCGTATCGCAACCATGTTTACCGGATAGCGCATTTCTGCTTTGCGCTGCGTGACTGCAGCGAAGACGAGCGGCGCAAGATCATCATCGCCGGCGCCTTCCATGATCTGGGCATCTGGTCTGACAGCACCGTCGATTATCTGCCACCGTCCGTGCTGCGTGCACGCGAGTATCTGACGGCGAACAGCCTGCAGGACTGGAGTGAAGAGATCGAGCTGATGGTCGGCGAGCATCACAAACTGCGTGCCTACCGCGATGCGCGCTTCCCGCTCGTCGAAGTTTTCCGCAAGGCGGATCTGGTTGATGTCTCGCTCGGCATGGTGCGCCTGGGCGTGCCGCGTCGCATCGTCCGCGAGGTCAGGGCGGCATTCCCGAACAGCGGGTTTCACAGGCGCCTGATGCGACTGGCCGGCGAGTGGTTCTCCCAGCATCCGCTGAGTCCGCCGCCGTTCTTCAAGTGGTGAGCGGCCGAGGTCCGTGTCGGTCTCTCGATACACCGTGCGCTACGCGCACGGCACTCGAGACGAACGGAATTCTTTTTGTGACAGCCCCACAAAACGCCGTTCGGGTCGAGTGCCTGCGAAGCAGGTGTATCGAGACCCTCGCGCAGACCTAGCTGCGCACTCGCGTCACCGCATTGACCCATCCTTCGTAGAGCGCATCCGCACGCTCGGGGTCCATCTTCGGCTCGAAACGCCGGTCGGTCTGCCACAACGCAGCGATGTCATCGAGCGATTCGTAGACGCCGACATGCAGGCCGGCAAGGAACGCCGCACCGAGCGCGGTGGTTTCGACGGTCTGCGGCCGCACGACCGGAATCTGCAACGTATCGGACAGGCATTGCGTGAGCCAGTCGTTGACGACCATGCCGCCGTCGACGCGGAGCTCGCTGAGGGTGAATGTCGCGGAGCGACGCGCTATCCCCTCGCCCGCATCGCGGGAGAGGGGGGAACCGTCCGCGGATGCGGAAGGTGGGGTGAGGGCGGCGAAGCCGGGCGCCACGGCGTCCTGCGCCATCGCGCGCATCAGGTCGGACGTCTGGTAGCAGACCGATTCGAGTGCGGCGCGGACGATGTGCGCAATGCCGGTATCGCGGGTCAGGCCGAAGATCGCACCGCGGGCTTCCGGGTCCCAGTACGGCGCACCGAGGCCGGTGAACGCTGGGACGAGATACACGCCCTGGGTATCGGCAATCGATTTGGCCAGGCCTTCGGTCTCACCGGCGGCGCCGATCAGGTGCACCGCATCGCGCAGCCACTGCACCGCCGCACCGGCGACGAAGATGCTGCCTTCGAGTGCGTAAGTCGGCTTGCCGTTTAGGCGATAGGCCACCGTGCTGAGCAGACGGTTCTGCGACAGCTTCAGCTCGTCGCCGGTATTCAGCACCATGAAGCAGCCGGTGCCGTAGGTGGATTTGATCATGCCCGGCACAAAGCAGGCCTGGCCGACGGTTGCCGCCTGCTGGTCGCCAGCGACACCGCCGATCTGGATTGCACCTCCGAAGAGCGCGGCATCGGTCTTGCCGAAGTCTGTGGATGAATCGAGCACTTCAGGCAACAGCGCGCGCGGTACCTGGAAGAACGCGAGCAGCTCCTCGTCCCAGCTTTGCGTGCGGATATTGAACAGCGCGGTGCGCGAGGCATTGGTCGCATCGGTGACATGTCGCTTGCCCGCGCTGAGCTTCCACAGCAGCCAGCTGTCGATCGTGCCAAAGGCCAGCTCGCCAGCTTCGGCGCGCCGCCGCGCACCTTCGACGTGGTCGAGTATCCACGCGATCTTGGTCGCCGAGAAATAGGGGTCAAGCAGCAGGCCGGTGCGTTCGTTGAGCCAGCCGGAGCGATCCTGATGCTGCTGGCAGAACGCGCTGGTGCGGCGGTCCTGCCAGACGATCGCGCGATGGATCGGCACACCGGTCCTGCGATCCCAGATCACCGTGGTTTCGCGCTGATTGGTGATGCCGATGCCGGCAATGTCCGCCGCACCCAGCCCGGTGGTTTTCAAGGCTTCGCGCACACAGGCCAGGGTGTCGTCCCAGATCCGTTCGGCATCGTGCTCGACCTGGCCCGGTTGCGGAAAATGCTGCGGCAGCTCGCGCTGCGCGGTCGCCAGCTTGCCGCCGCGGCGGTCAAAGACGATCGCGCGGGTGCTGGTCGTGCCCTGGTCTATGGCCAGTAGTGCCGTCATGCCTCGTCCTCCGGGTATGCGAAACTGAGCCCACATGACAGGTGGCTGCAGTCCGGCCAGGTTTCGCGGTTTCCGGGGACGTTACACGTGGGCAGCAGTCAATTCCAGCTGAAGCTGGGGCGCAGTCAATCCGCACACCTCTACGCCTGGACGCCGGAGCAGGTGCCGCGTGGCTGTGTGCAGATCGTGCATGGCATGGCCGAGCATGGCGGCCGTTATGCACGCGTCGGTGCGGCGCTCGCGAAAGCCGGCTATGCGGTCTACGCACAGGATCTGCCCGGTCACGGTCGCACGGTGCGCAGCGCCGATGAACTCGGCCATGTCGACGATTTCGACGGCTGGAAGATCACGCTGTCGGCGATCAACCAGGTTCGCGCCGAAATCGAGCGCCGCCATCCCGAGACACCGTTGTTCGTGCTCGGCCACAGCCGTGGCTCGTTCCTGACCCAGGACTACATTGTCGAGCATGGTCAGGGCCTGGCTGGCGCGATGCTCTCAGCGAGCTGCGCCGACATGGGGCCGATGCGCGCGGTCGGCCTCGCCCTGCTGCGTGGCGAAGCACTATGGATGGGCCGCCGCCGGCGCAGCGCGGTTGGCGATGCCTTGGTCTTCAAGGACTTCAACCGCAAGTTCAGGCCCAATCGCACGCCATTCGACTGGCTCTCCCGCGACGAGGTCGAAGTCGATCGGTATGTGCAGGACCCGCTGTGCGGTTTTCGCTGCTCGACGGCGCTGTGGATCGAACTGATGGAGGCCGGCGCGCTGCTCACCGATGCACAGCGTCTCGCGCGTATCCCCAGGTCACTGCCGATGCTGTTGATCAACGGTAGCAAGGATCCCAGCTGCCGCGGCGAACGAGGCGCTCGCGGTCTTGAGAAAACCTATCGCAGTGCCGGGCTCGGCGACGTCACGCTCAAGGTCTATGCGGACGCGCGGCATGAACTGCTCAACGAAACCTGCCGCGACACGGTGACCGCTGACGTGCGGCAGTGGCTGGACGCGCGCTGCCCCGGCCTCAGAAGCTGAGCGATATCGCGGCGAACAGCTGCCGTCCGCTGGCCTGCTGCGCCCAGTAGGTGCCGGGGAAGAAGGTCGCGTCGACGACCTGGTTGAGTACGCGCTTGTCGCCGAGATTGGTGCCGCCAAGCGCCAGCGTCCAGCGATCCTGTGCATCCGACAGCATCAGGCGCGCGCCATACTTGATGTAGGCGTCGACGTAGGTTGCCTCGTCGAGATCGGTGTCGGTGTACTGATCGCCCTGGTAGATGACGTCGCCGGCAATCTTTGCCATCAGGTTGAATACCGGGAAACTCAGCATCGGGGTCAGCGTGCCGGTGGTTCGCGGCGCAAATGCGATGCGCTTGTCCGACAGATCCTGCGTTGCGCCGAGCTGCAGCTCGCCAGTCTGCGGATTGCGGATCGGCGCGGGCGCAGTCGCATACTCGTCGTAGCGTGCGTCAAGAACGCCGACCGACGCCATGATGCTCAGCGGCTCCCATGGCGTGAGCCACAGCATGTCGGCCTCGAGGCCGGACGAGCGCGCGGCAGCGGCGTTGCTGACGTCGAAGAAGATGCCATTGAAGGCCAGCACCTGCAGGTTGTCGAAGCGCGTCGCATACAGCGTGGCGTTGAGGCGCAGCGTGCGATCCAGCCATTGCGACTTGATGCCCAGCTCCGCAGTCTGTGCTTCCTCGGGTTCGTACTCCAGATCCTCGCCGGTCAGCGAAATCGCGTTGAAGCCGCCGCTCTTGAAGCCCTTGGTCCAGGACGCGTAGACGTTGACTTCGTCGCTGGCGAAATACTGCAAGATAAACTTCGGCGAGACGTCGGACTCGCTGCGTTGCAGGCCGGGTTGATCGTAGTCCTGGCTCTCGAGCAGCGTCGCCATCACGCAGACGCCAAGGGCTGCGGTCAGACAATTCGCGGTGCCGGAGGAATCGACTTCCTTCTTCTCGCGGCTGACGCGCAGACCGGTCGTCAGCGCCCATTGCGGATTCAGGTTCCAGGTCATCTGGCCGAAGAACGCATACGACTGCACGTCCTGCTCGTAGGCGAACGTGTAGCCGTCATCGCCGATCACGCCGGACAGCAGGTCGCCGATGAGCGGAATCCCCGGAATCGACTGGCCGTCAGAGCACAGCAGTGGATTGAGCAGGGGATTGAGCTCCGGCACGAGGTTGCAACCGGCGAGCTGGCGAAAATCGGACGTCAGCAGGAAAGAGCCGAGATCGGCGCCGGCGAGGATGCTGGCATCGAGCACATAGTTGGAGTCGTAGAAGAAGCCGCCGGCAACGAACTCGACGCCGGTGCCCAGGCCGAACAGGCTGTCGGCACTGCCGGTGAAGCGCAGCTCGCCGGTGAGCTGCTTGTGGTCCTCGTGACTGTCGAGACGCGCGATGTCGGCCGGCGAGACATCGAGCTCGTTGAGCTGGTCGATGTAGAAATCCGAGTAGCCGACGATCAGGGTCGAAACCAGGTCGCTGATGCCCGCTGCCTCGCCGATCTGCCACTGCGTGTTCAGCGCCGCGGTATTCGAGCCCTTCTCGATGTAACCCGGCGTGTCGGTCGAGGTGATGAAGTTGTACGGATCGTCCTCGATCTCAGCATCGAAGGACTGCAGGTAGGCACGGGTGTCGGCGTCGAGATCCTGTAGCTGGTACGGCCAGAACGGGGCTTCGGTTTCCGAGGTCTGCAGCAGCAGCTCGGTCTGCACGTTCAACGATGGATAGAAGCGCAGGCGCACGCGGCCAGCCTTCTGTTCGAGGCTCTCCTCGTCGCGGTCCTGGTACTGGTTGTACAGCTCGCCGTCTTCCTTGCGGTACAGGCCGGACACCCGCACACCCATCCAGTCGGTGAGCTCACCGCCGGCACCGGCCTCGAAGCGGTGTGTCTGGTTCTCGCCGTAGCTGTAGCTCGCGCTGGTCGAGAACTCGCCGCTCGGCTCCACTGTCGAGACATTGAAGACCCCGGCGATCGTGTTCTTGCCGAACAGCGTGCCCTGCGGTCCGCGCAGCACCTCGACGCGGTCGATGTCGAACATCGATTCGGTGAAGTAGCCGGGGCGGCCGTAATAGATCTCGTCCTGGACGAAACCGACCGAGCCCTCGAAGCTCGGGTTGAAGGCATTGGTGCCGAAGCCGCGGATGAAGATCTGCGGCGAGCCAAGATCGTCGGCGTCGACACGCACGTTCGGTACGTACAGCGAGACATCGGCAAGATCGACCGAGCCCGTTTCAGCAATGAACTCGCCGCTGACCGCGGTGACCGACACCGGCACCTGCTGCAGCGACTGCTTGGTCTTCTGCGCCGTGACGACAATCTCCTCGATCTGGCGCGGCGCTTCTTCGTCGGTCGTCGTCGGCGCGCCAACCGGCGCGCGCAGCGGCTCGACCTCGATCTCGCTCAGCGCATCCGCGGTGCTCGGCGGCGGCGCGTCAGGTGCTGCTTCGGGGACTACTTCCGATGTCGTCTCTGCGTCCGCTTCTGCGCCCGGGTCTGGCTCAGCGGTCGGTTGCGCCGAAGCTTCGGCGAACAGCGCGTCGAGTGCTTCGAGCCCATCGTCCTGTGCTTGCGCCACAGTACTGGCCACCCACACCGTCGCGACGCAGGACACCGCAATGAGCACGGATTTGATCTGAGACATGCAACCCCCGAAGCCTTTGAAGAAGTCCTGCAATGAATATGCCGGACAGCGCATCCTGAGTTGAAAATACCCTCGGTATCGCCGGGATGACAGAGGTAAGATCGACTCCAGTCGCTGCTCCGGCCGACGACCGCCAGCCATTCATGGGGGATGTTCAATGATGCTCCGCCGCACTGCCTTGTCCATCGCCTTGATCGCCTCAACGCTGCTGACCGCCTGCGGCAAGTCGCAGACCGACGCGCCTGCAGCGCCCACTGTCATTCTCATGGCGGCTGACCCTGGCGTGCAGCGTCTTTACGATCAGACCTGCAAGTCCTGCCACAGCGTACCCGGCACTGGCGCGCCGCAGACCGGTGATCGCGCTGCATGGGGACCGCGTGTCGCACAGGGCATGGATGTGTTGCTCAATCACACGATCGGCGGTGTACGCGGCATGCCGCCGCTCGGCTCCTGCGGCGATTGCAGTGAAGCGGACTTCACTGCATTGATCCGCTACATGGCGCAGATGCCGTGAGCATGAATCGCCGTGATTTCCTCGCCGCGTCGCTCGGCGCACTGACCGCCGGCAGCCTCAGCGGCTGCGACGATCACGGCGCGTCGAACATGCCGAAAGCGCCGGAGGGCGGCGTTGGCCCCAGTGGCGAACGCCTGATTCCCTGGCAGAACTGGTCCGGCTACCGCTACAGCGTCCCACAGCAACGCGCCGCACCGGCCAATCTCGATCAGCTCACCGAACTGCTGAAGAACGCCGCTGCACCGATCCGTCCGGTCGGCGCCGGTCACTCGTTCACCGAACTCGTGCCTACCGATGGCACGCTATTGTCGCTGCGCGAGTTCAGCGGCCTGCTGTCGCATGACGCTGCGGCACTGACCGCAACGCTGGGTGCGGGCACCAAGCTCGGCGACATCGGACCGATGCTCGATGGCATCGGCCAGGCCTTGCCGAACATGCCGGACATCGACGAGCAATCGTTTGCCGGCGCGATCGGCACCGGCACGCACGGCACCGGCGCCAGGCTCGGCGCCCTGCATTCGATGGTGACGGCGCTGCAGCTGGTGACGCCGCGCGGCGATGTGCTCGACTGCAGCCGCGACCGCCATCCGGCGATCTTCGACGCCGCGCGCGTGTCGCTCGGCAGCCTCGGCGTGATCACCCAGGTCACCGTGCAGAACGTCGCCTCGCATACGCTCAAGCGCAGCAGCTGGATCGAGGACTTCGACTCGCTGCTCGAACGCTTCGACGAGCTGGCCGCAAAGCACCACAGCTTCGAGATGTACTACATCCCGTTCAGCAAGCGCGGCCTGGCGATTGCGATCGATCCGACCGACGAGCCCATCCGTCCGCGCGGCGCAGACCAGGACAACGATGCGGTGATGCAGCTCAAGCAGCTGCGCGACTACACCGGCTGGTGGACCGGCCTGCGCCGGCGTCTGCTCGAACTGGCGATGGCCGGCGTACAGACCGAGGAAGCGGTCGATACCTGGTACAAGATCTTTCCGTCGAGCCGTGAAGTGCGCTTCAACGAGATGGAGTACCACCTGCCGCGCGAAGCGCTGCTGCCGGCGCTCAGGCAGGTGCGTGCGCGGATCGAAAGCCATCACACCGAAGAGTTTTTCCCGATCGAAGTGCGCGTCGTTCGTGGCGACGATGCCTGGCTGTCGCCATTCCATGGCCACGAGACTTCGGGTTCGATCGCCGTGCATCGCTATCACCGCGAAGATCCGCTGCCGTACTTCGCCGACATCGAGCCGATCTATCAGCCCTACGGTGGCCGTCCGCACTGGGGCAAGATGAATACGCTGGATGCGACCGTGTTTGCCGAGCGCTTTCCGCGCTGGAAGGATTTTCTCGACGTGCGCGCGGAGCTCGATCCGCAGGGGCGCATGCTCAACCCTTACTTGAAAAAGGTATTCGGCCTTGGTTGATCGCAAGCGCAGGTTGTTCCTCGGTGCGGCGATTGCCGCGCCGATCGCCGCCATCGTTGCCGCCAGGCCACGCGCGAATCACGGCGAGCATGACGCCTACTTCCGCACGCTGCAGGGGGCGCTGCGGCGCGCAGGCCTGATGCGGCCGACGCTGGTGATCGACAAGGCCAGGCTCGATCACAACATCGAACGCCTCAAAACCCATCTGCCGGCAAACAAGCGCTATCGCATCGTCGCCAAGTCGCTGCCGAGCATGGGCCTGATCGACGTCATTCGCGGTGCGACCGGCACCAACCGCCTGATGAGCTTTCATCAGCCCTTCCTCAACACCATCGGCACGCACGTCAACGACGCGCAGATCCTGCTCGGCAAGCCGATGCCGGTTGGCGCAGCGCAGACGTTCTTCACGGTCCACAAGAACAGCGCCTTCAATCCGGCGACGCAGATCGAATGGCTGGTCGATACGCCGCAGCGCCTGAACGAATACGCCGAGCTGGCGCGCGCACGTCAGGGTGAGGGTCTTGGCCCCTTGCAGGTCAATCTGGAACTCGACGTCGGCCTGCATCGCGGCGGCCTGCGAACGGCGCAGGATGTCGCCGAGGTCATCAAGCTGATCCAGGCCGAACCTGCGCTGCGTTTTTCCGGCTACATGGGCTACGAGGCCCACGCGTCGAAGATTCCCGATTTTCTCGGCGGCCCGCGCAAGGCATTGGACAAGTCCATGGCCTACTACGCGGAATGCGTAGACACGGCGCGCGAGCTGTATGGCAGTGCTTTCGATCCTGACGCGCTGACGCTCAATGCCGGCGGCAGTTCAACCTACGAACTCTACGGCGAGTCGGAACCCTGCAATGAACTCGCGATGGGCTCAGGCCTGGTGATGCCGACCGATTTCGACAAGCCGACACTCGCCGATCACGTACCGGCCTGCTTCATCGCCACGCCGGTGCTCAAGAAGCTCGATCGCACCGAGCTGCCCGGACTGGAATCAATGACCGGCCTGCTGCGCGCCTGGGACCCGAACACCGCGCGTGCGTTCTACATCTACGGCGGCTACTGGCATGCGAATCTGGTGTCGCCACCGGGCCTGCAGCACAACGCCATCTGGGGCCACTCGACGAACCAGGAGCTGATCAACGGCTCGGCCGATGTTGCACTCGAAGTCGGCGACCACGTCTTCCTGCGCCCGCACCAGAGCGAAGCCGTGTTCCTGCAGTTCGGCGACATCGCCGTCTATCGCGACGGCGAGATTGCCGACAGCTGGCCGGTGTTTACGCCGGGCGCTTAGGGCCTGTTCGGCGTTTCCTTAGCTCGCGCGCTGCGCCGGCGTCGCCACGATCACCGGTCCGGTCGGCTGACCTGTGGGTGAGCCGCCCGCAGGTTCGCGGGAAACCGCGAGCATCGGCTTCTTCGGCATCGGGATTGCCTGCGGCATTGCCATTTCGCCCTGCGCTCCGGTCGGCAGCAGGCCCAGCGAGACCGGCTTGCCATCATCGCCGATGACCCACAACTGCAAACTCTCGCGCTGCGTGTCGATCGGGTAGCTGCCTGTGGCGGAAACGCGGATCAGGCGACGTTCGGGCGAGACGGTAACGAGCCATTGTGCATCGGTGCCGCTCGGGCGCAGCATCGCGACATACGGCATCGGCTGGATCACCGGCACTTCGACGCGGACGATCTGTGCCGGCGGCGGTGGCCGTTCCATCTGGCGGATCATGCCGAAGGCGAGCACGACTGCAGCCGCCGTGGCGACGCCAGACCAAGCCTGGAAGAACACCAGCTTGGCGCGCGACACCGGACTCGGCGTCGGCAGTGCCATCACGTTCTGCGTATTGATGGCTTTGTCGATGGCGGCCCAGACCACGGCGCGTGGTGTCTGTGGCGTGAAGCCGCGCTGCAGACCGCTGAGACGCTGCTCCCAGTACTGCACTTCCTGGCGCAGATCAGCACGCGTCTTCAGCAAACGCTCGAAGCGTTTACGTGCGCCGCCAGCCAGTGTGCCGAGCACATACTCGGCCGACAGCATCTGCTTGAGCCTGGCTTGTTCGATCTTCATGAGCCCAAACACTCCCGCAGTTTCTGCAGTCCGCGACGGACCCAGCTTTTGACGGTGCCCAGCGGCGCGCCGACGACTTCGGTCAGCTCCTGATGGGTGTAACCCTCGTAATACGCGAGCATCACGCAGCGGCGCTGCTCTTCCTGCAATTCTTCCATGCACAGGCTCAGGCGGCCGATGCCTTCGCTGGCGACGGCTTCCGATTCCGGATCCATCCCGCTGCTTTCGTCCGCGAACGCCATCGACGAATCTTCACCTTCTTCCGGCAACTCCACTTCCGGCCGCTTCACGCGCAGCAGGTCGAGTGCGCGATAGCGGGCCACCGTCATCAACCAGGTCAGCGGCGCGCCTTTCTCCGGCGCGTAGGTGTCCGCTTTCTGCCAGATCTTCAGGAAGCAATCCTGCAGCGCTTCCTCTGCCCAGTCCCGACGTTTGAGAATACGCACGAGCAGCCCGAACAGATGCGGACTGGCGGCGGCGTACAGCGCACGGAATGCGGCCTGGTCCTGGCGTGCGGTACGCTCCAGCAGTTGCGCCAGATGAATTGCGTCGGCCATAGAGGGGTCAGATCAGTCCAGAGGCTGTTTGAGGGTTGCCGTACGCCGTCAGATCGTGAGTCAGCTTGCGCGTCCGGCCACAACGCTGGCAAATCGCCAGCGCCGATGGCTATACGCACCAGATCGCTGTCTGGATGCACTGATTCAGAGTTTCCCTGGTGCACCGCTATAATTCCGTCCCTACCTCCCTGACCCGGACACTTCGGTGGCTATCGGCTCCCTGATTGGCTCTTTTCCTGCGACGCGCCTGCGGCGGACGCGCCAGGCCGCGTTCATCCGCGACATGGTGCGCGAGACGCATCTGAACCCGGCCCAGTTGATCCAGCCGCTGTTCGTCGCCGAAGGCGCTACGTGCGGCCCGGTCGGCGCGATGCCGGGCGTCGTTCGCCATGACCTCGATGCGCTCGTCAAGGAATGCACGGCGCTGTATGCGCTGGGCATCCGCTCGGTCGCGCTGTTCCCGGTCACGCCGCCGGAACGCAAGACACCCGGCGGCGACGAAGCGCTGAACCCGGACAGCCTGATGTGCCGTTCGATCAGGGCGATCAAGCAGGTCGTGCCGCAGATCGGCGTGATTGCCGACGTTGCGCTCGATCCGTACACCAGCCACGGCCAGGACGGCGTGCTCGATGACGACGGTGATGTTGCCAACGACCTGACCTGCGAGATTCTGCGCCGCCAGGCCCTGCTGTATGCGCGCTGCGGCGTCGACATCGTCGCGCCGTCCGACATGATGGACGGCCGCGTCGGCCACATCCGCCAGGTGCTGGAGCGCGACAGTTTCAGCAACACCCTGATCATGTCCTACGCCGCGAAGTACGCCTCGGCGTTCTACGGCCCGTTCCGCGATGCGGTCGGGTCAAGCGGCAATCTCGGCAAGAGCGGCAAGCACACCTACCAGATGGATCCAGCCAACACCGACGAGGCGCTGCGCGAAGTCGCGCTCGACCTCGCCGAGGGCGCGGACATCGTGATGGTCAAGCCGGGCCTGCCGTATCTCGACATCATCCGTCGCGTGAAGGATCAGTTCGGCGTGCCGACCGCGGCCTACCAGGTCAGCGGCGAGTACAGCATGATCAAGGCGGCGGCGGCGAACGGCTGGCTCGATGAGAAAGCGGTCGTGCTCGAAGCGCTGACCTGCCTGCGCCGCGGTGGCGCCGACATGATCCTCACTTACCACGCCCGTGCCGCTGCCGAGTGGTTGCAGGCATGAGCGATCGTTACGCGGTCGTCGGCCAGCCGATCAGCCACAGCCGCTCACCGCAGATCCACAGCGCTTTCGCCCAGCAGACCTCGCAGAACCTGATCTACGGCGCCATCGAAGTCGCGCCCGCCGCGCTCGCCGATACGCTCAAGGACCTGCACGCGCAGGGCTATGCCGGACTCAACATCACGCTGCCGCACAAGATTGCGGTGATGGCGCTGTGCGAGGAGGTCTCCGATCGCGCGCGTCTCGCCGGTGCGGTGAACACCCTGATCCGCACTGATGGCGGCTGGCGCGGCGACAACACCGACGGCGAAGGTTTCATCAAGGACCTGCAGCGTCTCGGCATTGCTGTGGCTGGCCGCCGGGTGCTCGTGCTTGGCGCCGGCGGTGCTGTACGCGGCATCCTCGAACCACTGCTGCGCGCCAAGCCGGGCGTACTCGTCGTGTCCAATCGCAATCCCTGGAAGCCGGAAGCCCTCGCCGAGGACTTCCGCAGCGTCGGTACGCTGCTGCCGCGCACGCACATCGCGCTCAAGGGCGATCAGTACGACCTGATCATCAACGCAACCTCTGCCGGCCACAGCGGCCAGATGATTACGCTGCCGCCGGACCTGCTGGCCGCCGGCTGCGACTGCTACGACCTGTCGTACGGCAAGGCGTTTGCGCCGTTTGCTGGCTGGGCCAAGACCCAGAAAGCCGCCCGCGTCGAAGACGGTCTTGGCATGCTGGTCGGTCAGGCGGCGGCAGCCTTTGCGCTGTGGCGTGGCGTGGCGCCGCAGACCACCCCGGTGATCGCGGCGCTGCGTAGCTAGTCAAGGCGCCACCGAGAACGAACGCTCATCGAGGAGTCGGGCGTCGAAGTACAGCTCGACCCGGTGCTCGCCCGCGCCCAGCGTCTCGGCCGGGATGTATCCCAGCAACACATGCGTGTCGTCGTCGAATTCCACCGGCACCTGGAACGGAAATTCCTCGCCGTTGGCATACCAGACCCAGGTGATCTGGTGGATGCCCTGGACAGACCAGTCCTGCCAATCGACGACCGTCTTCAGATTGACCGTATCGGAAAGCGCGAACGCATTGCGCTCGAGACGGTCGTCTCTGTCGTAGTTCCCTCGCACAGTCGTGAAGCTGTCGGCGACCTCGATCAGGTCCTGCGCAGGAACATAGGCGCCCACGCAAGCGACCGTGCCGGCGACAGCGAGTAGAAAACCGAGGCGCGCCTTGCGCCAATGAAGCGCGGTGAACAACAGATTGCTGAGCGGCGCGAGCAGGATCAGGGTAATGCCCCAAACCGTCAGACCGGCGCGAAACGCGACCACGATGTGGATCACGCTGGCAACGCAGACCGCGATGAAACCGAGCCAGACGATCGCCCAGTTTCCGCTGCGGGGTGCGCGCGACATTGGCGGGGCCTTGACCTCGGCATTGCTGCCCTGTTCGGGCCCAGCAGACGCATTGTCTTGGCTACCAGCGCGTTCCATCGGGTCGATCGGGGCCGGCGCATCCGCCAAGGACGGCTCAGACGACTGCAGAACAGCGGACGCATCGGGAGAAGCCTGCACAACCGGCTCTGCGGCAGCCTCCGGTCTGTCCGGCCGAGAGGGACGGCCTGAATCCTTTTGCTGCGTCAGGCTAGTGCAGGCCTTGTCCGAGTACCTGGTACCGCCGTCCGGCGTCGGGCATTTGTAGATGGCCGAGTACGCGTCGCCGGAGATACAGATCAGCCAGGCACAAACGACCGCAGCAAGGCTGCGCGGCCCGGACGCCGCAGAAGTTATTTTCGTCATTGTTCGCTACGGAGCCCCCGTTCCGTGGCCAGCCTTGCTGCAATCCTAGCTTACTCAGCAGCGAAGCGATCACCGCACCTGCAACGCATGCTGCGCCACGACGGCGGCGACGACCATCGTCACGCGCTTGCCCATCGGGATGTGCAGGAACTCGTTGGGGCCGTGAGCATTGGAATGCGGGCCGAGCACTCCGGTGATCAGGAACTGCGCCTGTGGGAATTTTTCGCCGAGCATGCCCATGAACGGGATCGTGCCGCCTTCGCCCATATACGCCGGCGCCTTGCCGAAGTAGGTCTTCGACGCGCTGTCGACGGCTTCTTCCAGCCACGCTGAAAGCTGTGGCGCATTCCAGCCGGTGCCCGATTTCTCGACCTCGAGCTGCACCTTCGCGCCGTACGGCGGATCGGTTTCAATGATTTTCTTTAGCGCCTCGGTTGCGCGCTTGCCGTCGAGCGTCGGCGGCAGGCGCAGCGATACTTTCACGGCGGTGTGCGGACGCAGCACGTTGCCGGCGCTGCCCAGCGGCGGAATGCCGTCGATGCCGGTGATCGACAGCTGCGCACGCCAGGTGCGGTTGAGCACCAGCTCGCCGACATCCTCGAGCGTCGGCCGCATGCCCTTGACGAACGGGAACTTCGAATAGATCTCGTCGCCCAGCGTCGCGGCGGCGACTCTCGCCTGTTCGATGCGCTGGGGCGGGATCTCGACCTGGAATTCCTTGGCCGTGACGCGCAAGCAGCGGGCGCAGGATGCGGAAGCTCGACGGCACGCCACCGGACGCATCGCCGGAATGCACGCCTTCCTCCAGCACCTGCACGCGCAGATTGCCGCCGGCGAGACCGCGCAGGCTGGTCGTCAGCCACAGCTGTTCGTAGTTCGCGCAGCCGGAGTCGAGGCAGATCACCAATGACGGCTTGCCGAGGCGATCGATCAGATGATCGACATAGAACGGCAGATCGTAACTGCCGGATTCCTCGCAGGCTTCGATCAGGATCACGCAGCGCGCCTGCGGCAGTTTCTGTTCGCGCAGCGCAAGCAGCGCGGCGAGCGAGCCGAACAGCGCATAGCCATCATCGGCGCCGCCGCGGCCATACAGCCTGTCGCCCTTGAGCACCGGTATCCACGGCCCGAGGCCTTCGGCCCAGCCGGTCATTTCCGGCTGCTTGTCGAGATGACCGTAGAGCAGCACGCAGTCGTCCTGCGCGCCGCCATTGGCGGCCGGGATGTCGACGTAGATCACCGGCGTGCGGCCCGGCAGTTGCACGACTTCGAGCGTCGCGCCCGGCAGGGCGGACAGCTTGCTGCGTGCCCAGTTCGACAGCAGTGTCACCGCCGCATCCATGTGGCCGTGCTCTTTCCATTGCGGATCGAACATCGGCGACTTGTTCGGGATGCGAATGTACTCGATGAGCTGCGGCACGATCTCGTCGTCCCACAGCGCGCTGACAGTGCGTTTGATCTGATCGCTATTCATGGCCTGGCCTGCTGCTGTGAACCTGGGCAGATTTTGACAATGATTCTAGGGGCCGACTAACTCGCCAGCCTGAGTAATGTCCGCAGGGCCGCCGGGTAGCGTACCGGCATCCAGCGCTGGATCCGATCCATGAGTTTGGCGTCCGCACCGATCAGAATCTTCGGCTGGCGGCGCTCGATGCCGTCAATGATCGTCTGCGCTGCCTGTTCGGGTGAGGTGCGCGCCATTTTCTCGAAGCGCCTGGCCATCAGCGCCGGATCGGTGACGCCGTCATTGGAGATGTAGTGTCGCGAGTTGCGGACGATGTTGGTGCGAATACCACCCGGATGCACGCAGACCGCGAACACGCCGGAACCTTCGAGTTCCTGGCGCAGGGTTTCGGTGAAACCGCGCACGGCAAATTTCGCCGCGTGATAGGCACCCTGGGTCGGCACTGCAATGATGCCGAAGATGCTGGACAGATTGACGATGACGCCGTCGTCCTGTGCGCGCAGCATCGGCAGGAAGGCCTTGGTGCCGTGAACAACACCCCAGAAGTTGATGTTCATCAGCCATTCGAAATCTTCGTAGCTCATGTCTTCGATGGTCTGCGACAGCGCGACGCCGGCATTGTTGATGACGACGTGCGCGGTGCCGAGTTCCTGCTTTACTGCGGCGGCGAAGTCGGACACGGCGTCGCGACTGGCGACGTCGAAGGCGCGGCTGAGAACCGGTGCCGGAATCTGTGCGACAGTTTCGGCGAGTGCCGTGGCGTTGACGTCGCAGAGTGCGAGGCGACAACCCTTCTGGTGCAGCTTCAGCGCGAGCGCGCGGCCAATGCCCGACCCCGCGCCGGTGATCACCGCAACCTTGTCCTTGAGTGAGTACACGTATCCATCCTCCATGCGAAGCGCGCATGGTAGGCGATACGTCCCGCTTTTTGGATGCTCTCAGTGCATGTGTTTGCGTCGCAGCGCCAGCGCCGCGAACATCAGCAGCATCACGCCGGGCATCGCACCACCGCCGCCGGACCCACCACCGGTGTCGACATCCGTCGGCGCAACTTCCTCGGTCGGTGACTGGCCGATTGCTTCGCGGGCGATCGGACCCGGCCCCTTGAACACGACCTTGTCCGGATCCCAGGGGTCCTTGCCCCAGCCGCGCTCGAGAATCTCGATCGTGTCACCCTGGACGTCGATGTACGCATAGGAAACGTTGTCGCCGTTGTTGGTTTCGATCACGCGGTCTTCGGAGTCGACGATCGAGCGCACGACATAGCGGCCGTTCGGCTGATCGGCGAACTCGACGTACATGCCGGGCCGCTGCCAGCGGTAGACGTCGCCCCAACCGACCGACAGACCGAGCACGCCATTGATCGGTGACGAACAGTTGTCGAGCGGGGTATCGCCGCCCGGCGTTTCATAACCCTGGTTGAACGTCGCCCAGTCACCGAACAACTGGTCCGCCGGACAGAAACCTGACTTGGTGCCGATACCGGCCTTGGTCATGCCGCCGAGGTCGGGATCGGTGACGGCATACAGCTCGAAGCTCAGCACGTAGTCGTCGTGAAAGTGGAAGTGGATCGGGTGGAAAGAGTAGGTGCCCGCAGACACCAGCTCCTCGCTGCCATCGCTGTAATGAACCGCCTGCAGCTTGGGCCCCACAACGGTGCGCGACAGCGCTTCCTGCAGATTCAGATACGCAGTGCCCGCGATCGCGTCTTCGATCAGGCTGAAGCGCATATCGTAGATACCGGGCCCGAGGTTGATCGGCCCCGAAGTGAAGCGCAGGCAGCGCCGCGCACCACCACCGCCCAAGGCGGGTGGCGCCATCTCGTCGACGGTACAGGACAGCGGCGCAATGTCGCCAACCTGCAACGGCGGATTGATCGTGTCCGGTGGGTACAGGCCGTTGAGCGGATTGGCCGGTGCGACAAAGGTGAACTCCAGCGGCGGCACGGTGCGCAGGTTCGGCAGCAGCGGGTGACGCTCGCCACTGGTGGCGAGATCTTCCGGCAGCACGGTTTCGAGCTTGGCGCGCAGACGGAATGACGCGTGGGTCACGCTCTCCGGACGCACGCGCACGGCCCACAGACCCGCAGCGGGATTGTTGACCAGCACTTCGGAGTTGAACTGGTTCGAGTTCGAATCCGAGCCTGCGAGGTTGCCGTCGGGGTCGAAAAGATCAACGACGAAAGTATCGGTGCGCTCCGGCGTATCGATGCCGACGCGCAGTCGCGCAGCACCTTCGGCGACGGTGATCGTGTAGATCGGACAGGTGGGGGTATCGCACCAGCTCGCCGACCGCACCGAGCCATCCAGCGTCGTGCCGTCCCAGAACCAGGCTTCGCCGGGCTCGAGTACGCCGTCGGCACGCTCGGTTTCGTGTACAGGGAAGTCCAGCTTGGCGGCGACTGCGTCGTGTCCGCCGTGGGCCTGAAGTTGTGTACTGATGAATGCACAGCACAGCGCGATGGCGGTGCGTGATGTAGCGACTTTGAACATGACTGCCCCCATGGATCCTGTTGGATCGGCCCCTTGATGAAAGGGACAGGAGCAAAGACCGTGCCGAGGCGCGATCAGGCTGGAATCAGGTCAGGATGAGGAGTTCTCGCGCTGCTGCGCTTCGACTTCACGGCTACCCGGCACCATCACGCGCGCGGCGACGATGCCGAGTTCGTACAGGAGGTAGACCGGTATTGCGAGCATGAACTGCGAGAGGATGTCCGGCGGCGTGAAGATCGCGCCGACGACGAAGGCCCCGACAAACACGTATTCGCGATTCTTGGTCAGCTGCGCCGGCGTCACGAAGCCGGTCTTGACCAGCAGCACCAGCGCGACCGGTGTTTCAAACGCGAAGCCGAACGCGAGGAACATGCCGAGGACGAAGTCGAGATACTTGCTGATGTCGGTCATCACCGACACGCCTTCGGGCGCGATACCGACCATGAACTTGAAGACTGTCGGCAGCACGAGGAAGTACGCGAATGCGACGCCGGCGTAGAACAGCACGGTGCTCGATGCCAGCAGCGGCACGACCAGGCGCCGCTCACTCTTGTACAGGCCCGGCGCGACAAACGCCCAGATCTGGTACAGCACCCAGGGAATCGCGACGATGAAACCGAGCAGCGCGGCAAACTTCATCGGCGTCATGAACGGCGAGGCGACTTCGGTCGCGATCATCGTCGCACCGGCCGGCATCTTCTCGATCAGCGGCTTGGCCAGCCAGCCATAGAGTTCCTTGGCGTAGACCATCATCGGCAAAGCGACGACGAGCACGCCGACAATCGCCCTGAGCAGGCGATCACGCAACTCCAGCAGGTGCGCGATCAGCGGCTGTTCCTTGTGCTCCTGCTCAGGCGTGAGCTTGGGCACCAGCGGTTCGTCGTCGAGACTCATGGCTGGCCGTCGTCTTTCTTCTGCTCAGCCGGCGCCTTCACTTCCGCTGCGACATTCTCGACCGCCTTGTTGAAGGCCTGGTTGTGCATCTGCGCGGCTTTCTTGGCTTCGTCCAACTGACGCTGCAGCTCGGAGAAGCGGGTTTCGCGTTCGAGTTCGTTGGTGAGGTTGCGCATGTAGCCGCGCGCCTGACCGGTCCAGCGGCCGATGGCCCGCGCCACTGCAGGCAGCCGCTCGGGGCCGAGCACGACCAGCGCGATGATGAAACAAACCACCAGTTCGGTGAAACCGACGTCGAACATTGTCTGCCAGAAGCTCAGGCTGTACAGCGCTTGCGCTGCACGTTCGCCTAGCCCTTGTTGTCGTCCTGCTTGGTGGCGTCGATGATCTTGGCCGAGGACTTGTTGGCGTCGTCTTCGCCTTCCTTCATCGCGGTCTTGAAGTTCTTGATCGCGCCGCCGACGTCGCCGCCCATGTTGCGCAGCTTCTTGGTGCCGAAGATCAGCAGAACGATGACCAGCAATACCAGCAGATGTCCAATGCTCAGGCCCATGTCATCACCTCATTTTGTCGTGTTGCGGGCCGCTTTTTCAGCGTGTCCCGAAGTACCGAAACGGCTCGCAAGTTCGCTGGTCAGGCTGGCCAGCGGCAAGCCGCGCTGCACCATCAGCACCAGCGTGTGAAACCACAGATCCGCGACTTCGTGAACCAGATCGGCATCCTCAGGGTTCTTCGCGGCAATCAGGGTTTCGGCGGCTTCCTCGCCGACCTTCTTCAGGATCGCGTCCGTGCCCTTGGCATACAGGCTGGCAACGTACGAACTGCCCGGGTCTGCGGATTTGCGATCCTCAAGCACTCGATACAGCTCAGCAAGAATGTCGCTAGGGGAGGTCAATGATGCAGTCCTGAGGTTGCGATCAAAAGACAGTGTACGCCTAGCAAAATCTGCAGGCGGGCTACAGGCGGATACAGACGCCCTGATCCGCCAGATAACGCTTGGCCTGACCGACCGTGAACGTCCCCTGATGGAAAATGCTTGCGGCCAGCACCGCATCGGCACCCCCTTTGACCAGGCCATCATGCAGATGTTCCAGCGAGCCCACCCCACCCGAGGCAATGACCGGCACGGTCACGGCATCGGTGATCGCGCGCAGCAGCTCGACGTCATACCCGGCCTTGGTGCCGTCACGGTCCATGCTGGTGACCAGCAGCTCGCCGGCGCCGTGCCTGACCATGTTCTGCGCCCATTCGATGGCGTCGAGGCCGGTGGCCTTGCGGCCGCCGTGGGTGAAGATCTCCCAGCGCGGGGCTTCGTCGGACTGACCCTTGCGACCGAGCACGCCTTTCTTGACGGCGCGCTTTGCGTCGATCGCAACGACGATGCACTGCACGCCGTAGCGGTCGCCAGCTTCGGTGACGAATTTCGGATTCTCGACGGCTGCGGTGTTGATGCTGACCTTGTCGGCACCGGCCGACAGCAGCGCGCGGACATCGGCGCAGGTGCGCACGCCGCCACCGACGGTCAGCGGAATGTAGATCTCGCGTGCGACCTGCTCGACGGTCTGGAACAGCGTCGGCCGGTCCTGCGCACTGGCTGTGATGTCGAGGAAGATCAGCTCATCGGCGCCCTGATAGTCGTACTTGCGCGCGACTTCGACCGGATCACCGGCGTCCTGGATGTCTTCGAACTTGACGCCCTTGACGACGCGGCCGCGGTCGATGTCCAGGCAGGGAATGATGCGTTTGGCGAGCATGTGGGTTTACCGATGAAGGGCTCGGGAAGTAGCGGGGCTGGCACGTCGGCAAACCGCTTTCACGATTCCCGACGCTCCGTTGCCGATTCCCGTCTTAAGCCAGCGCGATCTTGTTCGCAGCCTTGAAATCGAGGTCGCCCTGATACAGCGCGCGCCCGATCACGGCACCGGCGACACCTTCGCTCTCGAGTTCCTTGAGCTTGTGGATGTCGGCCAGCGAGCTGACGCCGCCCGAGGCAATGACCGGTGTCTTGAGTGCGCGCGCAAGATTGCGCGTGGACTCGACATTGAAGCCCTGCATCATGCCGTCCTTGGCGATATCGGTGTAGATGATCGCTTCGACGCCGTCGCGCTCGCAGTGCAGCGCGGTTTCGATGACGTCATGGCCGGTCAGCTTGGCCCAGCCGTTGAGCGCGACACGACCGTCCTTGGCATCGAGGCCAACGATGATGTGGCGCGGGAATTCCAGGCAGAGGTCGTGCAGGAAGTGTGGTGCGTTGACCGCCTTGGTGCCGATGATCACGTACTGCACGCCCGAGTTGAGATAGCGCTGCACGGTCTCTTCATCGCGGATGCCACCGCCGACCTGAACCGGCACCTTGACCGCGGCGGCAATCGCCTCGACCACCGCGATGTTGACCGGCAGGCCTTTGACCGCGCCGTCGAGATCGACGATGTGGATGCGCGAAGCGCCCTCGTCGGCCCAACGCTTGGCCACAGTGACGGGGTCATCCGAAAACACGGTGACGTCGTCCATTCGGCCCTGGCGCAAACGCACGCACTGGCCGCCTTTGAGATCAATTGCGGGGATCAACAGCATGGGATTAGGTCAGGTGGAGATGCGATCTGGTGCGAGCAATGGCCCGTGTGTGTGGGCCAGTCCGGTAGGTGTGCTGGGGCTGGATAGTCCTGACGTTGTCTGAACTGTGCCCAATTCAATCGACGCTGGCAAGCCGGGCGAACATGCGCAATCGGGAGCCTATGGCGACCACTGCGTGAAGTTCGCCAGCAGCATCATGCCGACGTTCTGCGATTTTTCCGGATGAAACTGCACGGCGGCGATGTTGTCGCGGGCGACCGCGCAGGCGAACTCGCGCCCGTAATCCGTCATGCCCAGCACATGCTCCGGCACAGTCGGGGCTGCGTAATAACTGTGCACGAAGTACACCCAGGACTCGTCCGGAATGCCGTCCCACAGTGGATGCGCACGCATCTGGCGCACGCGGTTCCAGCCCATGTGCGGCACCTTGAGGCGCTCGGCATGCGATTCATCGGCCGGTTCCGGGTCCGGGAAACGCTCGACGCGACCCGGGAACAGGCCCAGTGCCGGCACGCCACCGTTCTCCTCGCTCCACTCCAGCATCACCTGCATGCCGAGGCAGATACCGAGCATCGGCTTGGTGCGCGCGGCCTCAACCACCAGCTCATTGAGTTCGAGCCGCCGCAGTTCCTCCATGCAGGCTTTGACGCCGCCGACGCCAGGCAACACCAGCCGGTCACAGGCCAGCAGTTCTTGCGGGTCGTAGCTGATGACGACGCGGCTGGCCGACGACACCCGCTGCAGCGCCTTGCCGAGCGAGTGCAGATTGCCCATGCCGTAGTCGATGACGCCAATGGCTTCTGTCATGCGTCAGCCTTGATAAACGCGCGGCGAACACACGGCGATGCGCCGGGGCTGCTGGGAGTTGGGGAGGTTCATGAAGCCGGTCTGTAGAAAGTGGCTAGCTCGTCGGCGCCGGAGGCGCATCCGATCTGGCTGCTTGGAATCCTAGAGAGTGCCCTTGGTCGATGGCATCACGCCCGACATGCGCGGATCGGGGCTCACCGCCATGCGCAGGGCGCGGCCGAACGCCTTGAAGATGGTCTCGACAATGTGGTGTGCATTGCGGCCACGCAGATTGTCGATGTGCACCGTCAGCTTGGCGTGATTGACGAAGCCCTGGAAGAACTCGCGGAACAGGTCGACATCGAAGTCGCCGATGCGCGCACGCGGATAGTCGACGATGTATTCCAGGCCCGGCCGGCCAGACAGGTCTACGACGACGCGCGACAGCGCCTCGTCGAGCGGCACATAGCTGTGGCCGTAGCGAACGACGCCCTTCTTGTCGCCGACGGCCTGGTCGAAGGCCATGCCCAGCGTGATGCCGATGTCTTCGACCGTGTGGTGATCGTCGATCTCGCGGTCGCCCTTGGCGACGATATCGAGGTCGATCAACCCGTGGCGGGCAACCTGATCCAGCATGTGGTCGAGAAACGGAATGCCGGTCTCAAACCGCGAAGCACCCGAACCGTCGAGGTTCAGGCTGACGCGGATCTGGGTCTCGCGCGTGTTGCGTTCTACGCTGGCGGTGCGGGCGGCCATGGGGCCTTGGGGCTGGCAAAGGGCGCCCATGGTACTCCCGGCCCCGGAGGATTTGAACTACATCAAGCGGGTAGGGCTCATTTTGTGGCGAGGAACCGGGCTGCAAACTCAGTCGACCTCGAGCCAGAACGTCACCGGACCGTCATTGACCAGAGCCACCTGCATGTCAGCGCCGAATACCCCGGCACCGGTCTGAGGCCATTCGACTCGCGCCCTGCCGACCAGATATTCAAACTGCGCGCGCGCCTGCTCCGGTGGTGCCGCGGTCGAGAATCCGGGGCGGTTGCCCTGCCGCGTGTCGGCGGCGAGAGTGAACTGCGGCACCAGCAGCAAGCCACCGCCGATATCGCGCAGGCTGCGGTTCATGCGGCCCTGCTCGTCGGCAAACACCCGATAGGCCAGCAGGCGCTGGAGCAGGCGCTCGGCCTGGGCGCCGCCGTCCGCCGGGGTGACCCCGACCAGCACCAGCAGGCCATTGCCGATTTCGGCTTCGATCCGACCATCGATTCGCACGCTGGCCCCGGTTACGCGTTGCAGCAGTCCAATCATGGCGATGTCGCCCGATTCCTACAGAAGGGATGCAGATTTGGCCGACACCGCAGTGTCCGGCGCGCCCGCACACTGCCATCGGTGCGTCGGGTTCCCCAAACTGCCCGGTGCATCAACATGGTTTTACCTCCCGTTAATATTGACCCGGCCCCAGGCGCCGGGTTTTTCTTTTGCGCGGGTGTCAGCCCCGATTCTGTCGACTTTGCCGACGGACCGCACCCGGTCCGGCATCGCCGGCCGGATGCACTTTTGCACCCACGCGGCGCTGCCCGCAGAATGCGCCGCCATGCGTATCCTGTTTCATATTCTTTCGATGCTGCCGCTGCGCGTCCTCCACGCGCTCGGCGACCTGCTCGGCTGGCTGCTGTGGATCCTGCCCAATGGGCGCCGCAATACCTCGCTGCGCAATCTGGAGCTGTGCTTTCCGCAGATGCGCGTTGCCGAGCGCCGGCGCCTGGCGCGAATCTCGGTGCAGAACGAGGTCAAGACCATCCTGGAGATGCCGGTCGCCTGGCTGGCCAGCGAAAAGCGCGTGCTCGGCATGGTCAGGGAATGGCGCGGCGGCGAAGTCATTGATCAGGCCCTGGCGCAGGGCAAGGGCATGCTGCTGCTGACCCTGCACCAGGGCAACTGGGAGGCCTGCGCGATCCCGTTCTCGAAGAAGTACACCGCGACCGGCCTGTACAAGCCGCAGAAAGGTGCGATCAACGACCTGTCGCTGCAGGGCCGCTGCCGCTTCGGCGGCAAGATGCTGCCGGCCGAGGGTGGCGTCGGCCGCGAGATCGTCAAGGTGCTGGCGCGCAACGAGACCGTCTACTTCATGCCCGACCAGGATCCGCCGCCGGGACGCGGCGTGTTCGCACCGTTCTTCGGTGTACCCGCGCACACCCCGACGCTGGTCTCCAAGCTGGCGCAGAAGCACGGCGTCCCGGTGGTGTTCTTCTATGGCGAGCGCCTGCCGCGCGGCCAGGGCTTCATCGCGCACTGGTTTGCGGCCGACCCGGCGATCTACAGCGAAGACCTACAGACTTCGGTCGCGGCAATGAACGCCGGCCTAGAGCGCTGCGCCCGCGCCAGCCTCGAACAGTACTGGTGGGGCTACAAACGCTTCCGCCGCCGGCCCGAGGGCGAGCCGACGCTGTATTCATAAAGCGGGTGCCGGGTGCCGGGCGCCGGAACTACACCACAGGTCACGCAGTCAGAGCGGGCGACAGAGCGCCGCTCTTCATTTCTGAATTCAACTGACATCAGACCGGGGATATGGACAACGAAATCCTGATTGAGGCGCGCGCATTGACGCGCCGCTACGGACCCACCGTCGCCGTCGAGAGCCTGAATCTCACGCTGCGCAAGGGTGAAATTCTCGGCTTGCTCGGCCCTAACGGCGCCGGCAAGTCGACGACCATGAAGATGCTGACCGGCAATCTCGCGCCGAGCGCGGGCGAGATTCTCGTCAAGGGCGTCTCGCTGCATGCCGACCCCAAGGCGGCCAAGCGCTTTCTCGGCTATCTGCCGGAACAGCCGCCGGTGTATCCGGAACTCACCGTCGACGAATACCTGCGCTACTGCGCGAGCCTGCACGGCATTGCCAAGGCAGCCCAGGTCGCGGCGGTGGAATCGGCCAAGCGCGACTGCGGCCTCGCCGATGTCGGCAAGCGCCTGGTCGGCAATCTGTCCAAGGGCTACCAGCAGCGCGTCGGCATCGCGCAGGCGATCATCCATCGCCCGCCGGTTGTGATCCTCGATGAGCCGACCGTCGGCCTCGACCCGATCCAGATCCGCGAGATCCGCCGCCTGATCGCCGACCTCGGCCAGAACCACAGCGTCATCGTGTCGAGCCACATCCTGTCGGAAATCCAGGCTGTGTGTTCGCGCGTGATGATCATTGCGCGCGGCCACGTCGTCTACAACGAATCGCTAGCCGAAACCCGCGCCGGCAAGTTCGTTTCAGTCAACGCGAGCTTCAGGAAGCCGCCGGAACAGTCGGCACTCGCGGCGATTGCCGGCGTCAAGAGCGCAACCCATCTCGGCGACGGCAGCTTCCGCATCGATCGCGACGGGGAGAGCGATCCCCGCGAAGCGATCGCCGAAGCCGCCGCACGGGGCGGCTGGGGTCTGTATGAGTTGCGCGCACAGATGCACACGCTGGAAGACATCTTTGTTGAACTGACGCTGCGCGATGCGGCGAGGGCCGCGGCATGAGCGCGCGACACGGTGTTTTGCGCGAAGCGCAAACGGGTGTGGGCTCACTCATGCCTGACGCTGTGGGTTTACTGAACGTGAAGGTGGCAGCATGAGCAACATCCTGAGCATTGCGCGCTATGAATCGCGCCGCATTTTCCTGTCGCCGCTGGCCTGGGCGGTGCTCGCGATCATCCAGTTCATCATGGGTTTCGTGTTCATCAACCTGATGGCCGAGTACGCCGCCACGGCCGCCGTCAGCGATCAGCAGCTCGGTGTGTCCGATTACATCGGCGGCTCGCTGTTCGGCTTCGCGACGATCCTGCTGCTGCTGGTGATGCCGCTGATGACGATGCGGCTGTTCGCCGAAGAGCGGAAGTCGAACAGCATCACGCTGCTGTTCTCGGCGCCGGTGTCGCTGACCGAAATCGTGCTCGGCAAGTTTGCCGGCCTGCTGGTCTTCGTTGGCGTGATCGTGCTGCTGCTGGCATTGATGCCGCTGTCGCTGAACTGGTCGACTGATCTGGACTGGGGTCGCCTCGCCGCCGGCCTGTTCGGCCTGTTCCTGATGATGATGGCCTTCGGTGCGGCCGGCCTGTTCGTGTCGTCGCTGACCCGCGAGCCGACGATTGCCGCGGTCGGCAGCTTCGGCCTGCTGCTGGTGCTGTGGCTGCTCAACATCCTCGCCTACAACGACAGCGTGCCGTTCAAGGAGCTGTTCAGCTACCTGTCGCTGATCGACCATTTCGAAAGCCTGCGCCGTGGCGTATTCAACACCGCCGACGCGATCTACTACGTGCTGTTCTCCGCGCTGTTCCTGTGGATGACGGTGCTGCGTCTGGACATCGAGCGCAACTAAGATCCCATGAACATGAGCAAGAAACAGACCTACATCCAGCAGTTGATCAACGGCGCGCTCGTGCTTGCCGTCATCGTCGTGCTCGGCTATCTGTCGGTGCGCTTCAAGTCCGAACTCGACTGGACCGCGAACCAGCGCAATACGCTGACCGAAGCGAGCGTCAAGCAGCTCGCGGCGATGCCCGAACCGATCACCTTTCACGTGTTCGCACCCAACGGCGCGGAAACGCGTCGCGCGGTCGAGGAGGATCTCGGCAAATACCTGCGCGAGAAGGCGAACATCAAGATCGACTTCATCGATCCGAGTGCGTCGCCGCAGAAGGTCCGCGAGTTCAACATCAACGCGATCGGCGAGGTCGTCGTCGAGTACCAGGGTCGGCGCGAGAATCTGCGCGCGACCACCGAGCAGGCGATCACGACCGCGCTGCAGCGTCTGGCCTTCTCAGGCGAGCAGTTCGTCGTCTTCGTCGAAGGACACGGCGAACGCAGCACCAACGGCGAAGGCCCGGACAGCCTCGGTCGTTTCGCACAGGCACTGCGCGACAAGGGCCTCAAGGTCCAGGGCCTGAACCTGGTGCAGAACCCGCAGATTCCGGACAACACCGGCGCGCTGGTCTTGGCTTCGCCGAGTGGAAAGCTGTTCGATGGCGAGATCGCGCTAATCCGCGACTACGTCAAGAACGGCGGCAACCTGCTGTGGCTCGCTGATCCGGACTATCCGGCCGGTCTCGACGAGCTTGCGACGGATCTCGGCATCAGCTGGCAGAACGGCTACGCGATCCTGCCCGAATACCAGGTGCTCGGCACCGGCCATCCGGGCTTCTTCGCCGCAGTCGGCTATCCACCCAACCTGGTGACGCAGGGCCTCGACATGGTCACGCTGTTCCCGCTGGTGCGCGCGCTGAAGTCCGCCGGCGAAAGCGCGGCGAACGGCTGGACCTTGCAGCCGATGCTCGAATCTTCGCCCGAGTCCTGGCTCGAAACCGGCGACATGTCTTCCGGCACGGTCGCGCTCGACGCTACCGACATTCCTGGCCCGCTGACGATTGGCGCGACGCTGACGCGTCCATACACGCCGGCAGCGCCCGCTGAAGCCGAAAGTGAAGCGGCGGCGGACAAACCCGCCACGCGTCCGCAACGTGTCGTGCTCGTCGGCGATGCCGACTTTCTCACCGACGCATACGTCGGCGAGCTGGGCAACCAGCAGCTTGGCCTGAACATCGTGCAGTGGCTCGCATCGCGCGACGCACAGCTCAACATCGACATCAAGAACGCACCGGACACTGCGCTGTACCTGCCGGGCTGGGCATTCACGTCGATCGCTTTGTTCTTCGTGCTGCTGCTGCCGCTGGGTCTGATCGCGTTTGGCGTGGCGCGCTGGATCATCCGCCGCCGTCAGTAGGGAACCGATCATGTCTCGTGCAAAACTGAACATCGCGTTGGTCGGCGTGCTCGCCGGTCTGGGCGCAGTGGTGTGGTTCACGCGTGAAAAGCCTGAAGTGCTGCCGCCGCTGACCGCGCTGACTGCTGAAACGCTCACGCAGATCGTCATCGAGCATCCGGGCGCGGCGCTATTGCGCCTGGAGAAACAGGACGAGCAATGGCAGATCGTCGCGCCGGTGAAAGCGCCGACCGATCCGCTCGAAGTTGCCGGCCTGATTTCGCTGGCGACGAGCAATGTCGAGCGCAGCCTGCCGCTGGCCGATGTGTCGCTCGCCGAGCTTGGCCTGGACCCGCCTGGGTACACGGTCACCCTCAATGATCAGGTGCTCGCATTCGGAAGCAGCGAACCGATCCAGGCACGCCGTTACATCAAGGCCGGCGATCACGTTGCGCTCGTGCCCGATCCACCGAGCGCGGCGCTCGACGCCGACTACAGCGATCTGGTGGCCAAGCCGCTGTTGCCGGAAGGCGCAAAGATCGTGCGCATCGAAGTGCCGGGCCTGACGGTGTCGCGCAATGCCGAAGGCCAGTGGACCGCGGACACGCAGCCGGATGCCAGCGCCGAGAAACTGCAGGCCTTCGTCGACAACTGGCGCAAGGCGCGTTCGATGTGGAACGCCGCGATGCCGGCCGATGGCGCCAGCGGCGGTCAGGCGATCCGCATCGTGCTTGAGGATGGCGAGGTGCAGCTGCGGCTCGCTGCGACCGAACCGCAGCTGCAGATCGACCGCCCCGAGTATGGCGTGCGCTACGCGGTGTCGAAGGCCGAGGAAGCCGGCCTGCTGACACTGGCCTCGGCCGTGATGCCTACTTCTCCCGACGCAGCGATCCAGAACGCGATCGAGCCGACAGCGGAATGACCCTGATGCTGCAACGTGAGAACATCCAAAGGCCCGCCCGCGGGCCTTTTTCTATTCACCAGCGACTTGGGCCATGCCTGAATTACCGGAAGTCGAAACCGTCCGCCGTGGCCTGCTGCCGCTCCTGAGCGGCCAGCGCATCCGCAGCGTCACCGTGCGCGATGCGCGCCTGCGCTGGCCGGTGCCTGCGGACCTGGCCAAGCGCCTGCGCGGGCGTACGGTCACGACGATCGACCGTCGCGGCAAGTACCTGATCATCGCGCTCGACTCTGCCGATCGCGTGATCGTCCATCTCGGCATGTCCGGGCGCGTGTCGGTGCTGTCTGCCGATACCCCGCTGAAGAAACACGATCACGTCGACTGGCTGCTCGAAAACGGCTTGGTGGTGCGTTATCACGATCCGCGCCGATTCGGCGCGATGCTGCTGTGGTCGGCGAAAGAGGCCGGCCATGTGCTGCTCGACGACATGGGGCCGGAGCCGTTCTCGGATGAGTTCAACGGCAAGCATCTGTTTCGCCTGTCGCGCGGCAAGACCGTTGCGGTCAAGAATTTCGTCATGGACGGCCATATCGTCGTCGGCGCCGGCAACATCTACGCGACTGAAGCCCTGTTCCGCAGCGGCATCCGACCCACCCGCGCGGCGCAACGACTGAGTCGCGTCGACTGTGATCTGCTCGCGGAAACGATCCGCGCCGTACTGTCCGAAGCGGTGATCCAGGGCGGCACAACGCTGCGCGATTTTGCCGGCGTCGGCGGCGAGTCCGGCTATTTCCAGCAGAAGCTCTACGCGTATGGTCGCGACGGCGAGCCGTGCCTCAACTGCAGCACGACGATCAAGCGTCTCGTCATCGGTCAGCGGGCATCGTTCTACTGCGCGCGCTGCCAGAAGTAGACTGGCCCCATGAAGAACGAACGTCTGCATGGTTGGCTGAGCTGGATCGCCGGGCTTCATGTCCTGGGCGGATTGGCTCTGCCCTTCCTTCTGCTGCGCACGTCATGGCTCGACCGCTGGCTGCCACTGCAAGGCGATGACGCCCGTCTTGCCCTCGCGCTGTTTGGCCCAACCGTCGCCAGCTGGGGCGCGATGATGTTCTTCCTGGTGCAGTACGGCCTGCGCAACAGCCAGCGCTGGGCGGCAGACGCGCTGATTGTCGGCATTCTGGTTTGGGCACCGCTGGACGCGGCGCTGTGCTGGAAGTACAAGCTGACAGCGGGCCTGTGGCTCGATGCGATCGTCGCACCGGCAATCCTGATTCCTGCGCTGTGGTGTCGTTTGCAGATGCGCTCCGCGCAAACACGAACATGACCGCACGTCTGCCGACCTATTTCATTCCGCACGGCGGCGGTCCGTGCTTCTTCATGGACTGGACCTATGGCCCGGCCGATACCTGGAAGGGCATGGAAACCTTTCTGCGCGGGCTGATCGCCGATCTGCCGCGCCCGCGTGCGCTGCTGGTGATCTCCGCGCACTGGGAAGCACCGGGCTTCACCGTCAACAGCGCGGCGCAGCCGCCCCTGCTGTACGACTACAGCGGCTTTCCGCCGCATACCTATCAGTTGAAGTATCCGGCACCGGGCGCACCCGAACTCGCTGCGCGCGTTGCGCAGTTGCTGGGTGACGCTGGGGTTCCGTGTGCAGCAACGCAAACACGCGGGTTCGATCACGGCGTGTTCATCCCGCTGATGCTGGTGCATCCGCCAGCGGATATTCCGGTGTTGCAGCTGTCTCTGCGCGCAGGCCTGGATCCTGCCGAACATCTGCGCATCGGCGAGATCCTCGCTCCGCTGCGCGACGAAGGCGTGTTGATCATCGGCAGCGGCATGAGCTTCCACAACCTGCAGGCGATGTTCTCGGACAGCGGCGTTGAAGACGCCCGCCTGTTCGACGAGTGGCTGACGGCGGCAATCGGTGCGGCTCCTGTGCAGCGCAGTACCGCTCTGGCTGCGTGGTCGCGTGCGCCACGCGCGCGGGCCGCTCATCCACGCGAAGAGCATTTGCTGCCGCTCATGGTTGCCGCCGGCGCTGCCGGTGACGACGCGGGCCGGCGCATCTATCACGAGCCCATTCTCGGCAACGTGGTTTCCGCGTACCGGTTCGGATAATCACCCGAACAGATTTTGCTGTTGCTGCACCGCGGCCTGCCCCACATACTCGTTTCAGATCCCTTCGCGAGTCCGCCATGTCTGCTGTGCTGTCACAAGCGTTTCAACTGCCCTGCGGCACTAGCCTGCCGAATCGCCTGTGCAAGGCGGCGATGACCGAAGGTCTCGCCGATCCCTGGCTGCGTGCGACAGAACGCCACGTCACGCTGTACCGGCGCTGGAGCGAAGGCGGCGCGGGCCTGTTGATCAGCGGTAACGTGATGATCGACCGTCGCGTGCTCGAACGTCCGGGCAACGTCGCGATCGATCGCAATGGCGGCCTGCAGCAGCTCAAGGCCTGGGCGAAAGCGGGCACCAGCGCCGGCAACCAGCTGTGGATGCAGATCTCGCACGCGGGCCGGCAGTCGCCGCGCTACGTCACCGGTGAGCCGATGGGTCCGTCCGACGTGCAGCTCGACATGCTCGGCAACTACGCAAAGCCGCGTGCGCTGCGCGAGGAGGAGATCCTCGATTTCATTCAGCGCTTTGCGAATGTCGCGGTGACCGCACGCGAAGCCGGCTTCACCGGCGTGCAGATCCATTCCGCGCACGGCTATCTGCTCAGCGCCTTCCTGTCGCCGGTCACCAACCAGCGCACCGATGCCTGGGGCGGCAGCATCGAGAACCGCGCGCGCTTCCTGATCGAAGCGGTGCGTACGACGCGCAAGCAGGTCGGCAACGATTATCCGATCGGCATCAAGCTCAACTCCGATGACTTCCGCAAGGGCGGCTTCACCAACGAAGACTGCCTGCGCGTCGTCGAGCTGCTCAACACCGAGCGCGTCGACCTGCTCGAAATCTCGGGCGGCACCTATGAGCAACCGCGCCTGCTCGGCTTCTCCGGACGCGAAGAGTCGAAGGTCAACGCCTCGCCTCGAGACGAGGAAGTGCAGCGCCAGACGACCCAGCTGCGCGAAGCCTACTTCCTCGACTACGCAGCGAAGATCCGCGCCGTTGCGAAGATGCCGTTGATGGTGACCGGCGGCTTCCGTTCGCGCGCAGGCATGGAGGCCGCGATCCGCGACGGCGAGTGCGATGTCATCGGTCTGGCTCGTCCGCTATGCACCGACACCGATTTTCCGAAGCAGTTGCTCAGTGGCGCGGTCGATCGCGCGCCAAGCTACGAGAAGTCCGTGCGCCTGAGTGGCAAGCGCTGGTTGTCAGGCGCTTCACCGATCTTCTTCATCAAGCTGCTCAACGTGCTGGGCCAGCAGGGTTGGTACTACCAGCAGATCTTCCGCCTTGCCGACGGCAAGAGCGCCCAGCTCGATCGCGGCGTGCTGCGCTCGTTCTTCAGCTATCTGTGGAACGAGCAGACGGTGGCGGCGAAGATGCGCGCAGCACGGCGGCGGCTCAATGCGGGCGAACAACCGCCCAACTAGTGTCCTGTCCCGTGAATACGTTGATTTCGCAACAGCATTTGCCGGACAGGACACTAGCTGGCGCGCACCGGCAGGGTGAGCATCACCCGCAGACCACCACCATCTCGATTGGCAAGCTGGATCCGCCCGCCATGCGCTTCGATGATCTCGCGCGCCAGCGCCAGCCCCAGGCCGGTGCCGCTGCGCTTGGTCGAGTAGAACGGCAGCAGCGCGTTGGCAAGCACGGTCTCGCTCATGCCGGCGCCGCGGTCGCGAATCTCGATGCGCCAGCTGTCGGCGACGCGCAGCACTTCCAGTTCGACCGGCGCGGCACCGCCGGCCTCGTGAGCGTTCTTCAGCAGGTTGATCAGCACCTGCTCGAACTGCGCGACGTCGACCTGCAGTGGCGCCTCGGGCATGCGGCCGACCAGATCGAAGGCGTACTGCGCCTTGAGCCCTTCGAGCAGAACGCTCCACGCGACGATCTGCAGACGCGGCGCCGGCAGACGCGCGAAGGTCGCGTAGCTTTCGATGAACTGCTGCAGATGTCGCGCACGCGTGCCGATGCCGCTGAACACTTCCTGCAGCCGCTCGGTCTGGCCGCGCTGCGCAAGCTCGGCACCGGAATGCGCGAGCGAAGAGATTGGCGCCAGCGAGTTGTTGAGCTCGTGGCTCATGACGCGGATGACCTTCTTCCAGGTCGCAACTTCCTGACGCGACAGCTCGCGGGTCATGCGGCGGAACAGATACAGCCGGTTCGCGCGACCCTGCAGGCGGAAGCCGCGCTGCGACAGGTGAAAGGTTTCTTCGCCTTCCGCGAAGTCGACCGTGAACAGCGCATCGCCGCCGTCGGCAAGCGCGTTCCTCAGCGCCTCGGGCGCGGTGTCGACCATGCCTTCGAAGGAAAGCCCGGCGAGGCTGCGGCTGTCGTTGAACAACTGGCGCGCGGCGAGATTTGCATAGGTGATGCGCCCGGCATCGTCGACGAGGATCAATGCGACCGGCGTGTTCTGCACGACGGTGTCGAGCAGCAGTTCACGCTGCGCGAGATGCTGCCGCTGCTCACGCAGTACCCGGCTCAGTTCGTTATGCAGTTGCGCCAGGTCGCCGAGCACATCGCGCCGGTCGCTGGACACCGCGAAGCTGTAGTCCCCATCGCGATAGCTCGCCACCGCACCTTCCAGTGCGCGCAGCAAACGCAGGGTCGGCGCGTTGTAGCGTCGCGCGGCGAATGGCGCCGACAGCGCAATGACGATCAGGGCGAGCGAGGCGGCGAGCAGCGGCGAGCCGGATATCTGCATCGCCAACAGTGCCGTTGCCGCGGCCAGCGCCGCGGTGCCGGCGAGCAGCAGGGCGAGGCGCGCGTCCAGAGAAAGGGTTGTTCGCATGGCAGGCCGTTGAAGCCTAGCTCAGTTGGAAGCGCTGGTCAGTCCGAACCGTTCCAGCCGGCGATACAGGGCCTGACGCGACAGGCCCAATGCCTGCGCAGTGCGGCTGATGTTGCCACCACTCGCTGACAGCGCGGCGGCAATCGCCTCGCGATCCGGCTCCTCGCTGCCGCGTAGCGCGCCACTGCGTGTCGGCAGGTTCAGATCGGCCGCGCGGATGATGCCGTCGCTGCAGAGCAGGCGTGCGCGCTCCAGGGCATTGCGCAGCTCGCGCACGTTACCGGGCCAGTTGTGATCGAGCAGCGCCTCGCGCGCGTCGTCGGCAAGCTGCGTCTGCCCTTCGAGGAAACTCTCGGCGATCGGCAGGATGTCGTCGCTGCGCTCGGCCAGCGGCGGCAGAGCCAGCTCGATCAGGTTCAGGCGATAGAACAGATCCTGGCGGAAGCGGCCGTCGGCGATCATCGCCGGCAGATCCGAGTTGGTCGCCGACAGCACGCGGACCTTGACCTGGCGCGTGCGCGAGGAACCGAGCCGTTCGAACTGGCCGGTCTCGAGGACACGCAGCAGCTTGATCTGGCCCGATAACGGCAGGTTGCCGATCTCGTCGAGGAACAGCGTGCCGCGATCGGCTGCATCAAACCGACCTTCGCGCGCCTTGTTGGCGCCGGTATAGGCGCCCGCCTCGGCACCGAACAGCTCGGCTTCAATCAGCTCCGCCGGCAGTGCGCCGCAGTTCACCGCGATGAATGGCCCGCTGCTGACCGCGGAGTTGGCGTGGACGATGCGCGCGATCCGTTCCTTCCCGGCGCCGTTGGGGCCGGTGATCAACACCGGCACTTCGGCGCGGGCCACCTTGCAGGCCAGTTCGACTAGGCGCTCCATCGATTCGGAGCCGTAGACCAGGCCGTCGAGCTTGTAGCGCCGCGCCAGATCTTCGCGGCGGCGGCGGCGCTCATGTTGCAGGCGCGACATCGCGCGGTTGGTTTCCGACAGCTCAAGCAGGTTCTCGACCGTCGTCAGCAGCTTCGCGTCGTCCCAGGGTTTGGACAGATAGTCGGCCGCGCCGGCCTTGACCAGATCGACCGCGGTTTCCAGATGCGTCCAGGCGGTCAGCAGCATCACCGGCATGTCCGGGTGGCGTTCGCGGATCGCACGGAACAACGCGACGCCTTCGTCGCCCGACGTGGTATCGGCCTGATAGTTCATGTCGGCGATGACGAGGTCGATGCGCTCGGCGAAGAGCACCGCCAGGCATTCCTGAGGCGTCGCCGCGCTGCGCGTCGCGATGTCGCGCAGCGAGAGCAACAGGCTGAGCGCCTCGCGCACACCGGCGTTGTCGTCCGCAATCAGTACCGTCGGCATGCAGCTCCGTGCTTCGTGTTGAACGGTGATTCAGTCGTGCCGTCGATGATAGCGCCGGCAAAAGCGCTCAGGCAGAACGGGTCACGGTTGCCGGCGGCACGGACGCCGCGCGCAAGGCCGGCGCCAGCACGGCGATCTGTCCGAGCAACCAGAGTACGACCGCACCGACCGGCAGATACCAGAGCGGCAGGCGCGGCATCTCGTACTGCTGCATCAGCCAGCCGCTGATCGCGTAAGCGCCGGCCATGCCGACCGCGATGCCGAGCGTGACGATCAGGAAGTTCTCGGTCTGGAAGTAGTAGAGGATCTGCCGGCGTGTCGCGCCGAGTGCGCGGCGGATACCGATCTGGCGACGGCGGCGCTGCACCCAGAAGCTGGCGAGGCCGACGATGCCCAGCGCCGTGACGATCAGCAGGGAGACGACGACGGCGATCAGCAGGCCAGCCATCACGCGATCCTGCTTGAAGTAGTCGCTGCGCAGTTCCTCGACGGACTTGGTCTCGAGGACGATGCGGTTCGGCGAGATTTCCTTGAGTTTGGCGCGCACCGCCTCGATCACGGCGGCGCGGTCCTGCGGCAGCGCGCGCAACAGGAAAAACCCATAACCGCCGCCCATGCGGATCGGCAGGATCATGCTCGATTCGTTGTAGCTCGTGTCTTCGCCAAGCCGCGGGCGGATCAGGCGGTCGACGACACCGACGACACGCACCGGCTCTTCGCTCGGGAAGAACTCGCGGCCCAGCGGATCGGCGTCGCCATAAAGTTGCTTGGCCAGTGTTGTCGTGATGATCGCGACATCAGGTTCGTTGCCGTCGCCGCCGAGCAGCTGATCGAAATCGACGAACTCGTCGCTGTTGAAATCGCGGCCGGCGACCAGTTGCACGCCGAGTGTTTCGATCAGCTGCTCGTCACCGTAGTAGGCACCGACTTCGGCGACGCTGCTGCGATCCTCGCGCGTCAGTCGCACGCTGGTGTTCCACGAGGATCTGCCGAACGGCACCTGGTTAGTCAAGCTTGCATCGATCACGCCCGACACATCCTTCAAGGCGGCAAGATCGGCGCGCAGGCGCGTCGTCGCATCCTCAGCGCCGGTGCCGGCGGTGGCGACGCGGATCAGCTCAAGCTCGGCGATGCCGCTCGCGACCGCGCCGCGCTCAAGGCGGTTGGCGATCAAGAACAGCGCATTGCAGACGATGGCGCAGCACAGCGCGATCTCGATTGCGATCAACGCCGCCGCGGTCTTCTGGCGCTTGAGTGCGGCAAGGATAGGCATCAGGTCCATGGTCTGTTCCTAGTCAGTTTTCAGCTGCATGGCAGGGGCGACATCGCAGGCACGCCAGGCCGGCAGCAGGCCGGCGATCAGGCTGCTGGCGAGGGCGAGCGCCAGGGTCGTCAGCAACATCGGCAGGTCGAGATGGGCGAGGCTGGCGTAGTCGCCAGGCTGCTGGCGTACGCCCCAGAGCCCGAGCAGCGACAGCAGCACGCCAAGCACAGCGCCGGCGGCACCGACCGCACCGGCTTCGACGAGGAACTGCACGAAGACCTGTCGCCGCGACGCACCGATCGCACGGCGCACGCCGATCTCGCCGGCGCGGCGCAGGAACTTCGCCAGCATCAGGCCGACGGTATTGATCAGGCACACCGCGAGAAAGCCGAAGGCGAGCCAGACCTGCAGATGCACATCGCGCGGAACAACGCGCTTGAAATCGAGCCACTGCATGAGATCCATCATCTGCGGCTCGCTGGGGCGTTCGAGGCGGCCCAGTGCGCGCTGCTCGCCGATATAGCTGCGCAGGAATGCGATATAGCTCTCGCGCTCCGCCGGCGATTCCAGCTCCACCCAGAACTGCAGCCAGGCACAGTTCGGCGACGTCTCCGGGACCGGCGCATCGTCCCAGCAATCCATCGAGCCATTGCGGCTGAAGTTGAGCTCGAGCGCGGTTTCCAGCGGCACGAAGACTTCCTCGCCCTCGCTGTAGTTGCCGGTGTTGAGGTCGTAGAAGTGCGGTGCCGGCCGCCAGGCCTCGAGCACACCGACGATGCGGAAATCAGTGCCGCGCAGGCGCAGCGAACGACCGACGCTGTCGCCACCGGCGAACAATTTGTCGTTGAGCGCCTTGGACACGACGACGACGCGCGCATGCGCTTCGTCCTCGGCCGCGCTCCAGCCGCCGCCAGCGGCGAATGGCGTTTCAAACATCGGGAAGAAGTCAGCGGACGTGAAGCGCACGTCGGCGAACCAGGGTTCGATCGCGCCGTCTTCCGGTTGCACGACAACCGCGCCGCCAGACATCAACGCCTGGTACTTCGCTCGCTCGGCCTTCAGCAGATTGACGCCGTCCGGATAGGTCACCTGCTCGCTGAGCGGCGAGCCCGGCTGGAAATCGTCCATGTCGCGCGGATCGAACTGCGGATAGAACAGTCTTTCGCTTTTCTCCGGCATCGGATCGCCGGACAGCGCGCGCAGTACCGTCATGGTCGTGATGCTGGCGCCGATGCCGAGGCCGATGGCCAGCACCATCAGCGCGGTCAGCGCGGGATTGCGGCGCAGGCTGCGCGCGGCCAGCCAGCTGTAGTACTTGAGCATGCGGATTTCTCCTTAGCCGCCGAGACGCGACAGGTTCAGGTGCAGGCGCGGCTCCTCGCCGACATCGACAACCTGACCGTCGATGACATGCACATTGCGCTGCGCACGCGCCGCGAGTTCCGGATCATGGGTGACCATGACGATGGTCGCGCCATCGCGATGAATGTCCTCGAGCAGCTGCATCACGGCGCGTGCCATCTGCGTGTCGAGATTGCCGGTCGGCTCGTCGGCCAGCAGCAGGCGCGGCGAGCCGGCCAGCGCGCGCGCGATCGCGACGCGCTGCTGCTGACCGCCGGACAGCTCGGCGGGGTAGTGGCGCATGCGTGCCGACAGGCCGACACGCTCGAGTGCTTCGGAGATGCGCTTCTTGCGCTCGGCGCCGCCCATCTTGCGATAGCGCAACGGCACATCGACGTTGTAGAAGACGTTGAGATCCGGAATCAGATTGAAGGCCTGGAAGATGAAGCCGATCTT
>CAZDPA010000005.1:37155-56629 GCA_964507195.1 uncultured Salinisphaerales bacterium | reverse complement strand
ACCAAGAGCGGCAAGATTCAGGCCATCGACGCCAGAACTCCAGCGCTCCGGCCAGGCCAGCGCATGGGCGATCGGCACCCGCATGTCGGACTGGCCCATTTGCGCAAGCATTGATCCGTCCAGGTATTCCACGACCGAGTGAATGACGCTTTCCGGATGGATGACCACGTCAACCTGCGACTCCGGCACTGCATAGAGTACGCAGGCCTCGATCAGTTCCAGGCCCTTGTTCATCATCGTCGCCGAGTCAACCGAAATCTTCGGCCCCATCACCCAGTTCGGATGGGCGACCGCCTGTGCCGGCGTCACGCTGGCCAGATCGGCAATCGGGGTTTCCCGGAACGGCCCGCCGGACGCGGTGAGGATCAGCTTGTGAACGCCCTTGGGGGCATCGCCGCAACGGCTGCCCGCAGGCAGGCACTGGAAAATCGCGTTGTGCTCGGAATCGATCGGCACCAGTGTCGCCCGGTACCTGGCGGCCTCGCTCATCAGCAAGGCCCCCGCCATCACCAGCGGTTCCTTGTTGGCGATCAGTACGCGCTTGCCGGCACGCACCGCGGCCAGCGTCGGCAGCAGGCCGACTGCGCCGACGATTGCCGACATCACCTGATCCGCCTGCGGCAGTGCAGCCAGGCTTGCTGCGGCATCGGCGCCTGCCAGCACTTCGGTCTCGATCGCCGCCGCCTTCAACTGGCTGCGCAGAACCGCAGCCGCCGACTCATCGGCGAGTGCCGCAAAGGCCGGGCGGAATTCCCGGCACTGGGCAAACAGGCCGTCGACATCGCGCTGCGCGCTCAGCGCGAGCACCTTGAGACGCCCGGGATTGCGTCGTACGACATCCAGCGTATTGCGCCCGATCGTTCCGGTCGCGCCTAGAACGACGAGCTGTTGCATCAGAGTTTCAGCAGTCCGAGGCCGAGCGCCATCACCGGCGCGGCGGCGAGAATGCTGTCGAGGCGATCAAGCATGCCGCCATGGCCAGGCAGGATGTTGCCGCTGTCCTTGACGCCGGCGTGACGCTTGAACATCGACTCGACCAGATCGCCGACGATGCTCGCGGCAGCGGCCACCATCGACAGGCCCAGCAGGCTGAGGATCTGATCGCTGCCCTGAACTTCAAATACAAACACGCCGGCGCTCAGTGCCCAGGCGCCGCACAACAGCAGGCCGCCGATCGCCCCTTCGATGGTCTTGCCCGGAGAGATGCCCGGCGCGAGCTTGTGCTTGCCGAAATTGCGCCCGGCGAGAAAGGCACCGGTGTCGGCCGCGAAGACGAGGAACAGCACGTACAGCAGACGCAGAGCACCGTCCGCGTGCGCGTGAATCTGCGCCAGGGCGAGCATCGTCGAAGTAATCAGCAACCAGCCGAGCACCGCCATCACCAGCGGCGGCGGCGCATGGCGCTGCAGGTTGCCGGGAAAGCCGGGAAACAGTGCAGGCACCAACATCCACCATAGACAGGCGGCAGCCAGCAACCACGGCAGCCAGAGCGCGCGATCAGGAACCAACCACAGGCCCGCCATCAGACCCGCAGTCAGCGCGGCGTAGGCCAGGCGCATCGCCACAGCGGTCGGCTGACCATCGCGACGGATCAGACCCGCCCACTCCCAGGCGACGACGGCGCCGATCGCAGTGAACACGGCATAGATGCCGGCGGGCGGCGCATACCAGACCAGCGCCAGCAACAGCGGCAACAGCACCAGGGCCGTCAGGACGCGCTGGACTAACACTACGCAGACTCCGGCACGCGACCGTAGCGGCGCTCGCGCCCGGCGTACCACGACAGGGCCGCCGACAGCGCCTGATCGTCGAAATCAGGCCAGAGGATCGGCGAGAAATACAGCTCGGTATAGGCCAGCTGCCAGAGCAGGAAGTTGCTGATGCGGCTCTCGCCGCCGGTGCGGATCAGCAGGTCCGGGTCCGGCAGGTCATGGGTGTCGAGATTGCGACTGATGCATTCCGCATCGATCGTCTGTCCGGCGGCGGCGAGGCGCCGCGCCGCTTGCACCAGGTCCCATTGGCCGCCATAGCCGACCGCAATGACCAGGGTCAGTCCGGTATTGGCGTGGGTCAGTGCTTCCGCACGCGCCATTTCGGCACGCAGTTCCGGCGCAAAATCGGTGTGGTCGCCAATGAAACGGACACGCACGCCGTTCTTGTGCAGCGTGGAAATCTCGCGGCCCAGCGTGGTGATGAACAGCTGCATCAGCAGCCGGACTTCCAGCTCAGGACGTTTCCAGTTTTCCTGCGAAAACGCGAACAGCGTGACGACATCGACCCCGGCATTGGCCACCGCACGCACGATCTTGCGCGCGGTGCGCAGACCGGCACGATGACCCGCCGAACGCGCCTTGCCCTGGCGCTGCGCCCAGCGGCCGTTGCCATCCATGATGATGGCAACATGGCGCGGCACGTTGGTGTCGCGCGGTCTGGGCGGCTGCTTGGTCATGGTCGGGAGCGCCGCTTACAACTGCAGCAGGTCCTTTTCCTTCTGGGCAGCGACCTTTTCAACCTCGGCGACGAACTGGTCGGTCACCTTCTGGATCTCGGCCTCGCCACGCTTGACGTCGTCGGCGCTGATGGTCTTGGCCTTTTCCAGTTCCTTGATCGACTGGTTGGCATCACGGCGCACGTTGCGGATCGCAACACGCGCGTTCTCGGCCTCGTTGCGCACGACCTTGCCCAGGTCGCGACGCCGCTCCTCGGTAAGGGGCGGAATGATGATGCGGATCACCGGCCCATTGGTGTTCGGCGTCAGGCCGAGGTCGGAGGTCATGATGGCCTTCTCGATCGGACCGACCATGCCCTTGTCCCACGGCGTGATCGAGATCGTGCGGGCATCGTCGACAGTCACCTGGGCAGCCTGCGACAGCGGCACTTCCGAGCCGTAGTAATCGACTTTCACATGGTCGAGCAGCGAGGCATTGGCACGGCCGGTGCGCAGCTTCATCAGCTCGGCCTTGAGCGTATCCACGCTCTTCTGCATGCGTTTGCCGGCGTCGCTCTTGATGTCATTGATCATATATTTCTCCGGGGGCGATCGTTGCGACGATCGCGCGGTCAGACGTGGACGCGGGTGCCGATCGTCGCGTCGCCATTGATGATCGCATGCAGCGCACCGGGGCGCTCCATGTCGTACACGCGCAGATTCATGCCGTGATCACGGCACAGCACCATGGCGGTCTGATCCATCACGGCCAGACGCTTGGACAGCGCCTCGTCGTAGGTCAGCTCGTCATAGCGGCGCGCACTGGGGTCCTTCTTGGGGTCGGCAGTGTAGACGCCATCAACCTTGGTCGCCTTGAGCAGCAGGTCGGCGTTGATCTCGACGGCGCGCAGCGCAGCGGCCGAGTCGGTCGTGAAGAACGGATTGCCGGTACCGGCCGAGAAAATCACGACACGGCCTTTCTCAAGGTGCCGCACCGCCTTGCGCCGGATGTAGTCCTCGCAGACCTGATTGATGCGCAGCGCCGACTGCACGCGCACCGGAATGCCGATACGTTCGATCGCATCCTGCAGGGCCAGGCCATTGATCACGGTCGCCAGCATGCCCATGTGGTCGCCGGTGATGCGATCCATGCCGGCGCGGGCCAGGCCCTCACCGCGGAAGATGTTGCCGCCGCCGACCACCAGCGCAACCTGCACGCCCTGCTCGACGATGCCCTTGATCTCGTTGGCGAGGAAGGTCATGACTTCGGCGGAGATGCCGAAATTGAGCGGTCCCATCAGTGCTTCGCCGGAGAGTTTGAGGAGGATTCTCTGGTAAGCAGGTTTGGCGCTCATGGTCGCTCTGGCTCGTCAAAATGGGCTACCGGACAGGTCCGGCGCCCATGCAAGAAACTGGCACCGCAACCTTCACCTAAAAGAAGGCCCCGTCATCCGGGGCCTTCCAAATCTTTACCGCCAAATGGTAGCGCGAATCAGGCCTTGATGCCTGCCTGCGCCATCACTTCCGCAGCAAAATCGACCTTCGTGCGCTCAATGCCCTCGCCCACCGCGAAACGGACGAACTGGGCCACCTTGGCACCCTTTTCCTTGAGCATCTGCTCGACGGTCTGGTCGCCGTTCTTGACGAAGGCCTGACCCAGCAGGGTGTTCTCGGAGATGAACTTGGCAACCTTGCCGTCGATCATCTTGGCGAGAATTTCGGCAGGCTTGGCCTTGAAGCCGCCGCCGAACTTCTTCTTGATCGACGCGTAGTCGTCGTCCCAGCTCTTCTTGTCGTCGGCGGACAGGCCGTCGTAGGTGCCGTTCTGCTTCTCGGCATCCATTTCCTTGAGCACGCCCGCCAGCTTCTCGGACTCGGTCTTGGCATCGGCCTGTTCCTGGGCCACCGTGGCCTCGATGATGCGGCGCTCGTCGGCGATCGCTTCCTTCGAGAACTCGGCGGCGCTGAGGAAGCGCGGGCTCATCGCGGCAATGTGCATCGCCACGTCCTTGCCGGTCGCCTCGTCGCCGGCATCCAGCGCGACGATGACGCCGATCTTGTCGCCCTGGTGCATGTAGGTGACGATCGGGCCAGCGGCCTTCGGCACAACCTGGAAACGACGGATCGTCATGTTCTCGCCGATGCGGCCGACCATCGCGCGACGGGTCTCGTCGAGCGTCTCAGTACCGTCCTTGATGTTGACGAGCGCATCGATATCGGCCGGCTTGTTGGCCAGCGCAGCAGCGGCGGCACGCCTGGCCAGATCGCGGAACTCTTCGCCCTTGGCGACGAAGTCGGTTTCGCAGTTCAGCTCGGCGACGGCGACGGCCTGCGGGCCAACTGCGAAGGCGAGCACGCCTTCGGCAGCGGTACGGCCGGCCTTCTTGTCGGCCTTGGCGGCACCGTCCATGCGCAGCTTTTCAGCGGCCTGGTCGAGATTGCCATCCGTGGCTTCAAGCGCCTTCTTGCAATCGCCCATACCGGCACCGGTACGGTCGCGCAGCTCCTTGACGAGGGCGGCGGTGATCTGCGCCATCAATTTCTCCTTGGTCTGTTCAGCGGCGCCACGGCCGCCGCGCGACGGCTTGCCGCCGTCACGGCGCGGACCGGCCGGACGCGGACGGCGCGGCGCAGCACGCTCTTCCGACTCGTCGACGAACTCTTCGGCGCGGCCGGTGGTGTTGGTGCCGCGGCCTTCGATGATGGCGTCGGCCACGCACTGGGCGTAGACGCGGATCGCGCGGGTGGCGTCGTCGTTGCCCGGGATCACATAGTCGACCTGGGCTGGGTCATTGTTGGTGTCGACCACCGCGATGACAGGGATGCCGAGCTTGCGGGCTTCGGCAATGGCGTTCTTTTCATAGCCGGTGTCGACGACGAACAGGCAGTCCGGCAGGCTCGGCATCTGCTTGATGCCGCCCAGCGACTTGCGCAGCTTCTCGATTTCGCGCGAGAAGTTCAGCTGTTCCTTCTTGGTCAGACGGTTGATCGAACCGTCTTCCAGCTGCTTTTCCATCTCGATCAACCGCTTGATCGAACCCTTGACCGTCTTGAAGTTGGTCAGCGTGCCGCCCAGCCAGCGCTGGTTCACGAACGGCATGCCCGAACGCTTGGCTTCTTCTTCAACCGCGTCACGGGCTGCGCGCTTGGTGCCGACGAACAGCACGCGGCCGCCGCTGGCAGCGATCTTGCCAGCGAAGGAACAGGCGTCCTTCAGCAGCGGCAGGGTCTGCTCGAGATTGATGATGTGGATACGGTTACGATCGCCGAAGATGTATTCATTCATCTTCGGGTTCCAGTAGCGGGTGCGGTGTCCGAAATGGACGCCGGCTTCCAGCAACTGGCGCATAGTGACATTCGCCATGTTCAACTCCTTGGGTTTAGCTAACCGCGCCCTTGTGACATCACCATTGAAGGGGCACCCAAGGGGGCGCGGATGGATTTTCAAAAGCTGGCCTTGCGGTCCGAATTGCCTTTGAAGGGCGCGCTTTATACCATACGCCCCCTTTGAAAACAACGAGATTGCGGGCTTTGCAGCCCCTCCAGAATGACCGTCACGATCAAATCCGCTGAGCAGCAGCAGAAGATGCGCGAAGCCGGCGCCGCCGCGGCCGAAGTCCTGGTCATGATCGAGCCTTTTGTGAAGGCTGGCGTGAGCACCGACGAAATCAACCGGATTTGCCACGAGCACATCACCAAGGTCCAGGGGAATGTCCCCGCCCCGCTCGGTTACGGCGCGGCGCCGGGCCGGCCGGCGTTCCCCAAGTCGGTCTGCACCTCGGTCAATCACGTGGTCTGCCACGGCATACCGGGCGCCAAGGTCCTGAAAAAGGGCGATATCGTCAACATCGATGTCACCGTCATCAAGAACGGCTTCCATGGCGACACCAGCCGCATGTTCTATATCGGCGAGCCGAGCATCCTCGCCCGCCGCCTGTGCGACACCACTCATGAGGCGATGATCGCCGGGATCAAGAAGGTCGCGCCGGGCGTGCGCCTCGGCGACATCGGTCATGTAATCCAGCAACATGCCGAGCAGCGCGGCTTTTCGATCGTCCGTGAGTATTGTGGCCACGGCATCGGCGAGATCTTTCATGAAGACCCGCAGGTCGTGCATTACGGTCGCCCTGGCACGGGATTTGAATTGCAGGCCGGCATGACATTCACGATTGAACCGATGGTCAACGCCGGGCGCGCCGAGGTGAAGCTGCTGCCCGATGCCTGGACCGTCGTCACCAAGGACCATTCGCTGTCCGCGCAGTTCGAGCATACCGTGCTGGTCACCCCGACCGGCTACGAGGTGCTGACCCTGCGCAACGGCGAAATGTAAACCGCTTGCCTCGCGCAAAGAACGCAAAGCCCGCAAAGTCGTATTCACTCCAGAACATGATGCCTAACCATCTTTCTTGCTTTGCGTTCTTCGCGTCCTTTGCGCGAGAAATCGTTTAATGGGCGCTGAAATTGACCTTGCTGAGGAAGAAGCGGCAGCCATCTTCAGCTCGCCCCGCATCCGCTCGCACCTGGCCCAGGGCGGCTATTCGATCAGCGCTTTCCGCGACACCCTGATCTGGGGTCGCGAACGCCTGTACAGCCTGTTCCACGACGGCGTTCCTGCCGACTCGCTGGTGCATGCCCGCGCCCATCTTGTCGACGAAGTCCTGCGCGCCGCCTGGCAGAAGTTCCTGCCGCCGGGGACGACCGGCCTGACCCTGGCCGCGGTCGGCGGCTATGGCCGTGGCGAGCTGCTGCCGCACTCCGACATCGACATTCTTGTGCTGCACAGCGGCGACGCGCTCGAACACCACCGCAAGGCGCTCGAAGCCCTGACGGCCTTCAGCTGGGATATCGGCCTCGAAGTCGGCCAGAGCGCGCGCACGATCGAGGAATGTGTAGCGGAGGGTGGCAAGGACATTACGGTCATCACCAATCTGCTCGAAGCACGCCTGCTGATCGGCGACGACGAGCTGTTCCACGAGATGCAGAAGGCGCTGACGCCGGACAAGGTCTGGCCCGTACGCAGCTTCTTCGCGGCCAAGAAGAAAGAGCAATCGGATCGCCACCGCAAGTACGACGACACCGGCTACAAGCTCGAACCCAACGTCAAGGAAAGTCCGGGCGGTCTGCGCGACATCCACACCATCGCCTGGGTCACCAAGCGCCACTTCGGCGCGCAGACACTCAACGAACTGCGCGAGCGCGGGTTCCTGACCAAGCAGGAATGCGACGAACTGTTCGCCGGCCAGGATTTCCTGTGGCGCGTGCGTTTCGCCCTGCACATGATCAGCGGCCGTCGCGAAGACCGCCTGCTGTTCGACAGCCAGATCAAGGTCGCAGCACTGTTCGGCTATGTCGACACCGACGCCAACCGCGCGGTCGAACAGTTCATGCAGCTGTACTACCGCACAATCAAGTCGCTGTCCTGTCTCAACGACATGCTGCTGCAGCTGTTCGAGGAGGCGATCCTGTTCCCGGATGCTGGCGAGCCGGAAGAACTGAACTCGCGCTTCCAGATCCGCCATGGCTATCTCGAAGCGCGCGACGACGACGTGTTCCGCCGCCAGCCTTGGGCTCTGCTCGAGATCTTCCTGCTGCTGCAGCAGAACCCGCGCACCGAAGGCATCCGCGCACAGACCCTGCGCATGATCCTGCGCGACGGCCGTCTGATGAACGAGGAAGTGCGCAACTCGGTGAAGGCGCGCGCGCTGTTCATGGAGATCTTCCGTGAAGGTCGCGGCCTGACGCGCAACCTGCGGCGCATGAACCGCTACGGCGTGCTCGGTCATTACCTGCCGGCGTTCAGCAACATCGTCGGCCTGATGCAGTACGACCTGTTCCACACGTTGACCGTGGACGAACACATCCTCTACGTCCTGCGCAACGCGCGGCGTTTTGCGATGACGCGCTTCCGCGACGAATTGCCGTACTGCAACGAAGTGATGCGCCGCCTCGCCAAGCCAGAGCTGCTGTATCTAGGCGCGTTGTGGCATGACATGGCCAAGGGTCGTGGCGGCGATCACTCCGAGCTCGGCGCGCAGGAAGCCGAGCAGTTCTGCCTTGACCACGGCCTTTCGCATGCCGACGCCGCGCTCGTCGCCTGGCTGGTCAACCATCATCTGCTGATGTCGCTGACTGCGCAGAAGCAGGACATCACCGACAGTCGGGTCGTCGCCGAATTCTCCGCCAAGGTCGGCACGCGTCTGCGTCTCGACTATCTGTTCCTGCTGACCTGCGCGGACATCCGTGGCACCAATCCGGCGCTGTGGAATTCCTGGCGCGAATCGCTGCTGAAGGAACTGTATCGGCAAAGTTCGCGCATGCTCGCTGGGGATGTCGATCCGGGATCTCTGGAGAACGAGCGTGCGAATGGCTCACGCGTCGAAGCCCTGGCCCTGCTCAAGGCGCGCAATATCGATCCGGCACTCGCCGAAAAGACCTGGCAGCGTTTCGATTCGGAATACTTCCTGCGGCATACACCGGCTGAACTCGCCTGGCAGATGCCAGCGATTGCCGGCGCCACTGAAGCGCAGCTTCCACTCGTGATGGTCGATGCCGTCGACGATCGTGGCACGACCGTCTTCGTCTACACGCGCGATCGCGATCACCTGTTCGGCCTGACCACCGGCGTGCTCGCGCGCCTGGGCCTGAACATTCTCGACGCGCGTCTGCACACAACCGACGACGGCTTCGTACTCGACTCGTACATCGTGCTCGAAGGCGACAACACGCCGATCGCTTCGGCAATGCGCACCGACGAGATCAGCCAGGCGCTGCGCAAGGTGCTCAGCGACCCGGAAGTCTCGACTGTCGACGTCAACCGGCGCATGCCGCAGCGTCTGCGTCACTTTGATACACCCACCCAAGTCTATTTCAGCCAGGACGAGGGCCGCAGCCGCACCGTGCTCGAACTGGTGACCGCAGACCAGCCCGGCCTGCTGTCCTTGATCGGCCGGGTATTCCAGAAGCGCGGCATCCTGCTCAATGCCGCCAAGATTGCAACGATCGGCGAACGCGCCGAGGACGTGTTCTACGTCACCGATCGCATGCATCGTCCGATCAACGAAGAACGTGTCCTCGACGATCTGCGCGAAGTGCTGATCCGCACACTCGATCGTCACGAGTCGGCATAAGCCTCTTCACTGCATACATTCACTAAAAACTCACCTTCCCCTGCCGAGCACCATGACCACAGAAATACAGCAGCGTATCGAAGCCGCGTGGGACAACCGGGACAGCATCAGCAAGTCCGACCAGCAATTGCAGCAGGACGTCACTCGCGCGATCCAGCTGCTCGACGAAGGCAAGGCGCGCGTCGCCGAACCGACCGCCGACGGCTGGCAGGTGAACCAGTGGCTGAAGAAGGCCGTACTGCTGTATTTCCGCCTGCATGACAATGTGCCGGTGAACATGGGCGGTCTGCAGGGTTACGACAAGGTCCCGCTCAAGTTCGCCAACTGGTCTGCGCATGAGTTCACCCAGCAGGGCGCGCGCGTCGTGCCGCCGGCAGCAGTGCGCAAGGGCGCCTACATCGCGCCCGGTGCGATCCTGATGCCGAGCTACGTCAACATCGGCGCCTACGTCGGCGCCGGCACGATGGTCGATACCTGGGCCAGCATCGGCTCGTGCTCGCAGATCGGTGCCAACTGCCACATTTCTGCCGGTGCCGGCATCGGCGGGGTGCTGGAGCCGCTGCAAGCCAATCCGACGATCATCGAGGATGACTGCTTCATCGGTGCGCGTTCGGAAGTCGTCGAAGGCGTGATCGTGGAAAAAGGCAGCGTGATTTCCATGGGCGTATTCATCACCCAGTCGACGCCGATCTACGACCGTGAAACCGGCCAGATCAGCTTCGGACGCATCCCGTCCGGCGCCGTAGTGGTTGCGGGTTCGCTGCCCAAGGACGGCGGCAAGTACAACCTGTCCTGCGCCGTCATCGTCAAGCGCGTCGACGAGCAGACCCGCAAGAAAGTCGGCATCAACGCCCTGCTGCGCGATCTGTGAGCGCTGAGCCCATGCGTTGTGAGGTACTCGAACTGACACAGACGCTGATCGCCCGGCCGTCGCTGACACCGGACGATGCCGGCTGCTGCGCGCTGATTGCCGGGCGTCTGCAGACGCTGGGCTTCACGATCGAATACATCAACGCCGGCGGCGTCACCAATCTGTGGGCGAGTTACGGTAGCGGCGCGCCGCTGACGATACTCGCCGGCCATACCGACGTCGTCCCCACCGGGCCGCTGACCGAATGGCTCAGTCCGCCGTTCGAACCGACGATCCGCGACGGTGTCCTGTACGGTCGCGGCGCGGCGGACATGAAGTCCGGTCTCGCCGCGATGATCTGCGCCGCGGAGCGCCTGATCGCCAGCCGCCAGATCACGGGCACCCTCGCCTTCCTGATCACCAGCGACGAAGAAGGCAGCGCGCGCCATGGCACGCGGCATGTCGTCGATACCTTGCGCGCCCGCGGCATCAAGCCGGACTATGCGATCGTCGGCGAGGCTACGGCATCGAACGCACTCGGCGACCGCATCACGATCGGCCGCCGCGGCTCGCTGGGCTGCAACCTCAAGATCATCGGCAAGCAGGGTCATGTCGCCTATCCGGAGAAGGCCAGCAATCCGGTACATGGCGTCGCACCGGCAATTGCAGAGTTGGTCTCAACGACTTGGGATGCCGGCAACGCGCACTTCCCGCCGACCTCGTTCCAGATCTCGAATTTCCACGCCGGCACCGGCGCCAACAACGTCATTCCCGGCCATGCGGAGCTGGTGTTCAACTTCCGCTACAGCACCGAGTCGAATGCCGAAGGGCTCAAGGCGCGCGTCTCCGACATCCTCGATCGTCATGGCCTCGTTTACGAGGCCGACTGGTGGCATAGCGGTGAGCCGTTTCTGACCCTGCCCGGCGCACTGATCAACGCTGCCGTCGCCGCAACGCAAGCTGTCACCGGCAACACACCCGTGCTGTTCACCGGTGGCGGCACCTCCGACGGTCGCTTCATTGCGCCCTGGGGCGCGCAGGTCGTCGAGATCGGCCCGATCAACGACAGCATCCACAAGCTCAACGAGCACGTACTGGTCGAAGACCTGCCGCGCCTGTCGGCCATCTACGAGCGCACGCTCAACGCCTTGATGTGATCACTGCACACGACTTCCAGCCGGCTCGACTGATCCGCCATCCGCAGATCCAGTCGATTCTCGCGAGCAAAAGTCCGCAACGCAGGCGCTGGCTCAAAGCCGGCAGCACGATGGAAGCGGTCGCGCAGTTTCACGAACTCGACGCGGGCGACGGCGTGCGCCTGACCGGCTATCTGTCACGCCAGGCCAGGGATCCCCGCGGGCTCGTCGTGCTGATCCACGGCTGGGAAGGCCACCACAACTCGACCTACCTGTACTCGATGGCCTGCGCGCTGCATGGCGCCGGCTACGCAGTGTTCCGCCTCAACCTGCGCGACCATGGCGGCAGCCATCATCTGAATCGCGAAGTGTTCCACTCTGCGCGTATCGACGAAGTCATCGGCGCGATCCGTGCCGTGCAGCACCTCGAAGCCGTACAGCCGCTGTTCGTCATCGGCTTTTCGCTGGGGGGCAATTTCTCGCTGCGCGTTGGCCTGCATGGCCCGGCGTCCGGCATCGTTCCGCAACTGTCGATCGGCATCTGCCCGTCGATCAATCCGCGTGCGACGATCACAGCGATCGACCAGGGTTCGGCGATGTTTCGCTGGTACTTCAAGAACAAGTGGCGGGCGACGGTCAACGCCAAGATCCAGGCTTGGCCGGAATATGCCAGCGCTGCGCAGCATTATCTGAATGCCAGCTCCATGCTCGACATCACGGCGCGCTTTGCCCGTGAGCAGACCGGGTACACCGACATGGCCGCCTATCTGCAGGCCTATACGATCACGACCGGCGCGCTGATGAATGCGCCGTCACCGCTGGCGATCATCACCGCGGCTGATGATCCGGTCATTCCAATCAGCGATTTCGCAGATCTTTCGACGGCAGGCTCGCTGCGCGCGCTGGACATCACCGCGCACGGCGGTCACTGCGGCTTCATCGAGAATCTGCAGCTGCAGAGCTGGGCCGAGCGCCGCGTGCTCGCCCTACTGGAACGGCACAGCGGATAACGGTAGCCCGGTTTCGCGCAGCGAAGCCGGGATGTTCGGGACCACCGCTTCCCGGCTTCGCCTTCGCGAAGCCGGCTCCTACTAATTGACAACGAAAAAGGCCGCTCGCAGATCTCGCTGCGAGCGGCCTTTGCGTTTCCTGCAACGGCGAACTTAGGCGGCTTCCAGCGACGCCGCCCACTCACCCTTCGCGGCCAGACCATTCATCCTGGCGCGATGCAGATGCGCCTTCTTGCCGGCGTCGACATTCTTGCCGCCCCAGGCCTTCAGCGCCGCTGCCTGCAGCGCACGGCCATACGAGAACGTCAGGTTCCACGGCAGCGGGCCGGACTTGTTCATGATGTCGAGGTGCGCGGTGGCGTCGATATCCGACTGTCCGCCGGACAGGAAAGCGATACCCGGCACCGTCGCCGGCACATGCTTCTTGAGTACGCGCAAGGTCGCCGCAGCAACCGCATTGCGGTCCGCCTGCACCGGGCACTGCTTGCCCGAGATCACCATGTTCGGCTTCAGCACGATGCCTTCGATCAGCACTTTCTGCAGCTTGAGTTCGGCAAACACGGCGACAAGCGTGCGGTTGGTGACGTCTTCGCAGACTTCGATCGTGTTGTCGGCGTCCATCAGCACTTCCGGCTCGACGATCGGCACAATGCCGGCTTCCTGGCACAGCGCCGCATAGCGCGCCAACGCATGGGCATTGGTGTGGATACAGTAGTCGCTCGGAATGCCATTGCCGATCGTGATCACCCCGCGCCACTTGGCAAAACGCGCACCGGCCTCGCGGTACTTCACGAGCCGCTCACGCAGACCGTCGAGGCCTTCGGTGACGGTTTCGCCCGGCGCGCCGGCCAGATCCTTGGCGCCCTTGTCGACCTTGATGCCCGGAATCACACCCTTGGATTCGAGCAGCTTCGGGAACGGCGTGCCGTCGAGCGCCTTCTGGAACAGGGTTTCCTCGAACAGGATCACACCGCTGGTGTGCTGCTCGAAACCCGGCGTCGTGAACAGCATGTCGCGATAGGCCTGACGGTTAGCCTCGGTGTTCTCGACGCCGATGCTCTTCAGGCGTTTTTCAATCGTGCCGGTGCTCTCGTCGGCCGCCAGAATGCCGCGTCCCGGAGCAACCATCGCCTTGGCGGTATCGTTCAACAGCTTTGCATTCATGAATCCGTCGCTCCGAGCTTGAGTTCAAATCGATCATTGGCCGGCCAATGCCGGCAAGGGGCGCGAATTTTAGCGGAAGCGCCGGAATTGGTCAGCCTGTCGCCGACTTGCGACACCGACGCCACGTCATTGCCGCTACAATCCGCGTCGCACGGACCGGGCTGCGGAGAGATGGCAGAGTGGTTGAATGCGGCGGTCTTGAAAACCGCTGAACCGCAAGGGTCCGGGGGGTCGAATCCCTCTCTCTCCGCCATTTCAACGAAAAGACCCCTCGCATGGGGGCTTTGTTGAAACGACAGAAAGGACTCGAACCTCCGGAACAATGAATGATCGGGTTCGACCGCCCGCAACGCCGGCGCCAGCGAGTCCGAAGGATCGCGCACAGCGCAACAATCCCTCTCGGCCGTGCGACTTAGGGAACCCCTGAATCAGTCGTCATTCTCGCGTACGCGGGAATGACGGATCGACTTATTCAGAGATTCCTTAGCAAAAAGCAATTGTCGCCACCGCCCTCGATCCCTATAATGCGCGCCCCTGCCGGGATAGCTCAGTCGGTAGAGCGACTGATTCGTAATCAGTAGGTCGGAGGTTCGATTCCTCTTTCCGGCACCATTTTTGGGTCATCGGGTCTTCGCCCGGGCCCATCAAAACCAAATAACCCGCCTCGCGCGGGTTTTTTGTTGTACCGCTTGATTCTCCCAACGGATGATCTGATCGACCACACAAACCGGCAAAGTAAGCCACTAAGTAACTTCGCCTGAGTTATTGATCTAGCGCACAAATACAGCATGCAAAGCATCGCTGACCTGTGCTAGCTTGCAATATGAGCGGGTCAGCTGGGGGGCTAGACAGGGATGTCAGATCAGCAACGGCGGGGGGTTACTCTTGTCCGACAGTCCAAAGAATTGCGTCGTCCGTCGGAAATGCCTGCATCTTCCTGCGGGGATCGACGCATCCTGATGCTGCCCAAAGGAATTCTTCGGATGAATACAGATCAGGGATTCACGCTGGTGGAACTGCTCGTTACCCTGGTGGTTGCCGGCATTCTGATCACCCTCGCAGTTCCAAGTTATCGGGACCTCATGGTATCGAATCGCCTGTCGACAACCGCAAACGATTACGTTGCCGCGCTGATGGAAGCCCGGATGGAAGCGATCCGGCGCAATGCGCAGACCCAGTTCTGCGGCCCAACCGGCAATGGCGGCGCCGCCGCCGGACAGGTCGAGGTCATCAACAGCGACGGCAATTCGAGCGTAACCCGCCGCGCCAGCCCGGTCGTCCGGGCGGGCCTGAACCTGACCAGCGTCACCGCCCTGCGCTTTGGCGGACAGGGCCTTGCACGGGCCATCGGCGCAACAGGCCCATACACCGGCTTGGTCGTCAATCTTGGCTCCGACCAGATTGACAGCCGGAACCGCCGCTGCATCTATCTGGCCACCGGCAGCAGTATCAGTACGTGCACTGCCACCGACACATGCCCGAGCACTGAACCAGATGACTGTCTATAACCCAAATCAACAGCGCGGCGTGGGATTGATCGAGATCCTCGTCGCCGTGGTCGTCCTGTCGATCGGCCTGCTGGGTGTCGCCTGGGTGCAAACCCGCGCCTTGTCCAACAACAACAGCTCGATGGCACGCTCGATGGCGGTCGTCGCCAGCTACAGCATCCTCGATGCGATGCGCGCCGACCGCATCAATGCGATGGGAGCAGCCTACGACACGGAGATCACGGCCGATGACTGCGGCGCAGGTGGAGGCAGTCTCGCGGAAACCCAGCTTTACGACTGGTGCCTGGAACTCGGGGCCGCGCTGGGCGCCACTGACACGACTGTCGGCGAGATTGATTGTGATACGGACGGCACCTGCACGGTCACGATCACCTACGACGACAGCCGCGTCGGCGAAGGCGGCTCAGGCGCGCAAGTCGTCGAAACCAAGGGCATGCTGTGAACGCACATAACCACTTCCGCCAGCGTGGCTTCGGCCTCGTCGAGCTGATGATCGCCCTGGTTCTCGGCCTGATGGTCATCGGCGGCGCGTCCTCGGTATTCCTGTCCAACAAGCAGTCCTACCGCTCCAACTCCGCGCTGTCGCAGGTGCAGGAAAGTTCGCGTATCGCCTTCGAACTGCTGGCACGCGACATCCGGCAGGCGGGCCTTTCGGCCTGCGGCAACTCGACACGCATCGCCAATACGCTCAATGATCCGGCCGGTTGCTGGTGGTGCGGCTTCACCAACGCGGTGCTCGGATTCGAAGGCGATCAGAATTCCGCGGTCGCGTTCGGCGCCGGCGACGCAGCGCGGGTCAACGGCACCGATGCCATCCAGCTGATGGGGGTGGCCGACATGGGGCTGACCATCACCGATCATCAGCCGACGGCGGCCAGATTCTTCATCGATACAGCGACTGCCGATTTACAGAGCGGCGACATCATCATGGTCTGCGATCCGGATCACGCCGCCATCATGCAGATCTCCAATTACAACCCCAGCAATGTGACCGTGGTTCACAATGTCGGCAATGGTGTCGTCACACCTGGCAATTGCAACGTTTCTCTCAACTTCCCGACCGACTGCAGCACCAACTGCACCGCGGCCGGTGGCGGCAACTGCTACGAGTTCGGCTCCAACTCCACGCTCGCGAAGATGACCGCAATGGAGTGGTACATCGGCAACAATCCGCAGGGCGGCAGATCGCTCTACAAGCTGTCCCTGGGCAGCAACGCTTCGGGGGACGCCGAAACCAACGCTCAGGAAATGGTGCGCAACATCACGGACATGCAGCTCCAGTTTTTGTGGAACAACAATTACGTGGCCGCGGACGATCCGCTCATCACCGATTGGACCCGGGTCGCCGCAGTACGCCTCACGCTCGATATGGAAGGCAGCGAGCGCTTCACCGGCACTGACGGCGAGAAGATCTCACGCCAATACACCGCCGCCGTCACCGTTCGCAACCGGGTGAACTGACCATGTACGCCTCCGCATCCCGACGGCACGCACGCCGTACAGACCAGCGCGGCATCGCGCTGGCCGTCTCACTGATCCTGCTGGTCGTGATTACGCTCATCGGTCTCGCGGCCGCGCGCGGCACGACCGCGCAGCAGAAGATGACAACCAACTTTCTGGATCGAGGCATCGCATTTCAGCAGACCGAGGCGGCGCTGCGTGTGGGTGCCGACGCCATCGCCACCAGCGCCATCGGCCAGCGCAACTGCGCTGCCGGCGGCATCACCTGCCCTGTCAACCCCTTCGCCGATCCCAACCTTGCGGACGAGAGCATCCGTTCGGCGTTGGCATATGTAAGGGGGGCCAACGCCGCCAGCCAACCACAGTACGTCGTCGACAACATGGGCTTGTGGGACGACCCGGATCTCGATACCGGCTTCGACCAGACCGCCAATGCCGCGCAATACGGCGCGCAGGGCACGACTATCCAATCGCAGCACTACCGCATCACCGCCCGCAGCGGCGACCCAACCGAAACCGGCGATCGCTCGATGGTGACGCTGCAAGCCTTTTACAAACGCTGAATCCGGAGACGGACATGAACCGCAAGCTTCCGACGACTCGCAGCTCCCACGCCGCGCTCGCGGCATTGTGCGCGCTGCTTGCCAGCGCGACCGGCCGCGCAGCCGTTTCGATAGACCAGGCACCGCTGACCGTGCGCAGCGCACTGGAACCGAACATCGTGCTGATGCTCGACGACTCCGGCTCGATGCAGTGGACGGTGATGCCGGACAACCCAGCCGGCGACGACGGTCGGGACAATGAACTGATCAATCCGGCGATCAACGGCGTTTACTACAACCCGGACATCGCTTACGTCCCCCCGTACGCGGCCACCGCGAGACCGGCGGCCACATCGCCGACAACGAACCGGTTCGACAACGCCAGCTTCGAGTCCGCGTGGTACGACGGTTTCAACCCCGATACGACCACACCTTACAGCGACCGTTATAACATCGCCACGTACAAGACTCCTGTGTCGAATTCATGCGACAACGTGCATACAGACGGTCCGCTGGCGATTTGCAGCAAAGCGCCTCGCGTCTCGCATACGTTCCGGGTGGATATTGAACCGCAGTTCGAGTACGCAAACGACACGGGCTGCCCCACCGGCACCACGGGCCCGAACGCCAGCGGCGTATGCACTACGCAGAATCCCATCGAGGAAGCACCGCGCTGTCAGGGTTACGGAAACGGTGACTTCAGTGACAGAGATAATGATTGCGACCGGGTACAGGCGCAGCCGCAGCCCTGTAGCAGCATCCGCGGTCCCGGCGCTTCCAATACCCCGAATTCACCCGGCTTTACCACGTTGTACCGTGACCGGTGCTACAACTCCGAAGGCGATGACGAGTTTCCCCGGTGCCAAGGCTATCTCGGATACGACAACGGCGACAACGATTGCCAGAGCAGGCAATTCCGTCCGGAGCCTTGCGTCGATACACGCGCTCCAGGCGCGCCGGGCAACCCGAATTCTGCCGGGTTGATCTTCGCCGACATCCGCAACCAAGCTGACGTTTGCCGCAGCAGCGGTTCTCAGCCACCGAACTGCCCTGAGGGTTACAGCTTCAGCCTGAATTCGGGCCCCAGCGGCGAGGACTGCCGGAGGCTCCTGGAGGGGGGGGACGAGGGAGGCACGAAGTACCGTTCCTTGTTCGTGTACAAGATCGGCAGCACCCTCCAGTACGTCGGCGTCGAGAGCAACGATGGGAGCGATGGCAGTTCAGGCTCACCGCTGCCGGGCACCTGTGCGGAGATTACCGGCAATTCGGTCACGAACGAGCAGACAAGTCAGGTTTTCACCAGCGGCATTCCGACCGCGCAATGCCGCACCATCACTGACGACAGCGGCCTGGTTGACGATCTCGGCAACGCCATCACCGTGGGCCAGAACGTCGCCAACTGGTTCTCCTACTACCGCAAGCGCATCAACATGGCCAAATCAGGCCTGATGAATGCGCTGGCGACGCTGGATCTCAACGATCCGGCCGAGGAAGTCCGCTTTGGTTTCGGCTCGATCAATGGCGGCTACTACGACTCCAGAAACACCAACGCGAACAATCTGCCGGCCGACAAGACGATCCCGTCCGTTGGTGTTAAGCCGGCGATCGCCCGCGTCAAGCCGTTCAGTACCGAGCGGGCATCCTTGTGGAACTGGCTGAGCGAGGCGGAGGCGGTCGGCGGAACGCCGCTGCGACGGGCCCTACAATCGGTCGGCGACTATTACGAGAACGAAGCGCAGCCCTGGCAGACCAGCGCAAACAATACCCAGGAACTCGCCTGCCGCCAGTCGTACTCGATTCTGATGACGGACGGCTACTGGAACGGCACCGATCCGGGGGTTGGAGAGCAGGATTCCGTTGACATCGTGACCCGCGAAGGCCCGAACGGGCAGTGCTTCGAATACCCCAACAAGTCCGCCGGCTCTACCTGCGGATCGCCCGTAGAACCCGAGCCCTTTGTCGGCAGCGCCTCCGACACGCTGGCCGACGTGGCCATGAAATACTGGCTGAACGATCTGCGGCCCAACACCGCCAACGAAGTACCGGCGGGAAATGCCGACCCGGCATTCTGGCAGCACATGTCGACCTTCACGGTCGGCCTGTTCGGACAGGACGCGATCTTGCCAGGGCTAACCGGCAGGACCGCAGAAGAAATCGAAGCATGGGCCGCGACGGGCGGCGCGCCGAACAACTTTGACTGGCCGACGCCGGCTAGCGGCTCGGCCAACAATATCTCCGATCTGGTCCA
>CAZDPA010000005.1:0-37135 GCA_964507195.1 uncultured Salinisphaerales bacterium | reverse complement strand
CGCTGGCATCAATGGCCGCGGCGGTTTCTACTCCGCAGGCAACCCCAAGGCTTTCGAGGAAGGCCTGCGCGACGCGCTGCGCCGCGTGCAGGATCGGGTCGGAACCGGCGCGAGCCTCGCCGCGAACAGCACGCGGCTGGACACCGGCACGACGACCTATCAGTCGCTGTACTACAGCGGTGCCTGGAACGGCGACCTGATCGCCTACCCGGTGGATTCGGCCAGCGGTGCAATCAGTGCGACCCCGGACTGGATTGCGTCCGAGCAGCCGATCCTGCAGGACGACTGGGCCAACCGGAACATCAAGACCTGCAACCCGTGCGGATCGGGTGTAACGATGGTGTCCTTCACTTCAGCGACCGCGCTGTCCGCGCAACAGCAGACCGATCTGACGCTGACCATTGGCACCACGGTCTATCAGCCACAGGACGTCATCGATTGGCTGCGCGGCAGCAATACGCTGGAGCAGGGTACCACCGGCGGCACCTTGCGCGGTCGCTCGACCTCCAGCGGCAATCGCCAGTTGCTCGGCGACATTGTCAACTCGCAGCCGGTATTCGTCGGCGCACCAAACTCCAACCTGTATGCGGGCAAGGACGTGCCGAGCGGCTACGCCACCTTCGCCAGCACCAACGCTGGCCGCGAATCGCGCATCTGGTTGGCCGCCAACGATGGCATGCTGCATGCGTTCAACGCCGAGACGGGCGCGGAAACCTTTGCCTACCTGCCGGGCGCAGTCATCAAGAGCGGCATCCGCGATCTGGCCAATCCCATCTATGGGAGCGGCTCGGCTCAGCACAAGTTCTACAACGACGGCGAACTGACCGTCGCCGACGCCTATGTCAGCGGCGCGTGGAGAACTGTTCTGGTCGGCACAACCGGCCGTGGTCCGTCGCGCACGGTCTATGCGCTGGACATCACCAGCCCCAGCGCGCCGACCCTGCTTTGGGAGCGTTCGGCCGACGACGGGCTGGCCAATGACGAATGGATCGGCCAGATCATCGGTAAGCCGGTGATCGCGCGAACGGCTGACGGGGCCAGTGGCACGTGGTCGGCCGTCATGGGCAACGGCTACAACAGCGGCGAGAACGAAGCCGCACTGCTGAAATTCGATCTCGCCAGCGGTGCCCTCACCGCCTTGGCGACCGACAATGCGGCCGACAACGGCCTCGCACAGCCGGTGGTATGGATCGAGGATGCCAACGTATCCAAGGCAGTCAGCACCATTGCTTACGCCGGCGATCTGAAAGGCAAATTGTGGAACTGCAATTTACCGGCAGGCACCTGCACGCACATCTTCACCGCGCAGGCGAGCGGCACTCCGCAGCCCATCACCGGCGGCATGCTCGCAGGCAAGGATCCGGATACCAACAAGGTGTGGGTATTCTTCGGTACCGGGCGTTATTTGACGCAGGGCGACCTGAGCAACACCGCGCTGCAGACCTGGTACGGCCTCATCGTGCAAGGCGAGGGTGCGGTGACATCGGCAACGGCCAGCGCCGACCTGACGGAGCGCACGATAACGGAAGAGTTAGCGGCGACGTCAACCTCGCTCGGCGGACGCCTGACCGAGGAGGAGACGGACGGCGACATGTCCGGCAAGTCCGGCTGGTTCATGAACCTGACCTATCAGACACTGCGCGGCGAACGCATCGTCACGCCCAACCAGTTCCAGGGGCGCATGCTGCTCGGCACGACGCGCATCCCCGGCCAGGGCAGCGATCCCTGCAACCCCTCCGGCGATGGCTGGATCATGGCTGTGGATCCGTTTACCGGCGGTCGGCCGAAGGAGACTTTCTTCGACCGCGATGGCGATGGCGACTTCGACGATGACGACAAAATTGATGGAGAAGTCATCACTGGCATCGGATTCACATCGATTCCCAACAACCCGATCTTCGTCGGCAACGTGATGCTGACCAGCTTCGACAACGCCACGACGAGCAGCATTGCCACCTCAGGCTCCGGGGGTGACCCCCGCCGTACGGGCTGGCGCGAGCTGGTGGAGCAGTAGGCCATGCGCCCCGCCCTGCCCCGCCCACGCGCCGCCGGCTTCACGTTGGTGGAAGTCGTGATCGTGATCGCGATCATCGGCATTCTCTCGGCGATCGCCTATCCGTCGTACGTGAACTCGATCATGCGCTCCAATCGCGCCTCGGCACGCGCCTGCGTGGTGAATTTCGCGACGCACATGGAGCGCTTCTATACGACGAACATGCGCTACGACAAGACGACCCCCGCCGCGGTGGCCATCGTGTTACCGCAATTGGAGTGCGCCACCGCAAACGACACTGGCAAGCACTACACCTATCAGTTTGCTACCGGACAGCCGACGCAGAACACGTACACGCTTGAAGCCGTGCCCAAGGGCGTGCAGGCTACCCGCGACACGGCCTGCGCCACCCTCACGCTGACGCACACCGGTGTGCGTGGCAAGACCGGCAGCGCGGGGACGGTAGACGAGTGCTGGTAAGAAGTGCCCGGAATTCGAGCCGCTGAAGTAGAGGCTGCCGCTCAAGCTCGTAGGGCCTGCGACTGAGCAGCCAGTAATTTTGACCACAGCTTGTGCAGGCTGAGCGGCCCTGATCCCTCTCCCGGAGGGAGAGGGGATTTCCTCCCTTCCCCCACTGGGGGAAGGTGGCGCGTAGCGCCGGATGAGAGTGCTTAGAAGCGCAGCGAGCTTGCCGCTTGTCTTGCATCTCGTGTCCCCTTGATTACTGACTGCTCAGTAACACTACGGCGGCACGCAGGCACCAGCGAAATCGTGTCGTTCCAGCACAGCGCGCCCGCTGCCGATCAGCACAAGGTCGTTGACGTGGTCACCGCTCAGTCCGTCGGCACAGATGCGCACACGTCCTGCAGCAAACGCACCAGTGCGGGTCTGCGCCAAACCCGAGGCGCGGAAAATGACCTCGCGCCGGAACGGACCATTGGCAGACAGCTGAAGAGAGGGTCGGCCGGTGAAGCGCTCAATGATCTGCATCGAGTCAGCGGCGCTGAGATTCCGGCTTCGATCATGGTCGGCAAAGGCGATCCACTCGCTGCGCGACCAGTCGCCGTGGCAACCCTCGGTATCGTTCCCTGCGCAAAACACGACCGGAGTGTTGCGACCGACCGCCAACGTCCGCGCTGTCGTCATTGCCAACAGCAGCTGATTGGTCGTCGTTGCGAGTCGATTGCGGGTAACTAATTGCCCGAACGCCGGAACGACCAGCGTCATGACAATGCCGAGAACCAGCAGCCCAACAAGCAGCTCAAGCAGCGTAAAGCCACTTTCGCATTGACGGTTATTCATGATCGCCCTCCCGGCGATGTCCGTCTATTGCGTCATCGTAAACCCGGGGTGCCGCAAACCTCAATACTTGGCGCCGTCTTCAGGCAGCGCTACAGCGTGCGGCTCATGATCGCCGCTCAGATCCCCCGGTCATGATCCTTCTCAAGGCTGGCGGCAGTGAGAACACCACATTCTCTGGCCTACCATTCAGCTCGCTGGCCTTGGTTCCGCCCAATGTTTCAAGTCGCTTGATCACGTCCTGAACCAGAATTTCCGGCGCTGATGCGCCGGCGGTGACGCCGACTCGCATGCGCCCTTCGAGCCAGCCAGTCTGGATGTCCTGCGCACCGTCGATCAGGTACGCCGGTACGCCACGCTGCTCGGCAAGCTCACGCAGGCGATTGGAGTTGGAGCTGTTGCGCGAACCGACGACGAGCACGACGTCGCAGCGCTCGGCGAGTTCCTTGACCGCGTCCTGACGATTCTGCGTGGCGTAGCAGATGTCGTCCTTGCGCGGTCCGTGGATTTCCGGGAAGCGCGAACGCAGCGCATCAATGACGCGTGCGGTGTCGTCCATCGACAGCGTGGTCTGGGTCACGAACGCCATGCGCGCGGGGTTCTGGATCGGCAGCGTGGCGACATCCTCTGCAGTCTCCACCAGATAGATCTTGCCGCCGTAGCTGTCGTCGAACTGCCCCATCGTGCCTTCGACTTCCGGATGTCCGGCGTGGCCGATCAACACCACCTCACGGCCCTCGCGGGCATAGCGGTGCACTTCGATATGCACCTTGGTGACCAGCGGGCAGGTTGCATCAAAGATCGTCAGGCCGCGACCTTCGGCAGCTTCGCGCACGGCCTTGGAAACGCCGTGGGCCGAGAAAATGCAGGTCGCGCCGTCGGGGATTTCATTGACCTCGTCGACGAACACCGCGCCCTTGGCGCGCAGGTTCTCGACAACGAAGCGGTTGTGCACGACTTCATGTCGCACGTAAATCGGTGCGCCCAGCGCTTCGAGTGCACGCTCGACAATCTCGATCGCGCGATCGACGCCGGCACAGAATCCGCGCGGATTGGCGAGCAGGATTTCCATCAGGACTTCGCCGCGCCCGCCGCGCGGGTGCGCTTGGCGTCAAGGAACATGTCCAGAATCAACAGCGCGGTGCCGATCGAGATCGCGCTATCGGCAACGTTGAATGCGGCGAAGTGCCAGCTGCCGACGTAGAAGTCGATGAAGTCGACCACATGGCCGCGCGTGACACGGTCGATCACATTGCCGAGCGCGCCGCCCATGATCAGCGTCAGCGCCGTCGCGAGGATGGTCTGCCCCTGCGGATTGCGCCGCAGCCAGATCAGGATACCGATGCTCACCGCGGTACCGAGCAACACGAAAACAGCGGGCGGTGCGTTCGACATCATCGAGAACGCTGCGCCGGTGTTGCGCATGTGCACGAGATTCAGGTGATCGATCACCGGCACCACATCGAACCAGGCGAGCTCGCGCACGACGAGTTGCTTGGTGATCTGGTCAAGCACGACGACCATCACGGCGAGCCACAGCAGATACACATTCTTGTATCGAAACGACATCGGTCCTAACGTCCCGTCAGTTGTAACCACAGCAAACCCGACCACGCCCAGATCAGGCTCGCAGCCCAGATCAGCAGCGGGGTCAGCAGTCCCAGTTCAACACCGAACCAGCCGTAGCCAGCCCGATACGGATATTCCCACAACAGGATGTACGCCGTCGGTATCAGGCTGAGCAGCACGCCCAGCCAGAACATATTGGCGCGCAGCGGTACCGCGAACAGCAAACCCCACAGCCCGCCCAACACCAGGCGCGGGTACAGCCAGCCGCTGACCCAGACCGGCGCAATGCCGACACCCAGAGCCGAACTCACGCCGTAGCGCCCCGCCGCCCACAGCCCGGCACTGCCGACCAACGCGCCGACGACGCCGGCGCTGAAACACAGTGACAGGCGCCGCGCCCAGATCACGAGCAATGCCTCACAGATAGCGCCTCGTCTCACCGTCGCCATCGACATTGTCGACGCAGCGCAGGCACAAGGTCGGATGGCTGGACACGGCACCGACGTCGGCACGCTGGTGCCAGCAGCGCTCGCACTTGGCGTGCCCGGACGCGCCCGCGACGATCCAGACTGCGCCCCCGGATTCGAGTTTGAACTCGACGGCGTCGACCGAACGCTGCGCGGTATCGGCCAGCGTCGCCTCGGAGGTGATGAACCAGAAGCGCAGCTCACCTTCGAGTTCGCGCAGGCTGCTCGCCATCGCGCTGTCGACAAACAGCGTGACCTTGGCATTCAGGCCCGAGCCGATCTGGCCGGCAACGCGCAGGTCTTCGAGCACTTTCTTGACGCCTTCGCGCAGCTCGCACAGCAGGGTCCAGTTGATGCTGCCGCCAGTTGCGGCTGGCAAGGCATGCCAGCGCTGTGCAAACACCGATGCACTGCGGTCACCCGGCAACATGCGCCAGATTTCGTCTGCGGTATACGAGAGGATCGGCGCGATCCAGCGCACCAGCGCTTCGCTGATGTGGAACAGCGCGGTCTGCGCCGAGCGACGGCCGAGCGAACCGCGCGGCATCGTGTAGAGGCGATCCTTCAGCAGATCGAGATAACGCCCGCCCAGATCGACGACGCAGTAGTTGTGCAGGCGGTGATACACCGCGTGGAACTCGCGGCGGCCATAGGCCTGCTGCAGTTCTTCCTGCGTACGCATAGCTTCGCTGATCGCCCAGGCATCGACTGCAACGAGCTGTTCGATCGGCACCAGATCCTTCAGGGGATCGAAGCCGTCGAGGTTGCCGAGCAGGAAGCGTGCGGTGTTGCGGATGCGGCGGTACGCATCGGCCATGCGTGCGAGCAATTTCTCGGAGATCGCGATCTCGCCGGAGTAGTCGCTGGCTGCGACCCACAGGCGCAGCACGTCGGCGCCGAGCTTCTGCGTCACCTGCTGTGGTGAGACAACGTTGCCGAGCGACTTCGACATCTTGCGGCCCTGCTCATCGACCGTGAAGCCATGCGTCAGCACCGCCTTGTACGGCGCCCTGCCCTGCATCGCGACACTGGTCAGCAGTGACGACTGAAACCAGCCGCGATGCTGGTCCGAACCTTCGAGGTACATGTCGGCCTGCGGCGCGTGGCCGTCGACAATCGCCGCCGGATTCATGGCGCGGAACGAGCACTGGTGAACGACGCCGGAATCGAACCAGACGTCGAGCGTGTCGGTGCAGGCTTCGTACTTCGCCGGATCGACGCCCCAGTCCTGCGGTGTCGACCCAAACCAGGCTTCAAGACCGCCCTGCGCCACCGCATCGGCAATCCGCAGCAGCAGCGCGGCGGTGTCGGGGTGCATGTCCTGGGTCTGTCTGTCGACAAACAAGGCCAGCGGCACGCCCCAGGCGCGCTGCCGCGAGATGCACCAGTCCGGTCGTCCGCCCACCATGTCGCGGATGCGGCTCTCGCCCCAGCCCGGAATCCATTGCGTCGCCTCGATCGCCGCCACCGCGTTGCCGCGCAGGCCGTTCTGGTCCATCGCGACAAACCACTGCGGCGTCGCGCGGAAGATCAGCGGTGTCTTGTGGCGCCAGCAGTGCGGATAACTGTGCGTGATCTGCGTGTGCTTGAGCAGCTTGCCGTCGGCCTGCAGGCGGTCAATGACCAGCGGATCAGCCTTGCGCACATGCTGGCCGCCGACCACGGGCGTCGCGTCGAGAAACACGCCGTTGCTGGCGACCGGATTGTCGACCGGCAAGCTGTACTTCAGACCTGCAACATAGTCCTCCTGACCATGCGCGGGCGCGGTGTGCACCAGGCCGGTACCGGCATCGAGCGTGACGTGATCAGCGAGGATCAGCGGAACTTCACGGCCCGCAAACGGATGCTGCGCCTTCAAACCTTCGAGCGCGCTGCCCTGCGCACGCGCCAGCACCGTCGGCGTTTCCTTGAGCGCAGACGACAATACTTCAAGCCGTTCGGCGGCAAGCACGACACGTCCCGCCGTCGGATAGTCGGCCAGCACGTACTCGATCTCGGCACCTGCAGCAATCGCCTGGTTGGCAGGCAGCGTCCACGGCGTCGTCGTCCAGATCACGAAGCCGGCGCCGCTTGCATCGCCCACGCCCATCACGCGCGCGAGTGCTTGCACATCAACGACATCGAAGCGCACGTAGATCGATTCGGATTGCTTGTCCTGGTACTCGACTTCGGCTTCAGCCAATGACGAGCCGCAGTCGAGACACCAGTGCACCGGCTTGAAGCCGCGTGCGACGTGGCCGTTGTCGACAATGCGCGACAGCACGCGCAACTGCTCGGCCTCGAAAGCCGGATTCATCGTCAGATACGGACGATCCCAATCGGCAAGCACGCCGAGGCGCTTGAAGTCCTCGCGCTGGCGATCGATCTGCTCGGCGGCATACTCGCGGCACTTCTGGCGGAACGCGGGCGCATCGAGCTTCTGCCCGACCTTGCCGAACTTCTTCTCGACCTGCAGTTCGATCGGCAGTCCGTGACAGTCCCAACCCGGCACGAAGCTCGCGCTATGACCGTCGAGGCGTGCGGCCTTGACGACGATGTCCTTGAGCACCTTGTTCACTGCGTGGCCGATGTGAATATCGCCATTCGCATACGGCGGGCCGTCGACAAACCAGAACGGCGTGCGCCCCGCGGTCTGCTGCATCACCGCTGCGTAGGCGCCTTCCTGCTGCCAGCGCGCAAGCATCTCCGGCTCGCGCTTGGCCAGGTTGGCCTGCATCGCAAACTCGGTCTGCGGCAGGTTGATCGTGGATTTGTAGTCAGTCACGGCCGGGGTTTTTCGTCCTGTGGAGCCCAGACATCGCCACCAGGCGCAGTGCGGAACTGCGATCCGTGCGGCTGCAGGCTCGGGGTCAACGATGAAAACAATCCAGCGGGAGGCGCCGGATCGTGGGGCCGAATTATGCGGGAAATCAGGCCGTCTGCGCAGCAAAATAGGCCAGTGCGTCGGCCTTGTCGCACTGCATCTGCGCCGACAGCGCGTCCAGCGTATCGAAGCGCTCCTCTGGACGCAGGAACTGCCGGAAGCACACTTCGACCGTCGCGCCGTACAGATCCGGGCTGCCGTTGAGCACATGGGTTTCGAGCAGGCAGCGGGTCAGCCCCAGCGTCGGCCGCACGCCCAGATTCGCCACGCCCGGCATGACCACCCCGCCCCCCGGACCCAGCACGGTCAGCTCGACCACGTAGATGCCATGGCGCAACGCGGGCTGGCGCTGCATGTAGACATTGGCGGTCGGCATGTTCAGCGTGCGACCGAGTCGCAGGCCGGATTTGACCCGACCCACCATCCGGTACGGCCGACCGAGCAGGCTCGCGGCGCGCGCGAGATCGGGCTCAGCCAACGCCTCGCGGATCAGCGTAGAGCTGCAACGCAACCCAGCGCTGAGCACGCTGCCCATCGCCACGATTTCGAAGCCCTGCGTGCGTCCCTCGGCTTCCAGCAGCGCCAGATCGCCGGCACGCTTGGCGCCAAAGCGGAAATCGTCACCGACGATCAGGGCACGAATCGCCAGCCGGCGGATCAGGCAATCACGGACGAAGGTCAGGGGCTCCTGGGCAGCAAAGCGGCGATCGAAACGCTGGATGATCCAGCGATCGACGCCGAGTTGCTGCAGATCGAGAAACTTTGAACGCAAGGTGCTGATGCGTGCACAGCGCGCGCCTTTCGCGAAGTATTCGCGCGGCGTAGGTTCAAATGTCAGCACCGTCGCCGGGATGCCGCGGCGCCGCGCCTGCGCGACCGCTGCCGCAACCAGTGCCTGATGGCCGAGGTGGACGCCGTCAAAATTGCCGATCGTCAGCACGCAACCCTGCGCTGCGGAGGATGACTTGACGTTGTGCAGGCCGCGAATCAGTTCCATCGCTGCCTCAAACCCCCGCTCGACGGAAATGCCGCAGACGCAGCCCGACCAGCAACAGGGTGCCGAAGTACGCTGCAGCGGCTAGGCTGACGGTGATGCCGACGCGCAGGGCGCGCTCGGTCGCCGCATGACTGAGCCAGGTATCAACGGAGCCGGCGAAGGCGATCAGCAGGGCCGCCATCGCCGTATTGGCGAACAGCAGGCGCAGCGCAAACTGGCCCCAACCGGGCTGCGGCACATACGCGCCATCGCGCCTGAGCCGGCGCAGCAACAACAGGGCGTTGATCCACGCCGAGATCGAAGTCGCGGCAGCCAGGCCGGCATGCGCTGCAGACCAGTCGTAGATCTTCGCGAACGTGAACACGGTCAGGCTCATCGCCATGCCGCAGCACAGTGCGGTGATGCCGTAACGCACCGGCACGCGGGTTTCCTGGCGGGCGTAGAAGCCGGGCACCAGCACCTTGACCAGCGAGAAACCCATGAAGCCGGCCGCATACGCCCACAGCGCGTACATCGTCATGCGGGTGTCGTGGTCGCCGAACTCGCCGTGGCCGAACAAGGTGGCCACCAGGGGGCCAGCGAACAGCAGCAGGCCCAACGCTGCGGGCACGCCGACCAGCAGAATCACCCGCAGCGCCCAGTCCAGGGTCTGCGAAAACGCGCCGGTATCACGGGTCGAATGCTGTGCCGACAGCGCGGGCAGGATCACGGTACCGACCGCGATGCTGAAGATGCCGAGCGGGAATTCCATCAGGCGGTCGGCATAGTACAGCCAGCTCACCGAGCCGTCGCCAAGGAAGCTGGCCAGCGCCGAGTCCAGCAGCAGGCTGATCTGCGCGACCGACGAACCGATCATCACCGGAATCATCAGACCGACGATGCGCCGCACCCGCGAGTCTCGCCAACCCCAGCGCGGCCAGGGCAGCAAACGCCGTCGCATCAGCGAAGGCAGCTGGAATGCGAACTGCAGGATGCCTGCGACGAAGACGGCGTAGGCCAGCACCTGTACCGAATCGGCCTGGATGAATGCCGCCGAGATCAGGCAAACATTGAGAATCACCGGCGTGAACGCCGGCACTGCGAACTCGCCGTAGCTGTTGAGTACGCCGGAGGCCAGCGCGGTCAGCGAGATGAACATCAGGTACGGGAAGGTCCAGCGCAGCAGTTCGGCGCCCAGCGCGTGCTTGGCCGGATCCGCACCGAAACCCGGCGCGAACACCCAGATCAGCAGCGGCGCCGCGATGCAGCCGATCAGCGTGATCAGCGCCAGCACCGCCGCCAGCGTGCCCATGACGACGCCGACCAGTTCGCGCGCCTGCTCCGGTGTGCCGGTGGTCTTGGTTTCGGTGAAAACCGGCACGAAGGCCTGGGAGAACGCGCCCTCGGCGAACATCCGGCGGCCAAAGTTGGGGATCTTCAGCGCAATCAGGAAGGCATCCATCGCCGCGCCGGCGCCAAAAACATTGGCAAACATCACATCGCGGACGAAGCCGAGCACGCGGGACAGCAGCGTCATGGCCGCGACAACGCCGGAAGATTTGAGCAGGGACGCTGACATAGCCGCGGAGTCTAACCTTTGGGATTCGCCACTGCCGACTGCTGCGAGCCAATTCGCTTGCCTTTTCAGCTGCTTCCACCGGAAGCCGGCAATTGACAATCAGCGCCGCGCTGACGATAATCCGCCCCCTTTTTCGACGACATCCGGTCGCCGAGCCGGTTGATCAGAAATTTTTCAGGAGTTGTCCCTTGGCCAATATCGCCAGCGCAAAGAAGCGCGCCCGTCAAGCTATCAAGCGCCGCGCCCAAAATGTCGCCCAGCGCTCAATGGTCCGCACCACCATCAAGAAGGTTGTCAAGGCACTCGACGCCAAGGACAAGGCTGCGGCTGTCGCCGCCTATGCCGAAATGGTTCCGGTCATCGACCGTTACGCAACCAAGGGCATGATCCACAAGAACAAGGCTGCCCGTCACAAGTCACGCCTGTCGGAACAGATCAAGGCACTCGGCTAATCGCCGCTTGCCGCTGCAAAAGAACGGGCTTCGGCCCGTTTTTTTGTGGCCGTTATATTTGCGTGCAACAAGTTAACCCGAATTGGGGGCTTCCCCCTATCGCAGGCGATCCGCTATCAGTAGGATTCCTGCGGGGCTGTAGGACAGATGCGGTATGGGACCGCGCCCAGATTCCTGGACTCTGCCTGCAGCAACATTGAATCGTTCGCAATGCGAACTCACTGTTGGGGGATCACTCGTATGTCGTCTGTTCGGCACGCTCCGCCGTTGCGCGGAATCTATTTGACTGCCATCGCCAGCTGCATCGCGGCGGCTTCCAGCTTCCAGACCCTGGCTCAGGCACCCGCTACATCCGACCAGGCCAAGGTCGACGCCCTGTTCGCAGAACCGACCGAACCCGAAGTGATCGCGGTTCAGCCGCTGCGCTCGGACAAATCCGCAGGCGGCAAGGACGATCCGACCGCGCTCGACAGCATCGAAGTCACCGGCTCGCGCCTCAGCCGCGCCGACTTCGAAGGCGCCCTGCCGGTCACCGTGATCAATCGCGATGACATTGCCGCCACCGGCAAGATTTCGGTCGCCGACGCACTGCGCACGTCGACCTTCAACAGCTTCGGCTCATATACCTCAATTTCCGGCAGCTCCGGCCAGGGCCAATCGGTCGCCTCGCTGCGCGGCCTCGGCTCCAACCGCACGCTGGTGCTGGTCGATGGTCGCCGCATCGCGACCTCACCGTCGCTGCAGGGTTCGGGCGTCGATCTCAACACCATCCCGCTCGCCGCAGTAGAACGCATTGAAGTGCTGTCGGACGGCGCTTCCGCGGTCTACGGCTCCGATGCCATCGGCGGTGTCATCAACGTCATCCTGCGCAAGGATTTCAGCGGCGTTGAACTGACCGCCGGCACGGGCCGCGCGGACGGCGCCGGTGGCGACGAAAATGACGTCTCCATTGTCGCCGGCATTTCCAACGGCGACAGCCGCATGCTGTTCGGCGCGTCATACACCGATCGTGATCCGATCTATCTGCGTGACCGCGACTATTCGCGCAGCCGCCTCGGTCCGCAGAATCCGGATGGCAGCTACAACTTCTCCGAGTCCGGCGGCATCAGCGGCTACGGCAACACGATCTTCAATGGCGATTTCAGCCAGACGCGCCGTGTTGACGATGCCGGCTGCCCAGCGGATCAGGGTTTCTACCGCATGGTCGACGATGTCGGCAATTTCACCGGCATCCAGGGCGGTGACATGTGCGGCTTCGACTTCACGCAGTACGCCGCCGACACCACGGCACTGTCGACCAAATCGCTGTTCGTTAAGTATGGCTACGACCTCAATGTCGATCTGACGTTCGAAATCACCGCGACCTACGCACAGTCCGACAGCTTCGGTCGTTTTGCCCAGGCCCCGGACCTGCTGTTCGTGCCGGGCACTGCACCGACCAACCCGTTTGGTGAGGATGTCTACGTTGCGCATCGCTTCGCGCCACTGGGCACGCGCGACAACACCAACCAGTCCGGCGTGCTGAGTGTTCTGCCGGTCCTGCGTTACAGCTTCGAGGACTCCGATCTCGAAGTCGGCGCGCGCCTCAGCCGTTTCAAGTTCAGCGAACTCGGCAACGGTTATCTGCTGCGTTCAGTCGCTGCAGCCGCAGCGGCAAGCGGTGCGTATAACCCGTTTGATTTCTCCAACCCGGGCTCGGATGAAACGCTGAACTCCATGAAGGTGACGATCAGCCGTGATGGACTGACCGAGTACCGTGAAGTGTTCGGCACCTTGCGCACGCCGCTGTTCGAAATCGCCCACGGCGTCGTCGACAGCGCGGTCGGCGTCGAATATCGCAAGGAACGCTACTTCGACAAGTACGACTCGCAGTCCGAAGCAGGTACCGTCGGCGGTTCTGCCGGCAATTCGTCCAGCGGCAGCCGCAATGCCTATGCCGTGTTCGGCGAAGTCGTCATCCCGGCCTTGCAGAATCTTGAGTTCGACGTCGCTGCGCGCTACGACCATTACTCGGACGCAGCAGGCGGTGCCTTCAGTCCGAAAATCTCGACCCGCTGGCAGGCGATGGACAACCTGACCGTGCGCGCCTCTGCCGGCAAGGGCTTCCGCGCGCCATTGCTCAGTGAACTCAACGCCAGGGATGCATTCAGCGCCGAGAGCGCGCGTGACCTCGTGACCTGCCGCGCCGCCGGGGTGCCGGACACGCAGTGTGCCGAAGCGCAGTACGACACTTTCATCAAGGCCAACCCGAATCTCGACCCGGAGACCTCGACGCAATTTGGCTTCGGTGTCGCGATGCAACCGCTGGAATGGCTCGACTTCACACTCGACTACTACAACATCGAGATCGAGGATTCGCTGACCACCTACACCGCACAGAGTCTGATCTTCCGCGAACTGCTCGGCCAGGAACTGCCGGACAACACGGCCGTCAATCGTCTGGACACCGGCCGCATCGATTCGATCGAGACCACCACCGCCAACATTGCGAAGATCCAGACCCAGGGTCTGGACCTGCTGGTCAATACGCAGTTCTCGTTTGACGACTGGGGCGTTCTCAATCCGAGTCTCGCCGCCACCTACGTACTCAGCTACAAAGAGGATGATGGCGTACTGCCGAACCGCGAGAAGGTCGAAGACCCGGGCTACCCCGAGTACCGCCTGACCGGTTCGCTGCCCTGGACACTGAACGCGTTTACGGTGACCTGGAACACGACATTCATTCCGTCGACCGCTGCTGCGACCGATCCGGGCGATCCGAACCCCCTGAACCTGCGTCAGTCCGGCCACGTGCCGTCGAACATCGTGCATGACTTCCAGGCCAAGTGGGATACGCCGTGGAACGGCTCGCTGGTGTTCGGCATCCGCGACCTGTTCGATCGCGGTGTGTCCAACAACTTCAACCTGGTCAGCCCGTTCTACGACCAGACCCTGTATGAGCCCGTTGGCCGTATGCCCTACGCGCGCATCGTTCAGCGCTTCTAGGCAGCACGCCGGCGCAAAACAATAATGGGGCCGCAAGGCCCCTTATTTTGTCACCCGGCGGATTCAGGCATCAGGCGCTGAGCACCAGATTGTCGCGATGAATCATCTCCGGCTCACCCGGACCACCCAGGCGCTGCACCAGTTCGTCCGACTTGGCGCCGGCAATCTTGCGCGCATCGTCGGCGTCGTAGTTGCACAGTCCGCGCGCTACTTCGCGGCCCTGGGCATCGACGCAGGTCACCAGATCGCCGCGCAGGAAATCGCCGTCGATCCCGCGCACGCCAACCGGCAGCAGGCTACGGCCGCGCTCGCGCAGGACCTGGGCGGCGCCGTCATCAAGCAGCAAGCGCCCACGAACCTGCAGTTGCCCCGCGATCCAGCGCTTGCGCGCGGCCATCACGCCCTGCGCGGGCTGCAGGAGGGTGCCGACTGACTCGCCACGCTGGATGCGCGCCAACACGTCTTCCAGGCGCCCGTGCGCGATCACCGTCGCCGCACCAGAGCGCGCCGCAGTGTACGCAGCGACCAGCTTGGTCCGCATACCACCACGGCCCAGCTCGCCCTTGCTCTCGCCGGCCATTGCCATCAGCCGGGTGTCGGTCAGCGGCGCTTCGCTGACCAGCCTGGCGTCGGGGTTGGTCCGCGGATCGCTGTCGAACAGACCGTCCTGGTCGGTGAGAATCACCAGCAGATCGGCCTGGATCAGGTTCGCCGTCAGCGCGCCGAGGGTGTCGTTGTCGCCGAGGCGGATTTCGTCGGTCGCAACCGTATCGTTCTCGTTGACGACCGGTACCGCGCCGAATTCGAGCAGGGCCTTGAGCGTGCCCTGGGCGTTCAGATAGCGCGCGCGATCAGCGACATCTTCATGGGTAAGAAGGACCTGCGCTGCTTTTATGCCGTGCTTGTTGAACTCGGTCTCGTAGGCGCGAACCAAGCCCATCTGACCCACCGCGGCTGTGGCTTGAAGGTCATGGATGACCGTCGGACGCTTGCGCAAACCCAGCCGCGCCATGCCCTCGGCAACCGCGCCAGACGATACCAGCACAACCTGGATACCAGCGGCCCGCAGGCGCGAGATCTGCTCGCACCAGTCGGCAATAGCCGCCTGATCCAGCCCGGCGCCTTTGGCCGTGACCAGCGAGCTGCCGACCTTGATGACCCAACGGCGACCTTCGGACAGTTTTGAACGTGCGTCACTCATGGGGATGCTGTCGGCAAAGCCGGCTTGTGAAAAGGAAATGCTGCGGATTAATCGTGCGGGCGCTTGGGCGCTGATTGCCGGCGCTTCTTGGTGCTCGCGGTCACCGCGCGGCCCAAATCCTTGTTCGGTACATCCTCGCCTGCCTTGCGACGCGTAACCGGTGCACGGCGCTTCTTGACGACCGGCTTTGCCGCAGCAGCCAGCGCGGCGATCTCCGCGTCCTTCGCAGCCAGCTCGGCGGCAAGCGCTTCAACCGTTGCTTCGACCCAGGTCATGGCCTCTTCGCAGAGCACATCGCAGCCACGGCGAGTGACGGCAGAAATCGCGAACCAGCGCCCCTTCCAGCGCAGCTTGCGCAGCGCCTTCTGGATCAGCGCGTCTGCTTCGGCTTGCGGCATGACATCGGTCTTGTTGAAGACCAGCCACTGTTCCTTCTTCGCCAGATCGGCACCGAAGGCTTTCAGCTCGCCATTGATCGTCCTGATGTTCTCGACGATGTCGCTTTCGTCCGGCGGCAGGATGTCGACCAGGTGCAGCATCAGGCGCGTGCGCTGCAGATGCTTGAGGAAGCGAATGCCCAGACCCGCACCGTCGGCTGCGCCTTCGATCAGGCCCGGAATGTCGACCATCACGAACGAGCGCGACATGCCCAGCGAAACGACCCCGGGCTGCGGGTACAGCGTGGTGAACGGATAATCGGCAATCTTAGGTCGCGCTGCCGACACCGAAGCCAGCAGCGTCGATTTGCCGGCATTGGGCAGACCCAGCAGGCCAACATCGGCCATCAGCGACAGTTCGAGGCGCAATTCGCGCAGGTCGCCCGGCTCACCCTTGGTGCACTTGTACGGTGTGCGATTGGTCTACGACTTGAAGTGCGGGTTGCCGAGACCGCGCGCGCCGCCCTGAGCGACCTTGATGCGCTGACCCGGTCGCATCAGCTCGCCGATCAGCTCGTCCGTACCGGCATCGAAGATGCGCGTACCCATCGGCATGCGAATTTCGAGGTCATCACCACCCGCGCCATTGCAGTTCGAGCCCTGGCCGGTGACACCTGATTCAGCGCGAAACTTGCGCGTGTAGCGGAAGTCAGCAAGCGTGTTGAGATTGGCTTCAGCCACCGCCCAGACGCTGCCGCCTTCGCCACCGTCGCCGCCATCAGGCCCGCCGAAAGGGATGTATTTCAGGCGCAGGAAGCTGATGCAGCCGTTGCCGCCCTTGCCCCCCTCAACCAGAATCTTGGCTTCGTCAACAAACTTCACTGAAAGCTACTCGTAGTACCGCATCACTTCGGATTAACGCACAAAAAAGCCCCGGGAGTCCGGGGCTTTTTGATCAACTTTCGGGATCAGGCCGGAACCACATCCACGTGCAGCTTGTTGTCTGCGCCACGCTTGCAGAAGGTCACCTTGCCTTCAACGAGCGCGAACAGCGTGTGGTCGCGACCGAGGCCGACATTCACGCCCGGGCGATACGTCGTGCCACGCTGGCGGATGATGATATTGCCTGGAATCACGTTCTCGCCGCCGAACTTCTTGACGCCAAGTCGCTTGCTTTCCGAGTCGCGGCCGTTACGAGTACTGCCGCCTGCTTTTTTATGTGCCATTTCGCTTAACTCCTAATTCTGGTCAGGTCTGGACTGGATCGTGCGCGTTAGGCGCCGACGATCTCGGAGATCTTCACTTCCGTGAAGTTCTGGCGATGGCCCATTTCCTTGTGATAGTGCTTGCGGCGGCGGTGCTTGACGATGCGCACCTTCTCACCACGGCCGTGCGAGATCACTTCGGCCTTGACGGCGGCGCCTGCAACCTTCGGCGCGCCCACCTTGAGTGCATCGCCATTGGCGATCATCAGCACTTCGTCGAAGGAAATCGTGCTGCCGACTTCGGCAACCAGGCTTTCAACCTTGAGGGTCAGACCCTGCACTACCTTGTACTGCTTACCACCCGTCTTGATTACGGCGTACATCGTATAACTCCAGCTGGAACAACATCTAATTTTAATTGTAAGCCGCAGCGGAACAGCCACCCGGCCCGAATGAAGCGCGCAATTGTAGGGATCGGCCCCCGCCAGGTCAACATTTACTCACCGGATGCGCGCAGGTGCCCAGCGATGGCCGGAATTTGGCCAAGTCCATGCATACAAGACGATTCTCCTGAATTGACTGATCGGGAACACCCCCCTAGCATCCCGCCGCGATGAAACTCCAAGACATCCTGTCCCCGATTGCCGATGACATGCGGCGCGTCGACCAAACGATCCGCGGCCGTTTGCACTCGGAAGTGGCCCTGATCAACGAAATTGGAGCCCATATCGTGTCGGCCGGCGGCAAACGCCTGCGCCCGGCCCTGGTCCTGCTCAGCGCCAGAGCCTTGGGCTGCACGACCGAGGAGCCGGTCCTGCACGCGGCGACCATCGAATTCATCCACACCGCCACCCTGCTGCATGACGATGTCGTCGACGAATCCGGCTTGCGCAGGGGCCTGAAAACCGCCAACGCGGTCTGGGGCAATGCCGGCGCGGTCCTCGCGGGCGACTTCGTCTACTCGCGCAGCTTCCAGATGATGGTCGACAGCGGCCGCATGGAAGTCATGCGGATCATGGCCAACACGACCAACGCGATTGCCGAAGGCGAAGTGCTGCAACTGCTCAACGCCGGTGACTCCGAAGTCGACGAAGCCCGCTACCTGCGCGTCATCGAACTCAAGACCGCCCGCCTGTTCGAGGGCGGCTGCCGCCTGGGCGCAGTCGCGGCCGATCAGCCCAAGGCGGTGCAGGACTCGCTCGGGCACTACGGCCACCACCTCGGCATCGCCTTCCAACTCGTCGACGATCTGCTCGATTACATCGCCGATCCGGCGGTCAGCGGCAAGAACATCGGCACTGACCTCGCCGAAGGCAAGCCGACCCTGCCGCTGATCCACGCCATGAAGGCCGGAAATACTGCGCAAAGTGAACTGGTTGGGCGCGCAATCCGGGACGGCCGCGTCGATCAGCTCAAGGAAGTGATGGAAATTGTTGAATCCACGGGAGCGATTCCTTACACTCGCGCCCTCGCTGAACGGCACAGCCGCGAAGCGACCGAGGCTTTAAGCGAAATTCCCGTTTCGCCGTACAGGAACGCCTTGGTTGATCTGGCACGCTACAACGCAAATCGCGTGGCGTAATCCAGTCATGAAGTTACAAGCGGGGTGTAGCTCAGTTTGGTAGAGCGCTTGCTTCGGGAGCAAGAGGCCGTAGGTTCGAATCCTATCACCCCGACCAACACCGTCATCGAAAAGCCCGGCTCACGCCGGGCTTTTCGCTTTCGCGTTACTCGGCGTCGTAGCTCACACCAATGATCTCGATCGTCTGCGCGCCGGATGGCAGTTGCACGGTGACCTGATCACCTTCCGATTTGCCGAGCAGGCCGCGCGCGACCGGCGAGTCGACGCTGATGCGTCCGACCTGGGCATCGGTTTCGTCGGCGCCGACGATGCAGTAGCGCCGCGTCTCGCCCTGCTCGTCGGCAATCTCGATCCAGGCGCCGAAGTAGACCTTGCCGTCGCTGCGCGGCTGGACGTCGACGATGCTGACTTCCTGCAGGCGTGTCGTGAGGTATTTCAGCCGCGCATCGATTTCGCGCAGTTCCTTCTTGCGGTACTGGTACTCGGCATTCTCGCTGCGATCGCCTTCGGCTGCGGCGGCGGACAGCGCACGCACAACTTCAGGCCGGCGCACACGCCAGAGCTGGTCGAACTCGGCCTTGAGGCGCCCGTGTCCCGCCGCCGTGATATACGGCGAGGACTTGGCAGCGGGAGGACGCCAGCGGGACATGCAGGCCGGGATCTCAGCTCATCTTCAACAGCGCTTCAGGCAGGAAGAAGTCCGGTGCCATCTCGCTGTCCGGCGTGCCGGGCACTGCGGCGTACTTGGAGAAATCGGTGACACCGGCCTCGCGCAGAACGACGTCGTCGACACAGAACTGGCCTGTGAACTCGCGCGAAGGCTTGCACAGCATGATGTGCGCAGCATCGGCCATGATCTCTGGCGTGCGCGACTTTTTCAGCACCATGTCGCCACCGACCATTGCCACCGCTGCGGTCGCAATCGTCGTGTGCGGCCACAGCGAGTTGGCCGCGATGCCGTCCTTGCGGAACTCCTCGGCCCAGCCCAGCGTGCACAGACTCATGCCGTACTTGGCCATCGAGTACGCGACGTGCGGCGCAAACCAGCGCGGGCGCATCTCCAGCGGCGGCGACAGCGTGAGAATGTGCGGGTTCGCGGCCTTCTTCAGATGCGGGATGCAGTACTTGCCGGTCATGTAAGTGCCGCGCGCATTGATCCCGTTCATCAGGTCGTAGCGCTTCATGTCGGTATGCAGCGTGCCGGTGAGGCTGATCGCGCTGGCGTTGTTGACCAGGATGTCGATGCCGCCGAAGGTCTCGACTGTCCTGGCGACGGCGCTCTTGACCTGCTCTTCGTCACGGATGTCGCAGAGAATCGGCAGCGCCTTGCCGCCTGCTTCTTCGATTTCCTTCGCGGATGTGTAGATCGTGCCAGGCAGCTTGGCGTGCGGCTCCGCCGTCTTGGCGGCGATCACGACGTTGGCACCGTCGCGCGCGGCACGCAGCGCAATCGCCAGACCAATACCGCGTGAACCGCCGGTGATGAACAGTGTTTTTCCCTTGAGGCTCATGGGCGATTCCTGATTGTCATTGAATGGGGGCCCCAAGCCTAGCGGCTCATGCCGAGACTCGCATCAACAATCTGGATTGCTGGGCCCGGCTACAACATGGCCGTGGCGCGGGCGAGCCGCTCCGCCTGGATGCGATTGAGATTGCGGTAGATCACTGCAGCGATGCGCGGATAGCGTTCGCGCAGGCGTTCCAGATCCTGCGAGTCAAAGCGCAGCAAACGCACTGCAGTGGTCGCATCGACATTCGCGGTACGACGTTGGCCGAAGTACCCGGCCTCGCCCATCACACCGCCGCGCTGCATCGCCGACAGCACCTTGGTTTCGCCGTTGCGCTCGACCGAGGCCTGCAGAGTGCCGTCAACCACGACATAGATGTCGCGGGCGTAATCGCCTTGCTGGATCACGCGTGTACCCGCCTGATGCTTTTCGAGCCGCGAGACCAACGCGAAGATGCGTGCCTGACGTAGCGACAGGCCGGAGAACAGCGGAATCGTGTGCTGTGGCGACTGACCGAGGTCGAGGCGAACGATGTCCCACAGGGTAACGATGCGCAGCTTGGAACCCAGCGCAGGCGTCAGCAGCAGGTCAGCGCCCCACGCGATGACCATCGTGAACGCCGCCAGCGCGCCGAACTGCACCTGGTTCTGCAATTCACTGGTGGTAAACATCATGAAGCCCGCAACCAGTGCGAGCATCGTGAACGTCACCGGGCGCAGCACGGTCGACAGCGCACTCTTGATCGCTGCCTTCTCGCTGGCCTTGGCACGCGCATCGACATTGAAGCGGGTCAGGAAGTGGATCGTATCGTCCACCGCGATGCCCAGCACCACGCAGGCGATCAGACTGGTGGTCGGATTGAGCGTGATATCCAGAAAACCCAGCACGCCGAAATAGATCCCGACCGGCAACAGATTGGGCAGCATCGCCAGCAAGGCAGAGCGTGCCGAAGTGAACATCAATGCCAGCATTGCCCAGATCGCAACCGACGCGATCACCAGCGACCTGAGCTGGCCGGATGCAATCTGGTTGACGGTACGCGTGGCCAGCACCGGGCTGCCGGTGACGCGCCCATTGAGCGGCGGCGTCATCTTGCGCAAGCGCGTCTCGGCGCGTTCGACGAAATCGGCAATGGGAATGGAGCCATCGACATTGATGCGTACGGCGATCAACGCGGTGCGGAAGCGAGAGTCGATCACTCGACGGATCTCATCACTGCCACCGAAGATCAGCAACTGCTTGATTGCTGTTGCGCTGTCCGGAATGCTGTACCGCGCGGGATCGCCGTCGTTGAGATTGCGGTTGATCAGCTTGAGGTGATCGACATACGACACCGCAGCCCCCACTTCAGGCTGCTGACGCAGCCAGACCTGAAGGTCATCAAGCTCGCGGATCAGGGCCGGATCGGTCAACGCGTCGTTGACATAGGTTTCGATCACGATCGACACCATGTTGGCGCCATTGAACGCGCTGTTGATAGCCTCGTAATCCGTGCGGACCACCGCGTCTTCGTGAAAGCCCTTGATGTACTCGGTACCCACGCGGATCTGGCTGACGAAGTAGAGGTCAATCGGAATCGACAGCACGGCAATCGCAATGATCCAGTTGCGCCACTTGAGATCGAACAGTGCGATCTTGCGCGCCTTGCGCAGGAAGAACGCTTCACCGGTCGGACGCAAGGGTCGCTTCGGCCCAAGGTAGGTCAGGATCGATGGCAGGAACAGCAGGCACAGGAAGGTGGAAAGGGTGACGCCGATAGATGACAGCGCGGCAAACTGCTGTATCGCCGGCAATGACCCGGGCAACAGCGCCAGAAAGCCCGCGATCGTTGTTGCGGTGGAGAGCATCAGGCCAGCACCGATGCGCCGGATCACCCGTTCCAGGCGAACGAACGCCGTTTCAGAGCCATGCGGCTCATAGAACTCTGCCAGTACGTGCACCGTGTATGACAGACAAAGCGTTGTCACCAGCGGCGGCACAATGGCAGTGACGAGATTGATGGACAGATCGAGCAACACCGCAGCGGCCATGGTCCACAGCTGCGACAGCGCGATGGTCACGGCCGCCCACAGCACTGCGCGCATACTGCGATAGGCAATCAGCAACAGCACGATGACCAGAACGAAGATCGCCGGCATTGTGAACGCCAGTGTGCGCAGGATGGCGTCGGTTGTCGCCGCCTTGATCACAGAGCTGCCGGTCACCCAGACCTGCTCTGCGCCGGTAATTTCCAGCGCCAGGCTGCGGATCTTTCCGGTGTAATCCTCGGAGCGGAACTCGTTCTCGTCGATGCTGTTCAGCGTCAGCGCGAACGCGGCCACCTTGCCGTCTGCCGAAACCAGCGCATCCCGATACATCGGGTTGTTGCGTATCTGTTCGGCAAAACCGCTCACGGATGCCGGATTGCTGCGAGCCTGCGCCGCGAAGGTGCTGACATCGATCCCGAAATCGTCCGCTACGGGATTCTGCGCGGTGGCAATCGAGATGACCTGGCTGATGCCGGGCAGTTCGCGCAGACGCCGCGACAGCCGGTCGATGCGCTCGATGTTCTCTGCGGTGTATACGTTGTCGAAGCGCAGCGCCATCAGGATCGGATCAGTCTCTCCGAACTGCTCGCGTACGCGATCGAACAGTGCACGGTCGTCGTCCTGCGGCGGCAGCAGACGCTCGAGTGAAGGATCAACCTGCAGCTGTAGCTTCCCTGTTCGCAGGTCGACCACCGTCATCGCCGCGGCAATCGACACCAGTACCGTCAACAGGATGATCGACAGTGGGCGCGCAGCCAACCAGTTGATCAGGCGCTGCATGGGCTTCGACTAGCCGCCGACATAGAACGTGCTGGGATTGAAGTAGCGACCTGACAATGTCACGTCACTGCTCAGACCCACAATGCGGATCCGTGTCCTGGTGCCCAGACCCAAGTCGCTCATCAGGGCTTCGCCGGCATACCAGACCTTGCCGGCCTGGCGGAGCGACTTCGGATCGACATCAAAGCGCTTGCGCACTGTCGTGCCTTCAGTGAATTCGGCACGCAGGCCCACGCAGGTCTGCTGATCGACCCACAGCTTCACTTCAGAGAATCGCGAGTGTCCTGCAGCTGCATCCGGCTTGACCTTCACGAGGTAGACCTTGCGCCCTGCCAGGTCGCTTTCACCTTCGAGCGTGCTCTGGCCTTCGGTGAATGCATTGTTGAGCTGACGCAGATCGCTGTACGAGATATCCGTACCCCACAGCGTGCCCTCGGCGTCTGCGCCGGTGATGCGCCTGACCTTGTTGAGTGCAGGCACGTAGATGTACTTCTCGTCGCCGCCTTCCTTCTCACGCAGCAGGTATGCGGCACCCGCCATATCCGTCGGCGCCGAGATCTTCATCATCGCGCGCAGCTTGTCTTCTTCTTCCCGCACGCCGTACAACCGACCGCGCAGTTCGCGGATACCGCCGGTACGGTCGGTAGCCGTGAGCTCGAATTCCTTGATCTGCACCGACTTCGGAATATTGGACCGCATGCACGCGGTAACCTCTTCCATCGTCTTCGCCTGCGCCACGGGTGCCATCAGCAGCGCCAGTGCGGTCCCCAACAACAGGCGCTGCGCGCCCGTGCTCAACAAGCCTATATTGGTCATGCGGTACGCCCCCGATTTCAGGCTGATTCTGACACTGTTGCCGATCGTCGTGCGCGGCGTTCTGCCAGGGACTTGGCATAGCCGTCGGCACCGATCTCCCTGAAGCTCGCGGCAGCGCGTTGTTCGGCCTGCTCGCGCTCCTGTGCATGTTCGGCCCAATGCGCGCGGGCCACATGCAGCCAAGGCCGGTAGCCCTCGGCACCGGTCAGCTCGATCAGCGCCTGCATCTGAGCCAGTCCGACCCTGGCCTCGGCGCGCCGCGCCGGTGTCACCGGCAGGCGCAACCAGACCAGCCACGCAACGATCTCCCAGGACTTCGCACCGACCGTGATCGCACTTTCGCGTGCGGCACGCGCCACCGCCTCGGCGCGCTCGACATTGCCGCAGCCGAGTTCGGCAGCCGCGAGTAAGGCCAGCACATTGGCCTCGAACTGGTAGGCATTGGCGCCCTTGGCGACCAGCGGCAGCGCCTCGTTGAGCACTTCCAGCGCCTCGCTGTAACGGCGATTCAGGCACAGCGCCAGACCATAACCGCGCAAGGCGAACGCACGGAAGAACGCACTGCCGAACTTCTCAGCCTGTTCCATGCCGTGCATGGCCGCCGGCAACGCCGCAGCCAGGTCTCCGTTGAACGAAGCCAGATCGACGAAGCTCACATGCATCCAGCTGGCGGCCTTGCCGTGCTGCTGGGCGTAGTGCAAGGCGTCGTGCAGATTCGCCGATGCCTCCTGCAACCGCCCCCGCCAGGCCAGTGTCAGACCATAGAAGCCGCGCGACATGTAGTTCTCGTCGTCGACCGGACGCCGGCTCCAGTCGCTGCCTGCCGTATCGAGAATCTCGACGATGCGCCGCACATGGCCGGCAGCGTTGAAGGTCTGCAGCACGGCAAGTCGGAAGCGGTTGATCAGCGGCGCCATGCCGGCGTCCATGCACAGCTTGATCGCTTCCTCGTGGACGTGCAGCGCCGCATCGACCTGACCACGGTGCAACAACTCGCTGCCATAGGAAATCAGCAGTTCGGCTTCGCACGCGACTTCGCCGCAGGCTTCGGCCATGGTCCGCGCCTCGTTGTACGCACGGTCGGTCTCGGTCTCGCTGATCGTCGTGAACTGTGCAAGGCGGATCATGCCGGCGCGGGTCGCGATGCGTGCACGCAACACCTCGGGGCTGTCCGGCGCGCGGTCGTAGTTCGCCAGCGCGCGCTGGAACTGGTCCTGGGTCAGACCGATGTTCTGGGTCAACGCCCAGCGCGTGGCGATGAGATTCCAGCGCCCGGCATTCGCCCATTCGCTGCTGCGCTGCCAGTGATCGGCAATGCGCAAGGCAATCTCGTTCGGTTGCTCCGCGACTTCCGGGTGGCGCAATTCGAGTATCGTCGCCAGCTGCGCATGCACGGCGCGACGATGCGCTTCGAGTTGAGTGCGATACGTGACTTCCTGCACCAGCGGATGGCAGAACGCATAGCGCTGCGCATCGCGATGATGCACAAAACCCAGCTCTTCCAGAACGCTGAGATCCTGCTCGACCACGCCCTGGTCTTCGCCCGTCAGCATGCCCAGCACATCGATGTCGAAATCCTGGCCGATCACGGCCGAGGATTGCAGGCGCGCACGCAGACGATCCGGCAGGCGGTCGACGCGTGCCGCCAGCAGGGCCTGCACGCTGTCCGGCAACGGCCACTCCTGTATCGCACGGACCAGACGCCATTCACGCGCACGCCCCTGCAACCAGCCGCCTTCGGCCAGTGACAACACGGCCTCTTCGACGAAGAACGGATTACCGCCGGCGCGCTCCGCAAGGTCCTTGGCCAGCGACTGTACTGATACATGTCCACCGAGCAGACTGCGCGCGAGCTGCTCGAGTTGCCCCACCTGCAATGCGGTCACGGCAATCGACTCGTCGACCAAGGGCTGCAACCACTCGCTCGCGTAATCAGGGCGAAAGTTCACCAAGAGCAGGCAACGGTGCGAGCGGACGACGGTCGCAAGCTGCTGCAGAAACTCCTCGGTCGCGCGATCGACAAAATGCAGGTCCTCGATCAGCAGCACCTGCGGCCGGCCTGCAGCCGCACCCACGTCACAGGGCAGATACTCGGCGAGGCGCGTCATCATCTCCACCGAGCCGGGTGCGGCCTGCTGACCTGCGGTTTCGCGGGCATCGGCAATGCCGAGAAAATCGAACACATACGGCAACACTGCCGCATTGGCCTGATCCTCCAGCAGCAGGGCACCGGCGATCCAGCGTCGCGCCTCCGGTGCCGTGGCGTTCTCGGGCACACCGAGCTTGGCGCGCAACAGCTGGCGCACCGGAAACAGCGGCACGCGACTCGCGTAAGGCACTCCGGTTGCGCGCAGCACATCAACGCCGGTGCGCGCGCAGGCATTGGCGAATTCATGACACAGGCGCGACTTGCCGATGCCGGCGTTGCCGACAACGGCAACCACCTGCCCGCTGCCATCGCGCACGTGTTCCATCGCCGCGAGCAGCTGATCCAGCTCCTGCTCGCGACCGATGAACGGCGAACCCGAACGCGCGAGACTGCGGTCCAGGCGCGTGCGTACACCATGACTGTTTTCCAGCTCGAAGACTTCAACTGCCTGATCGAGGCCGGCGACCTGCGTCCGGCCGAGCGGGCGCAGGCGAAAATAGCCTTCGAGCAAGGCCGCGGTATCGCGCGTCAGGTACACGCGCCCAGGCTCGCAGATGTGCTCCATGCGCGCGGCGAGGTTGACCGTCGGTCCCTGCGCGGTGTAGTCGCTGCGCATGCCGTCGCCGATGCGGCCGACCACGACTTCGCCGCTGTTGAGACCGACGCGCATCGATAGATTGATGCCGTGGTTCAGGCGCAACTCGTCGGCAAAACGGCGTACTTCCGACTGCATTTCGAGCGCGGCACGCGCGGCAAACTGGGCATGATCCTCCAGCGCCCGCGGCGCACCGAACAGGGCCATGATGCCGTCGCCGGTGTACTGGTTGAGCGTGCCCTCATATTCGTGGATGACGCGCGACAGGATGCCGAAGAAACCATCAAGAATTTCATGCCACAGCTCGGCACCGGCCTGCTCGGCCAGTTGGGTCGAGCCCTTGATATCGGCAAACAGTACCGTTACACGCTTGCGTTCGCCCTGCACCGTCGCCGATTGAGCCAGGGTTTCCTGCAGGTGACGCGGCGTATAGCTGCGCTGCGGTTCACCGAGACGGCTGCCGCACTGATTGCAGAAGCGTGCGCCGACGGCGTTGCCCGCTCCGCAATCACCGCAACTGAGGGTGCCGTCAGTCATCGTCCACCGTGTGCAAAAGAGGGCCTGAAAATCCGCTTGCTGCAGTATCCATTGTGCACCGTTGCGCGCCAATCATTCAGCCCAGGTTTCCAGGTTGACTTGCCTGTTGACTTGCTTGGAGCCGTGCGCCACGGTGGCCGCCCAGCTGAGCGCGGAGACACTTCCATGATGCTTGTCGTCGGTGCCGGTGCGGTCGGCACCATCCTGACCGCCTACCTGGCCCGTGCCGGGCGGGAACCGCTCAAGCTCTATGTGCGCGACAAGGATCTTGCCGCGATGCAGGCCGCGTCGGAGATTCGCATCGAACACAGCGGCTCGAGTCGTCCCCCTGTTGTGGCAGCCAGGCCGCAGCTGACGCAGTCGCTCGCGCTCGACGGCGTCGACTACCTGCTGATTTGCGTGAAATTTCCGCAGCTCGACGCCTTGCTGGAACAGATCGGCCAGATACCGGCCGGCACCACCATCGTTTCGACCCTCAACGGCATCAGTGCTCTGCGCCGCATTCGCGAACGCTTCCCGGACGCGCACGTCGTGCCGATGTCGGTGATGTTCAATGGTCAGCTGCTATCACCACTCCATGCGCAGATCACGACACGCGCTTCGGCCCTGATCGGCAGCGACGACCAGCGCCTGCTGCGTGCCTTCGGCGGCAGCGGCATGCAGGTCAAGCAGGTCGCCGGAGAATCCGCGGCCTGGGGCAAGCTGCTGATCAATCTCGCCAATGCGATCTGCGCCCTGACCCACACGACCTTCAAGGACCTGTTCACGCAGCCTGAGCTGCGCGCGACCTACGCCGCCGTTGCCGACGAGGCCGTACAGCTGCTCGAACGCAGCGGCATTGCCTACAAGTTGCCGATGCCGATTCCGTTCCCGGTCTACAAGGCGATGCTGGTCGGCAATACGCCACTGTTGTGGTGGATCGCCAAGCTCAAGAACGGCGTCAAGGAAGGCGCCTATCCGTCGATGGTTGCCGACATCAGCAGCGGTCGGATGACCGAAGTCGATCAGCTCAACGGCGAGATTGTTTGTCTTGGACGTGAACGCAACATTCCTGCGCCGCTCAACACCAGGATCGTGGAGCTGATCCACCAGATCGAGGGCTCGGAACCGTCGTCATATATGACGCCCGCCGAGTTACGTTCAGTGCTGGGTATCGCCCAACCCTCGTAGGTCGGCGCTGGCATCTCGATACACCTGCTTCGCAGGCACTCGATGCGAACGGGGCCTAGTTGGCCGACGCAAAGCAAAAAAGCCCGTTCGCATCGAGTGCCGTGCGCTTGCGCACGGTGTATCGAGATGCCGACGCTGAGGTCGCCGCAGAACCTGAATCGGCTCAGCGCCGATGCTGTTCCGCAGGGCGGGACATCGTCACCCACTCCTCCGCCGCCGTCGGATGCACCGCCAGCGTGGCGTCAAGATCTGTCTTCGTCGCACCCATGCGGATCGCGATCGCGAGCAGCTGCATCATCTCGCCCGCGTCGTTACCGATCATGTGCGCGCCGAGCACCTTGCCGGTGTCGGCATCGACAACGAGCTTCATCAGCTCGCGCTCGCTGCGCCCGCTGAGCGTGGCCTTGAGCGGACGAAACCCGGCACGATAGATGTCGACATTGCGATGCCGCTCGCGCGCCTGCTGCTCGGTCAGGCCCACGGTGCCGAGTTCCGGTGTCGTGAACACCGCAGTCGGAATCAGCGCATGATCGAAGGCCGTTGGCCTGCCACCGAATTCAGTATCGGCAAAGGCGTGTCCTTCGCGGATCGCGACCGGCGTCAGGTTGACCCGATCGGTGACATCACCGACTGCGAACACCCCTGCGACCGCGGTGCGCGAATAGGCATCGACCGGAATGCTGCCGTTCCGGCCCAGCGTGAGGCCCAGGCTTTCCAGACCCAGACCCTTCGTGTTCGGCCGGCGGCCAATCGCCAACAGGATTCTGTCGGCTTCGAACTGGCGGCCATCATCGAGCGTCAGTTGCGCGCCGGCGGATGAGGATTCGATGCCGCGGATGCCCTGCCCGAGCACGATGCGCACGCCGCGTGCCTGCATCGCCACGCGCAGGTGCGCGCGCAGTTCGTCGTCAAAGCCGCGCAGGATCTCGTCACCACGATAGATCAGCGTGACGTCGGTGCCGAGACCCTGCAGCAGGCAGGCGAACTCGACGGCGATATAGCCGCCACCGACGACAACGGTACGGCGCGGCAGCGTCGTCAGATTGAACAGCTCATTTGAAGTAACGACTGCGCCGCCAAGCGGAAAACGCGGATCGACATTCGGTGCACCGCCGGTTGCGATCAGAATCTTGCCGGCCTTGACCGTTTGCCCGTCGGCCAGGCGTATCGTCTGCGGCGCGACGACCTGCGCACGACTGCGATGCAGGCGCACACCGGCCTTCTCGAGATTGGCGGCGTAGATGTCTTCGAGGCGCGCAATCTCGCGATCCTTGTTGGCAATCAGCGTCGGCCAGTCGAAACACGGCGAAAGACCCTGCCAGCCGAAGCCGACAGCGTCGGCAAATTCATCGGCAAAGCGTGACGCATACACGAGCAGCTTTTTCGGCACGCAGCCGCGAATCACACAGGTGCCACCGAAACGATATTCCTCGGCGATGCCGACGCGGGCGCCATAACCGGCGGCAATGCGCGCAGCACGCACGCCGGCGGAGCCACCGCCGATCACGAAAAGGTCGTAGTCGTCAGCCGCCATGGCGTAAACAGGCCCTAGCGAACCGGTTTCGGCTTTCTGGGGCGCTCGGCACCAGCGCCGGAAGGTTTGCCCAGGCCCATCGGCTTGCCAGCTGGCTTGCCTGCAGAGAAACGGTCTTCCGGCTTGCTGCCAGGCTTGAACGGACGCGGCGCGCTGGGACGATGAGTCGGCGCTTCTGCAGTCGCTGCATCGCCGACGCGACTGATGCGCAACTGCTTGCCGGAAACCCAGACCTTCTGCAGGTCCTTGAAGATCGCCTTGGGCATGCCCTGCGGCAGGTCGATGAAGCTGTGATCTTCGAGAATTTCGATACGGCCGATGAACTCGCTGTCGATACCGGCTTCGTTGGCGATGGCGCCGACCAGATTGCCCGGCTTCACGCCATGCGTGCTGCCGACTTCGACACGATAGGTTTCCTTGTCGGCATCGTCCGACTTCGGGCGCGCACGCGGACGCGATGCTTCACTGGCGACATGTTCCGACTCGGCGCGCAACGGCGGCCGCGAACGTGTCGGTGGACGATCTGCCGGCGCGGCTTCACGCTGCGGACGCGCGCTGCGCGCCGGGCGCTCATCGGCATACGACTCGCGGCTCGGACGTGATTCACGGAATTCCCGCGGCTCAACCGAAGCGCTGTGCGGACGCCCCCCCTCTTCGAGCAGCAGCGGCTCGCCGCCACGATGCATGCACGCAAGCGCGGCAGCGATGTCGAGCACCGACACGCTGCTTTCCTGTGCCAGTTGGCCGAGCACGCCCTGGAACTGCAGCAGCGCCGAACGTGACGTGCTGTCCTGCAGGGTCTGCGTGATGCGCTCCTTGAAGCGCGCAATGCGCTGCGCGTTGACGAGGTCGGCGCTCGGCAGCGGCATCGATTCGATCGGCTGGCGCGTCGCGCGTTCGATCGCGCGCAGCAGGTGACGTTCGCGCGGCGCGATGAACAGGATCGCGTCGCCGTTGCGGCCGGCGCGGCCGGTGCGACCGATGCGGTGCACATAGGACTCAGTATCGGTCGGTACGTCGTAGTTGACGACGTGACTGACGCGTTCGACATCAAGGCCGCGCGCGGCAACGTCGGTCGCGACGAGGATGTTGATCGTGCCATCACGCAGGCGCGCAACGATGCGCTCGCGCTGCGCCTGCTGAACGTCGCCATTCAGTGCAGCGGCGTCGAGGCCGCGCGCCTGCAGCTTGGTCGCGAGATCTTCGGTCGCCAGCTTGGTGCGGGCGAAGATGATCATCGCCTCGAACGGTTCTGCTTCGAGGATGCGCGTCAGCGCGTCAAGCTTGTTGGTGCCGCTGACCAGCCAGTAGCGCTGACGGATGTTCGCCGCTGTCGTGGTCTTGGCCTTGATCGTGATTTCGGTCGGATTGTTCAGATGGGTCTGCGCAATCTTGCGAATGACCGACGGCATGGTTGCCGAGAACAGTGCGATCTGCCGCTTCGGCGGCGTCTGGCTGAGGATCCACTCGATGTCGTCGATGAAGCCCATGCGCAGCATCTCGTCGGCTTCGTCGAGGACGAGATGGCTCAGATTGTCGAGACGCAGGGTGCCGCGCTTGATGTGATCGACGACGCGACCCGGCGTACCGACGACGACATGCACGCCGCGGCGCAGCGCGCGCAGCTGCGGGTCATAGCTCTGGCCGCCGTAGATCGGCAGCACGTGGAAGCCCGGCATGCTCGACGCGTAGCGCTGGAATGCTTCGGCAACCTGCAGCGCCAGCTCACGCGTCGGTGCGAGCACCAGCGCCTGCGGAGCGGATTGCCTGAGATCGAGCTTGGCGAGAATCGGCAGCGCGAACGCCGCGGTCTTGCCGGTACCGGTCTGCGCCTGGCCAAGCACGTCGCGGCCTTCGAGGAGCGGCGGAATCGTGGCCGCCTGGATCGGCGAAGGGGCTTCGTAACCGAGGCTCGAAATGGCAGCGAGCAGGGCTTCCGGCAACCCCAGCGAACGAAAGTCGGGGGTTGTTTCGGGCACAGTTGTAGACATGGAACTCATCCAGGATGGTCACAAAATGACCATCGCGTTAGGGGCTAGTTTCGCCCCTTGCGCAGTGTGCACTGGAGGCGCTCAAGCCCACAGTCTGACGAATTCAGCGCGCGCTTGCATGCCGGAACCCGCAAAATGAGCCTGTTTTCAGTCTGTTTTTTGGCCGCGCCCGCTACGCAATGCTGCAGTGCAATAAAAATTATCCAGCAACGCTCCCCGCACAGTCATTTGCCCCGGATTTGCGCAAATTGCGAACCCCGGCGGCGATTTCCGCCCCCAACCGCTGCACCGCCTGCTGATAGCCGGCGACGAGTGCGTCATAGCCCGCGCCGACCACCTGGCTGATCTGCGAGCCGCAGGTCAGGGTCCTGGCCTCCGCGGTCTCGGTGGGCGGCTGACTGACCGTCCAGGTCGCACTGAGCACGGTCTGCTGTGCCGGCCACGCCTCGAAGCGACTGACGTTGACCTTGATCCTCAGCACCGGCACACCCTCAGCCGCCGAAAGGCGATATACGTCGGCCACGCCCAGCGTGCCGCTCAGCTGTTCGGACAGGGCCGTTCGGAGTTCGCGATGCAGCGGCGCCGCCCATTGGCGTGACTCGACCAGCGCCAGTTCGCCCGGTCCGCGCCGGATCACCAACTGCGGCACATCGACCTGCGAAGGCACCGTGACCGGCATGAGCTCGATCGCAAACTCCGGCTTCTCAGTACTGACCGCAGCCTTCGACGGTGCCGCCAGCAAGGTATAGAACACCGTTGGCGACGCACTCGCGCAGGCAGCAAGCAGGGCTGCCGCAACCAGTAGCACAACACGCTGGACAGGAAGGCAGATCACGGGGCGCGCTCCGGCTGGGCGGTGGCTGGGGTGGCGATGGCGGGCTCGGCGGCAACCGGAGCGGTGACAGCCGGTTCGGTCGCAACATCGTCGTCATCGCTATCGGGCTTGCCGCGGATCAAGGCTTCGGGATGACGCTGGAGGTAGTCGGCAAGCACGCGCAGCGAGCGCCCTGCCTGTTCGAGCTCGTTCAAGGTCTGGCGCATGTCCTGTTGCAGGCCACCATCGCCGGCCAGCAGCCCGCTGTTGGCAGCATCGATTGCGCGGCGCGCAGACGCAAGAGTCTTCGTTGCTTCCGGCGTCAGTTCTCCGTCGAGGCGCTTGATCAGGGCATCGGTGCTTGCGAGCGTGTCGCGCAGCCCGACCCCCAAATCGCCAAACGGAACCTGGCTGATCTCGTCAACCACCGTCGCGATCTGCGTCTGCAGCTGGGCAAGACTGCCGGGCTCGGTCGGAATACCGAGCACCTGCTTGTCGGACATCGCAATCAGGCTGTTCTTGTTTGGCTTGGCCACCATGTCGAGCGCGATATAGAGCTGACCGGTCAGCAGATTGCCGCTGCGCAATTGCGCACGCAGGCCGGAACGGACCAGACCGGACAGCAGATCGCGATCGCTGAGCTTGGCGTTCGCCGAAGATGCCAGCAGGGTTTCATAGCCGCGGCCGAGACGCTGCGGATAGATCGTTGCGAATACATTGCCGACGAAACGCTTGCCCTCGGCGTCGTATTCAAGTTCCAGCACGTCGACCTGGCCGAGTTCCACGCCGCGAAAATCGACCGGCGCACCAACCGCAAGCCCGCGCAGGGATTCCGAGAAGCGCATCGCGATGCGCAGTGGCGGCCCTGATGGCCGCTCAAGCGCATCCTTGCGATCCTTGTGTAGCCAATATTCTGTTCCGGCCGGCGCGGCCGGCGCAGTCTCGTCGCCGGCGAAGGCGATGCCGCCGGCAACCACGCTGGCAAGCGACTCGGTGTTCAACTCCAGGCCGCTGGCGCTGATCGACAGATCGACGCCACTGGCATTCCAGAACCGCGATTTCTCGGTGACGAAGCGGTCGTAAGGCGCGTCGACGAAGATCTGCAGGACCACCGTGCGGCCCTGGTCGTCCAGTTCATAGGCGCCGACGCGGCCGACCGCAATACGCCGGAAGTAGACCGGCGAGCCGGGCCCCAAGGAGCCGAGATTGGTGCTCTTCAGCACATAGCTGGTGCCCTTGCTGTCGCGCGTGACGGCTGGCGGCGTGTCGAGTCCCTTGAAGTCGCGCTGGCGGACCTGGGACTCGCCGACATCCATGCTCAGGTAGACACCGGACAGCAGCGTATCGAGGCCGGAGATGCCACCCGTATCGACGCGTGGCCGCACGATCCAGAAGCGCGTGTCCTCAATGGCCAGGCTTTCTGCGCGACGATCCAGTTCGATGTGGACCTTGACCGACTCCAGGTCATCGCTCAGCGCAATGCCCTGAACCATGCCAACCAGCACATCCTTGTAGCGCACCTCGGTCTTGCCGGCCTCCAGTCCGGTTGCCGACTTGAAGGTGACGTAGATGTCGACACCAGCATTGAGCAGCGCACGCACCGCCAGCGCAATCGCGACCAGCGCCGCAACTGCCGGCACCATCCAGATCAGCGCCGGCTTCCAGCGCGGTGGCGCGCCGAGCTGCGGGGATGGCAGACGGTCCGGATTCCAGCCCGGCGGCAGCGATGAATCGGAAGTGCTCAAGATGAAATGCTCATGATTGGCCTGTCTTCTGCGGCTGATCATCCCAGATCAGGCGCGGATCGAAACTCTTGGACGCCAGCATGGTCAGCACCACGACGATCGTGAAAGCAACGATGCCACTGTCCGGAAACACATAGGCGAAATTGCGGAAGTGCACCGTCGCCACCAGCAGCGCGACGACGAACACGTCCAGCATCGACCAGTAGCCGATGAATTCGATCGCCCGGTACAACCTCGTGCGCTGCGCGCGATTCCAGGTCGAACCGTGCTGCGCGGTCAGCAGCAGCAGTCCCAGCACCAGGATCTTCAGCATCGGCACCATGATACTGGCGACGAACACGATGACGGCAATCTCCGGTGTACCGGCGCGCCACAGCGTCACGATCCCGGTCAGGATGGTGTCCGAGCGCTCGCCGAGCACCGTCTCGGTCCGCATCATCGGCAGCAGATTCGCCGGGAAGTACAGGATTGCCGCAGCGATCAGAAACGCCCAGCTCCGCGCCAGGCTGTTCGGCTTGCGTGAAGCCATGCGCGCATGGCAGCGCCGGCAGTACAGGCGCGTCGGAATCGGCGACGGCAGCCGATGCACCGCGCCACAACTGCCGCAGGCAATGATGCCGAGCGTCCGCGCCGTAGGCTGCGCGCTCATGCCTCGCACTCCTCGGCACGATCCCACAGCTCGTGCAGGCTGAAAGTCAGCAGCACCGTGAGCATGACGGTCAGCGCTGCCATGCAGTACAGCCCGGCGCCGATCGTCAGCTCGAAATCCTTCGCCAGCTTGACCGACGAAACCAGCACACCGACGAGAAACACCTCGACCATGCTCCACGGCCGCGCATGGCGCAGCGCACGCATCGCCAGCGCAAAATGACGTGGCACCCGCCCTGTGCGCAGCGGCGGCACGACATAGAGATACAGCAGTAACTGCACCAGCGGCAGGCCAAGCAGACAGACCGCGACCACGACCGCGACCAGGCCGATGCCAGCGTCGTAGCTTTCCAGTATCGCGTTCCAGACTGTCGGGCTGGCAACGGCTTTGCCGAAGCGCACCAACACGACCGGCAGAACATTGGTCAGTACAAACAGGATCAGGCCCGCCAACGTCACCGCCAGCATCACATCGAGATTCACCCGGCGACCGCGATACAGCTCACAACCGCAGCGCGCGCAGTAGGCTACATCGCCATGAGCCAGCGGCCGGCGCTCATACACTGCGTCGCAGTCTTCACAGATCGAAAGCAGGCTATGCATGATCCTGACGAAAGGGCGGCCGACTGTTCTGGGAATGGAACCAAAGTCTAACCGGTAACTCCAGGCGCTCCACAACGAAAAGGCCGGGCGATGCCCGGCCTTTTTTGCTACCGCTGATGACGACAGCTGATCAGTTCAGGCGTTCGATCACCGTTGCCACGCCCTGGCCCATGCCGATGCACATGGTGGCGACGCCGAACTGCGCGTTCTGCTCCTGCAGCACGTGCGCCAGCGCGCCGGTGATGCGTGCACCCGAGCAGCCCAGCGGATGGCCGAGCGAGATCGCGCCGCCCTTGATGTTGACGCGGTCCATGCGCTCGAGCAGCTTGAGGTCCTTCATCACCGCCAGCGACTGCGCAGCGAAGGCTTCGTTGAGCTCGAAGTAGTCGATGTTGTCGATCGACAGGCCGGCACGCTTGAGCGCCTTCTGCGTCGCCGGCACCGGACCGATGCCCATGATCGACGGATTGCAGCCGGAAGCGGCGACGCTGACGATGCGCGCCATCGGCTTGAGACCGAGGGCCTTGGCCTTGTCGGCCGACATCAGCAGCGTGCACGACGCGCCGTCGGAAATCGCCGAGCTGTTACCGGCGGTGACGCTGCCCTTCGGATTGAAGGCCGGCTTGAGCTTGGCAAGGTCAGCGATATTCGCTTCCGGACGAACCACTTCGTCAAAGTCGACGAGGATCGGCGCGCCATTGGCGTCATGACCCTGGATACCGACCATCTCGTTCTTGAACTTGCCGTCCTTCCAGGCCTTGTAGGCCTTCTGGTGCGAGGCGAGTGCGAACTCGTCCTGACGCTCACGCGACACCTGGTGCGTCTGCGTCAGCATCTCGGCAGTGAGACCCATCATCGCCGCCGCCTTGGCCTGCGAAACCGACAGTTCCGGATCGCCATCGAAGCCGTGGGTCATCGCGACATGGCCCATATGCTCGACGCCGCCACAGAGATACACGTCACCGATACCGGCCTTGATCGACGCCATCGCGATGTGAATCGCGGACATCGACGAACCGCACAGGCGATTGACCGTCTGTCCCGGCACGGTGTTCGGCAGCCCGGCCTTGAGCCCAACATTACGGGCAATGTTGAAGCCCTGCTCGAGGGTCTGCTGCACGCAGCCCCAGATCACGTCTTCGATTTCTGCAGGATTGAGCGCTGCATTGCGCTTGAGCACCGCCTTGATCAGCCCGGCCGACAGCGTTTCCGCGCGCACATTGCGGAATGCACCGCCTCTGGAGCGGCCCATCGGGGTGCGAACCGCATCAACAATGACAACTTCAGTCATTTCATTACTCCGGAATTCGTCTTGGGCGCCATCACTTCGGGAAGTACAGCGAGCCGTCGGCCGCCATCTTCTTCATCGAAGCGGTCGGCTCGTAGAGCTTGCCGAGCGAGGCGTACTTGGCGCACTTCTCGAGGATGGCTTTCATGCCGATCGTATCGGCGTACTTGAGCGCGCCGCCGCGGAACGGCGGGAAGCCGACGCCGTAGATCAGGCCCATGTCGGCCTCGGCAGCGGATTCGACGATGCCGTCGTCGAGGCAGCGTACGGTTTCGATGATCATCGGCAGCATCAGGCGATCGACGATGTCCTCTTCCGAGAACTCCTTCTTGCCGTTCGGCTGCACCGAACCGATCAGCTCGTAGGTCTGCGGATCGACCAC